>JBBPYL010000180.1:0-21461 GCA_038199935.1 Propionibacteriales bacterium | reverse complement strand
GATCTGGACGTGATCGAGGCCCTGGCTCTGCTCGAGCTCCGAGACGTGGGCCTGAGCCCGCCCACCCTGGAGGGTTCCGGAAGCCAGAGGGCGGGGTAGGAGAGGCAGCATGGCCAGCGACGACGAACAGACTCGCCAGAGGCTCATCGTCGACACGCTGGAGGGCGCCTTCTCCGACCTGATGATGTCCGACCCCACGGCCTTCCGGGGGAAGTTCCGGAAGATGGCCCGCGACCCGTTCGCGTTCTACCGCGGGTCGGCCTGCCTGTTCTACGCCGACGTGACCGCCGCCGAGGACGTCTGGTCCGACGACCGCACCAGCCGGGTGTGGATCCACGGCGACCTGCACGTGGAGAACTTCGGCACCTACATGAACTCCGACGGCCGGCTGGTCTTCGACGTCAACGACTTCGACGAGGCCTACGTTGGGCACTTCTCCTGGGACCTGCGCCGCTTCGTGGCCAGCCTGGCGCTGCTGGGGTGGCAGAAGGCGCTCCCCGAGGACGCCGTGCGCGGACTGATCGGCACCTACCTGCGCTCCTACCTCACCCAGGTCAACCACTACGTCGATGTCGCGAAGGACGACGACTTCGCCTTGCACCTCGGCAACACCGAGGGTGCGGTCAAGGACGTGCTGGTGCAGGCGCGGATGGCGAGCCGGGTCACGCTTCTGGAGTCGATGACCCATCTGGTCGACCACGAGCGCAGCTTCAGCCCGGATGCGTCGGTACGCCGGCTGGGGAAGGCGGAGCGTCGCAAGATCGAGCGGGCGTTCGCGGCGTACCTGGAGACCATCCCCGAGGACAAGCGCTACGACCGCGACCTCTTCTACGAGGTGCGCGACGTCGTGGGCAAGTCCGGCTTCGGCATCGGCAGTGCGGGACTCCCGGCCTACAACATCCTCGTCGAGGGCTTCAGCCAGTCGCTAGACAACGACGTGGTCCTGTCCATGAAGCAGGCCAACGTCCCGGCAGTCAGCCGGTTCGTGGACTCCTCGACGGTCGAGCGGTACTTCGACCACGAGGGTCACCGCACCGTAGTGAGCCAGCGCGCGCTCCAGGTGCACACCGACCCGCTCCTGGGCTACACCAGCGTGGACGGGGTCGGGTACGTCGTGGCCGAGGTGTCGCCCTACGAGTCCGACCTCGACTGGGAGTCGATCACGGAGCCCGACGAGATGTCCTCGGTGGTCAAGGCCCTCGGCCAGGCCACGGCGAAGGTGCACTGCGCCTCGGACGAGGACAGCGACCAGCGCCTGGTCACCTTCCAGACCGAGGAGGCGATCAGCACCGTGCTCGAGGGCCGGCGCAAGGCCTTCGTGGCCGACCTCACCGACTTCGGCGTCGACTACGCGCGGCGGGCCCGGCGAGACCACGAGCTCTTCGTCGACGCCTTCCGGGAAGGACGCATCGGTGGCGTCAGCGCGACCTGAGACGCACCGCGCCGCACTGGTGACACGGCTGCGGGCGGCCGGCTGCGTCTTCGCCGAGGAGGAGGCAGACCTGCTGCTCGAGGATCCCCTCCCACCGGCGGAGCTCGAGGCGCGGGTCGCGCGCCGGGTCTCGGGGCTGCCCCTGGAACAGGTGCTCGGCTGGGCGGAGCTCTGCGGTCTGCGCGTGCTCCTGGACCCCGGCGTGTTCGTCCCGCGTCGTCGCACGGGCCTCCTGGTCGAGCACGCCCTGAGCGGGCTCTCCCCGGGCGCCGTCGTGGTCGACCTGTGCTGCGGCTCGGGCGCGATCGGCGCCGTGCTGGCCGCCCGAGCCCCCGGGGTGCACGTGGTCGGCGTCGAGGTCGATCCGGCCGCGGTCCGCAACGCCCGAAGGAACCTGGAGCCGGTCGGCGGGCAGGTGCTCCACGGCGACCTGTACTCCGCGCTCCCCGAGGACCTGCTCGGCCGGGTCGAGGTGCTCGTCTGCTGCCCCCCCTACGTGCCGAGCCGGGCCGTGCCGATGCTGCCGCGCGAGGCGAGGCTCCACGAGTCGCCGACCGCGCTGGACGGCGGGGCCGACGGGCTCGCCGTGACCCGTCGCGTCGTCGCCGGGGCCGCGCGGTGGCTGGCGCCCGGGGCACGCGTCGTCCTCGAGTGCGGGGAGGACCAGAGCGAGGAGGTTCTGAGGCTGGTGTCCGACGCGGGGCTCCTCGCCTGGGTCGTGCGCGACCCGGAGCTCGGCGCGGTCGCGGTCGTGGCTCGCTCCCACCTGGCCTAGGACCTCACCCGGCCCGCCGGCGTGCCCTCGGTCAAGGTGGCCACTCCTGGGGCGCCCCAGCCATGACGGGCGAAGGCGGCACCGACCCGCGCGGCCACCGCGTCGGCGTCGTGGGTCGGGACCAGGGCGATCGCCGACCCACCGAAGCCACCTCCGGTCATCCTGGCCCCGAGCGCTCCGGCGGCCACGGCCTCGTCGACGGCCACGTCGAGCTCATCACAGGAGACCTCGAAGTCGTCACGCAGGGAGGCGTGCGACGCGGTGAAGATCGCGCCGACCTCGCGGATCCTGTCCGCGTCGAGCGCGGCCACGGTCTGGCTCACCCGGGTCGTCTCGGTCAGGACGTGCCGGGCCCGGCGGCGCAGAGGTTCCTCCAGCCGGTCCAGGTCGTCGTCGCCGACCAGCGTCAGGCGGTCCAGCTCGAGCCGACGCGCCGCCTCCTCGCACTCCTGGCGTCGTGACCCGTAGCCCCCGTCGTCCAGTGCGTGCTGAGCCCCGGTGTCGATGACCATCAGGCTGAGCCCCGAGTCCTGCGGCCGCCAGGCGACCCTGCGACGCGGACCACCGGCGAAGTCGACCAGCAGTGCCTCCCCCGGAGCCCCGAGCAGTGCCGCCGACTGGTCCAGCCCGCCGGTCGGTGCCCCCACCACGTCGTTCTCGGCGCGCATGCAGGCCGCGACCAGACGCTCACGGAGCGACTCGTCGTCCTGGAGACCTGCGGTCGCGGCTGCCGCCAGCGCCACCGCGCACTCCAGCGCGGCGGAGCTCGACAACCCGGCCCCCAGCGGCACCTGTGAGTCGACGACGAGGTCCATCCCCGGCAGGTCGATCCCGGCCGCGGCCATCGCCCACAGCACCCCGGCCGCGTAGCCCACCCAGCCATGGACCTGCCCGGGACCGGCCCGGTCCACGGTGCCCTCCCAGTCCGCCCCGTCCTGGAGGCTGCGCAGGGTCACCGTGTCGTCTGGGCGCGGGGCGACGGCGACGAAGCAGGCGTGCGGGAGGGTGAGGGGCAGGCAGCGTCCGCCGTTGTAGTCGAGGTGCTCCCCGATCAGGTTGACCCGCCCGGGAGCGGCGTGCACGCCCTGCGCGGGTCGTCGATGCCGCTGCTCGAATGCGGCGGCCAGCCGGCCCGCCTGGGCCGAGGGGTCGCCGGCGGACAGGTCACGGACGTCGCTCGACACGGGCGACACTGTACGACCGCGTGCGCGCGGTCGTCTCGGGCTGCCAGACTGGCCGCATGCCCGAGGTGCCCCCCGACGAGCTGGTCGAGCTCGCCCACCAGATGTTCGCTCTCGCCCGCTCCGGCGAGAGCGAGCGGCTCGCCGCCTACGTCGAGGCCGGGGTGCCGGTGGACCTGACCGACGCGAGCGGGAACACGCTGCTGATGCTCTCCGCCTACCACGGGCACGCGGCCACGGTGACGGTGCTGGTCGCGCGCGGCGCCGACCCTGACCGTCCCAACGACCGGGGCCAGACACCGCTGTCGGGCGCCGTGTTCAAGGCCGAGGCCGAGGTCGTCGCTGCGCTGCTCGCGGCCGGCGCCGACCCCGACGCGGGCAGCCCCTCGGCCCGCGAGGCCGCGGAGATGTTCGGGCAGGGCGCGCTGCTGGCCCCGCCGGCCGACCCATCTGCCGACCGCTCCAGTTCGAACACGCCGTTGTGACCGCCGCCGCCCCGGGAGACCTCCGATGACCGTGACCTCTGCCCCCGCCAGCTCCTCCGACGCACCCGAGCCCACCGCGGCCGAGCCCTCGGTTCCTGAGCCGACCGTGGCCACGCAGCTGGCCGCCGTGGTCTCGCCACTGTTCGGGGGCACCCTGCCCGTCCGGCTGCGCGCCTGGGACGGCAGTGAGGCGGGCGATCCGACCGCGCCCACCGTGGTCGTCTCCGACCCGGCCGCGCTGCGACGGATCCTCTTCCGCCCCGGCGAGCTCGGTCTGGCCCAGGCCTACGTCACCGGCGAGATCGACGTCGAGGGCGACCTTCTGGACGGCTTCCGTCGGGTCTGGGCGGCCGTGCGCGACCGGGGCGCGTCACCGCGACTGAGCCCGGCCGCCCTGAGCGCCGGCCTGCGCACCGCGGTACGACTCGGCGCGGTGGGGCTGCCCCCGGAGCCTCCGGTGTCCCAGGCCCGTCTGCGCGGTCGACTGCACTCGAGAGTCCGTGACCGCGCGGCGATCTCGCACCACTACGACCTGTCCAACGACTTCTACGCGCTGATCCTCGACCCGCACATGGCCTACTCCTGCGCCTACTTCACCGGCGAGGGCGACGATTACACGCTGGAGGACGCCCAGCGGGACAAGCTCGACCTGGTCTGCCGCAAGCTCGGCCTGGACCGGGCCGAGCCCGGTCACCGTCACCTCGACATCGGCTGCGGATGGGGCTCGCTGTCGCTCTACGCCGCGCAGACCTACGGCGTCCAGGTGGTCGGGGTGACCATCGCCGCGGAGCAGAAGGCCTTCATCGACGCTCGCATCGCCGAGCGCGGGCTGGCCGACCTCGTCGAGATCCGGCTGCAGGACTACCGCGAGGTGCCGGACGGCCCCTTCGACACGATCTCCTCGATCGAGATGGGCGAGCACGTCGGCAAGCGCAACTACCCGGTCTTCACCGGCGGGGTCCACCGTCTGCTCCGTGCGGGCGGCCGAGCCCTGGTCCAGCAGATGTCGCGCACCACCCGCCCCGGTGGCGGACCCTTCATCGAGGCCTTCATCGCCCCGGACATGCACATGCGGCCGGTCGGGGAAACGGTCGACCTGATGGAGCAGGCCGGGTTGGAGGTCCGCGACGTGCACGCGCTGCGGGAGCACTACGTGTGGACCGTGGACGCCTGGTACGCCACCTTCTGCGAGAACTGGGACCGCGTGGTCGAGATGGTCGGCGAGGAGGTCGCCCGGGTCTGGCGTCTCTACCTCGTGGGCGGTGCGCTGGCCTTCGAGGAGGGTCGGATGGGCGTGGACCAGATCCTGGCCGTCAAGCCGGCTGCCGACGGTCGCAGCGGACTCCCCGCGGTGCGGTCCTGGTGATGGCCGGCGTCGCCTGGGGCGCCCTCGCGGTCTCGCTGCCGGTGAACCTGCTGGCCGCGGCCCTGCTGCTCGGAGCGACCTTCCTGGTCGCGCTTCGGGTCGGCAGGCACGCCGTGGTCGACGTGGCCTGGGGTCTCGGCTTCGTGGCCGTCGCCTGGAGCGCCTTCGCGCTCTCGGCCGGTGAGGGCGCCGACCTTCGCCGCGTGGTGCTGCTGGTGCTGACCAGCCTCTGGGGACTGCGCCTGGCCTGGCACATCTGGCGACGCTCCCGCGGTCACGGCGAGGACCCGCGCTACGAGGAGCTGCTCGCCCGGGCTCCGGGCAACCGGGCGGCGTACGCCTTCGTCCGGATCTATCTCCTCCAGGCCGTGGTCCTGTGGTTCGTCTCGCTCCCGGTGCAGGTCGGGATGTACGAGACGTCCGGCCCGAACGTCGTGCTGTGGCTGGGCGTGCTGGTCTGGGCCGTCGGACTGTTCTTCGAGACCCTCGGCGACTGGCAGCTCCACGAGTTCCGCACCGACCCGACCTCCGCGGGGAAGGTGCTGGACACCGGGCTGTGGCGCTACACCCGGCACCCGAACTACTTCGGGGACGCCTGCGTGTGGTGGGGGATCTCGCTGGTCTCGTTCAGTGCCTGGCCCGGCGTTCTCACCCTCGCCTCCCCGGTCGTGATGACCTGGCTGCTGGCCCGGGGGACCGGCAAGCCCCTGCTGGAGAAGGACATGGCGAGCAGGCGCCCCGGCTACGTCGACTACGTCGCCCGCACCAGCGGCTTCTTCCCTCTCCCACCCAGGACCAGCACCGGCTCGTGATCGAGCCAGAACCAGGAGTCACGAGATGAAGACGATCAGCGAGGGCACCCGGGCACCCGACTTCGCCCTACCCGACCAGGACGGCAGAACAGTGCGACTCAGCGAGGTGCTCGTCGATGGCCCCGTGGTCCTGTTTTTTTATCCGGTGGCCAGTAGCGGCGGCTGCACCAAGGAGGCCTGCCACTTCCGCGACCTCGCCGTCGAGTCCGACGCGGCCGGGGCCCACCGGCTGGGCATCAGCACCGACTCGGTGGCCGACCAGAAGTCCTTCGCTGAGTCCCACGGCTTCGACTACCCCCTGCTCTCCGACGAGTCCGGTGAGGTGGCGGACTCCTTCGGGGTACGGCGCAAGTACATCACCCCGGTGAAGCGGGCGACCTTCGTGATCGGGAGCGACCAGTGCATCTCGAAGGTGATCACCTCCGAGATGAACATGGCGGTCCACGCCGACCAGGCCCTCGCCGCTCTCACCTCCTGACCGCACCTCCACCAGTTCCTGACCTCAGGACTGGACCGACCCGACCTGCTGATCCGCGCCCAAGACGGTCGCGGTCGAGCGCGTGGGGTGCGGCGGGGGCGGATGTAGCAGAGTGGGGCCCGTGCGCTTCCTCGACGAGACCCGCCCCGGCTACCAGCTGACCTACGACGACGTCTTCATGGTGCCGCGGCGCTCGGACGTCGCCTCACGCGACGACGTGGACCTGTCCACCACCGACGGCTCGGGGGCCACCATCCCCCTGGTCGTGGCCAACATGACCGCGGTGTCGGGGCGTCGGATGGCCGAGACGGTCGGCCGCCGCGGCGGCCTCACCGTGCTGCCGCAGGACATCCCGCTTCCGGTGGTCGAGGAGGTGGTCTTCTGGGTGAAGCAGCGACACCCGGTCTTCGACACCGCGATCACCCTGAGCCCGGACCAGACCGTGGGCGACGCGTTGGTCCTGCTGCCCAAGCGGGCGCATCGCGCCGCCGTGGTCGTCGACGACTCCCGGGTGGTCGGGATGGTCACCGCCGACGACTGCCAGGGCGTCGACCGCTTCGTCCAGGTGCGCGAGGTGATGTCGCTCGACCCGGTCACGGTTCCGGACAGCGCCGACGCCCGCACCGCCTTCGACATCCTGGATCGCGGGCGCCGTCGGGTCGCTCCGGTGGTCGACGAGACGGGGCGGCTACGCGGGCTGCTCACCCGCACCGCCGCCCTGCGCTCGACCCTCTACGCGCCCGCCGTCGACGCCACCGGACGGCTCCGCGTCGCCGCCGCCGTCGGGGTGAACGGGGACGTGGCCGGCAAGGCCGCGGCACTGGTGGCCTCGGGCGTGGACCTGCTGGTGCTCGACACGGCGCACGGGCACCAGGAACGGATGGTCGAGGCCTTGCGCACGGTGGCCAGGGCAGGTCTGGGCGTTCCCGTCGTCGCCGGCAACGTGGTCTCCGAGGAGGGCGTCCGCGACCTGGTCGACGCCGGAGCCGACATCGTCAAGGTCGGGGTCGGTCCCGGGGCGATGTGCACCACCCGGATGATGACCGGGGTCGGTCGACCGCAGTTCTCCTCGGTCCTCGAGTGTGCCGCGGCCGCGCGCGACCTCGGCCGACACGTCTGGGCCGACGGAGGAGTGCGCCACCCCCGCGACGTGGCCCTGGCCCTGGCCGCCGGAGCCTCCGCGGTGATGGTCGGCTCGTGGTTCGCCGGGACCCACGAGTCACCCGGCGACCTGCACGTCGACGCGGACGGTCGGGCCTACAAGGAGTCCTTCGGGATGGCTTCGGCGCGCGCCGTGGCCGCCCGCACCAGCGCGGAGACCTCCTTCGACCGGGCCCGCAAGAGCCTCTACGAGGAGGGCATCTCCTCCAGTCGGATGTACCTGGACCCGAAGCGACCCGGCGTCGAGGACCTCGTCGACCAGATCTGCGCCGGCGTCCGGTCCGCGTGTGCCTACGCCGGAGCCCTGTCCCTGGAGGAGTTCTCGGACCGCGCCGTGGTCGGCATCCAGTCCGCGGCCGGCTTCCACGAGGGGCGTCCGCTGCCGGTCGGGTGGTAGCCGTCAGCGCCGTCCGCGGCGTGGCGAGCCCGGACGGGGCGGCCGACGCGTCGGCCGCGCACCCGACCTCGGCCCTGCGGGCTTGGGCCTCCGGTCCGGCTTCTGGGTCGGCTTCTGGGTGGATCCTCGGGCCGGAGCGCCCTGCGGCTCGCCGGCTCCGCGGGTGCTGTTCTCCGTACGGCCGCGCACGATGCCGACGAAGGCCTCCACCCGGGGATCCTCGTCCTCGACCCGCCAGAACAGGGCCACTGTCGACCCCGGGGAGTCCCGCACCGGGACCGCGACCAGGTCCTTGCGGGCGTGCACCCGAGCCAGCGACATCGGCACCACCGCCACACCCAGCCCAGCGAGTACGTCGGTAACCCAGCCGGCCTCCGCACCGCTGGCGTCCAGAAGCGCCTCACCGGCCAGGTCCGCCAGGTCGACCTCGTCGTACACGGAGACCGGGTGCTCGCGCGGCGCCACCACCACCGGCACCTCCTCGTAGAGGACGATCCGGTGCAGGCCCTCCTCGCGCTCAGCGTCCCGGACGAAGCCCATCGACACCCGATGGTCGCGCACGGCGCTCACGGCCTCCTCGAGGTCGAGGAGAACCAGCTCGAGGGGCGAGCGCTGGCGCTGGCGCCACCGACGTGCCCAGGTGTCCGGCGTGACCCCGGGCACCACCCCGACCCGGAAGGGCCCCGTCGGGGTGGAGGTCACCCCCGGCTCGCCTGCCGCTCGAGCACACCACGCAGGAAGGCCGCCTGGCCCACGTGCTGGGTGCCGTCGTTGATCAGGCTGACCAGCCGGACCCCGAGGGTGACCGGGGGGTCCCACTGCTCGTCGACCACACGGGTGAGCTCGTGCGCCTCCAGCCCCCCGAGGTAGGCGTGCACGCGGTGGTGGACCGCCTGGTGGTAGCCCCACAGCAGGTCGCCGCCGACCGTGACCGCCGCGACGTCCTCGCTGGTCTGGCCGTAGCCGTGCGCCGCAGGATCGAAGGGCAGGTCGAAGCGGTCGGACCACCCCTCCTCCCAAACCTGGCTGGTGCCGGCGACCTCGGCCACGTGATCGTCCGCCACCCGGCTCAGGTGCCAGACCAACCACGCGATGGTGTTCGCGTCCGGGTCCAGACGGGCGGTGAGGAGGTCGGGGTCGAGGTCCGCGAGGACGTCGCGCGCGCTCGCCTCGATGCGGTCGAAGGACTCGATCAGGACGTCACGAGCATCCATGGCACGGCTCCTGGGGGTGAGGGGGCCGAGGTCAGCTGATCTCGGCCGTCGTCCGGGCCGTCGTCGGCGCCACCGTGCGACTGCCGAGGTAGCGGACCCGGAACGACCGCACCCCTGACGCCAGGTCACTAACGGTCAGCGCCGTGGTGCCCCGGGTGAGCTCCGCCTCGCCGACGAGGCCTCGACGGGACCATACCTGAACCGTCCCGGTCACCGGCGCGACCGACTCCGCGGCCAACGACATCCGCAGCCGCACCCGCGCGGTGCGCGGGGTCGCCGTGACGGTGAGGGTCGGCTCGCTCTTGGCCCGCCGCTTCCAGGGGGCCTTGGTCACGCTGGTCGTGTACCCCGGCTTGCTCAGGGTGACCTGCGCCGCGATCCTGCTCCCCAGGTCCTCGGCCGTGACCTGATAGGTCCGCCCGGTGGCCCGCGGTACCGGGCGGCCGCCGCGCAGCCACCGTACCCGGGTCCGGACGGTGCTGGGCTGTGCCACCCCCGGGTCCAGGGTCAGGGTCTCCCCGAGCCGCGCGCGTCCGGCGATGGCCGGGCCCGCCGTGCGCTCGATCGTTCCGGCCGTCACCGGAGCCGTGGCGCTCGACCGGACGACCAGGTCGGGGTAGCCGGTCTTCCTGGCGGTGACCTTCACCCGCAGGCTCGCACCGACCTGGCCGGGCCCGGGAACGAACGTCTCCTGCGTGCCGCGGGGGACCGCGGTCCCGTCGGCGAACCACTGGAAGGCCAGTGCGTCGGGGGACGGTGTCCAGCCGCCGGGGGTCGCGGTCAGGGTCGCGTCGACCTGGGCGTCGCCGCTGACGGTGGGGACCTCGAAGTTGCTGAGCGCCCCCGGCACGACGCGGGACGTCTGCGCCGAGCGGACGCTCGTCGCAGGGAACCCGTTGGCCGTGGCGGTGACCTCCACCGAGATCCGTCTGCCCTCGTGGCCGGGGCGCACGGTCAAGGTGGAGGCGGTCGCCTTGCGTACCCGGCTGGACCCGACGAACCAGCGGTAGGTCACCGACGAGGTGGCCGGTGACCAGGTCCCGGAGGTCGCGGTGAGGGTGGCCCCCACCCGAGCCCGGCCGGTGAGGGCGGGTGCCGTGGTGTTGGTCAGCTCGACGTCGTTGAAGTGCACGAACCCGCTGGGCCAACTCCCGCCGGCCCGGGTGATCCGGGCCCACGAGAAGTCGCCGCCCCAGCTGTCCTGGGAGACGATGATCTCGTTCGCGGAGATGACCTTCTCGACGTAGGCCACGTGGCCCGCCGATCCGGCGGGACGTACGTACGCCTTCCACCACGCCACCGCGCCGACGTTGGGGACGCCGTCGGTGATGGACGCCATCGACGTGCCCCAGTAGGTGGCGTTGCCGCCGCCCGACCACGGCCGGGAGTTCGGCAGGCCGCTCTTGACCATCCGGTAGGCGATGTAGTTGGTGCAGTTGTGGCCGGAGTACATCTGCCAGTACATCGTCGAGCTGTTGTTGCGGTAGCCGGCGGAGTTCATGCCCAGCTTGGCGCAGCCGTCGTAGCCGCGGCACAGGATCGTGGACGTGGCGGACGCGGGGGCCGCCGTCAGCGCCACCCCGCTGGTCGCGGTCAGGATCAGGGCCAGCAGGGGCGCACAAGCGCGCAGAAGTCGAGGCACGTGTGGGAGTGTAGGGGCGGAAGTGAACCAAAGTGAAGCGATTGACGTATTTGTCAAGGCGACACGCACGAGCGAGTGGGTAAAGTTTGTCGCCGTGTCGAGCACGTGAGCGTCCGCATTCCCTTCGATCATGCCCGCCGGGACGCGGCACGTCCGGCGTTCATCGAGACCGGGTGGACCCGGTCGTCATCCGCCTGTCCCGACCTGAGATCGTCACTGCGACAGGAGTGGGAGGACCGCCGTGGACAGCACCCGACCCGGGGGAGTGCGCACCCTCGACTACCACACCGGGGGAGAGCCCTTCCGCATCGTCACCGAGGTGCCTCCGCTCGCGGGTGACACCGTGGCCGCCCGCCGAGTCGCTGCTGCCCGCGACCCCGCGGTCGACGGGTTGAGGCGACTGCTCTGCTCCGAGCCGCGCGGGCACGCGGACATGTACGGCGGCTTCGTGGTCGAGCCCGACGACGCCGGAGCCGACCTCGGGGTCCTCTTCTGGCACAAGGACGGCTTCTCCACCGCCTGCGGTCACGGCACGATCGCGCTGGGCACGTGGGCGCTGCACTCCGGCCGGGTCAGGGAGGACGCCTCCGGAGTCACCAAGGTGACGATCGACGTACCGTCGGGCCGGGTGGTCGCCCGGGTCCACTCGCGCGTCGGCGTCGTGTCCGAGGTCGACTTCGTCAGCGTGCCCAGCTTCGTGATGGTCGACTCGGTCGGGGTCGCCACCTCGGTCGGGGACGTCGAGGCCGCCGTCTGCTTCGGCGGGGCGATCTACGCCTCGGTCGACGCCGAGCCTCTGGGCCTGTCGGTGGCGCCGCGAGAGCTGCCTCGGCTCATCGCCCTGGCTCGGGAGATCCAGGCCGAGCTCGGCTCGTCCGGACTCGCCGAGCATCCCCAGGACGACCGGCTCAGTGGGATCTACGGAGTGATCTTCGTCGAGGAGCTCGCGGGTCAGGCCGGAGCCCCGCTCCGGCAGCGCAACGTGACGGTCTTCGCCGACGGCGAGGTGGACCGGTCACCGTGTGGTTCCGGCACCGCGGCCCGGGTCGCGCTTCTCGACGCCCGGGGTCTCCTCGCGCCGGGGGCGGTCCTGGTGCACGAGTCCATCGTCGGCTCGGTCTTCGTCGCCCGGGTCGAGTCGAGGACCACCGTGGCCGGAAGGGACGCCGTGGTTCCCGTGGTCACCGGCCGCGCCTACCGCACCGGTGAGCACCTGTTCACCGTCGATCCCGACGACCCGCTGACGCCAGGGTTCGTGCTCCGGTGAGCGTGCTGACGCTCTCCGCGGCGCAGGTGCGGGCGGCGGTGCCGATGGCCGCCGCAGTGACTGCGGTGCGCGAAGCCTTCGTGGGACTGGCGCGCGGTGAGTTCGAGATGCCGCAGCGCACCGTCCTGGCCGAGGGGGGCTTCCTGGCCATGTCGGTGCATCACCGGCCCACCGGCACGGCCATGACCAAGGTGCTCAGCCTGGCTGCTCCTGGGGGACGCTCGCCCGCGATCCTGGGCACCGTCGTCTTCGGGGACCGAGAGTCCGAGGCTCAGCTCGTGGCGGACGCCTCCGCGGTCACCGCGCTGCGTACCGGGGCGGTCAGTGGCGTCGCCACCGATCTGCTGGCGCCCCGGGACGCCTCGCGACTGACGCTGGTCGGGGCCGGGGGACAGGCGGCGGACCAGGTCAGGGCGGTCCAGGCCGTACGGCCGCTTACCCATCTGACCGTCGTGGCGCGGACCGCGTCGAGCGCGTCCCGACTGGTGGCCGAGCTCTCCCCCGAGCTGCCGGGGGTGTCCGTGGTGGCGGCGACCGACCTCGCGGCGGCCGTGGCCGAGGCCGACCTCGTGTGCTGTGCGACCACGGCGACCTCACCGATCTTCGCCCTCGAGGACCTGCGGCCCCAGGTCCACGTCAACGCGGTCGGGTCCTACCGGCCCCCGATGCGTGAGCTGCCCGACGCGCTCCTGGCCGACGCGCTCGTCGTGGTCGACGACCGGGACGCGGTGCTGACCGAGGCCGGCGAGGTCATCCGTGCCGTCAAGGCCGGCCTGGTCGAGCCGTCAGGGCTTCTGGAGCTGGGGACCGCCCTCGTGGAGCGTCGGGAGGACCGCGCCGGGGCGGAGGGCAGGACGGTCTTCAAGAGCGTCGGCGTGGCCGGTCAGGACTGGGCGTTGGCCCGCCTGCTCTCGCAGCAGTCCGGTGCCCCCCGCACCGGCGCACCTGGCCCAGCGCGGTGAACCGGTACTCGCTGCTGGCCCGCACCTATGACGTGCTGTCCGGCGAGCCGGTCTACCGGGCCGGACGACGCACGGCCATCGAGGCCCTTCGTCTCAGCGCGGGCCAGCGCGTCCTCGACGTCGGCACCGGCACCGGCCTCAACGTCCCCCTCCTGCTGCCGTGGACCCTCCACGGAGTCAGGGTGACCGGTGTGGACAGCAGCCCCGCGATGCTGCGCCGCGCCGCCCTGAAGGCGAACCCCGAGGTCCTCCGCCTGGTCTCTGCCGACGCCACCGCCGCGGCGACCTTCGCGCCGGGCGGGCCGGTGGATCCCCTGGCCGAGGGAGTGGACGCGGTGCTCTTCACCTACGCGCTGTCCCTGATGCCGAAGTGGCGTGAGGCCTGGCGGGGGGCGGTGTCCCTGCTGCGTCCCGGCGGCCGGGTCGCCGTGGTCGACATGCAGCGCCCGCTCGGGGCGTGGCGCCTGCTCTCGCCGGCAGCGCGACTGGCCTGCGCACTAGGTGGCGCCGACATCGACGCGCACCCATGGACCCTGCTCGAGCAGGAGACCGACGATGTCGAGCGGTGGAGCCTCCGAGGTGGTCACGTCCAGGTCCGCGTCGGGACGCGGCGCGGCTAGCCCAGATGAGCGGCACTCAGCGGGCCGGGGCGCTGCCCGGGCTCGCCGTCCGGGTCGCGCCCTCGGCCTCGTGGTCGGCCGCCTCGTCGTCGGCAGCCTCGTCGTCGCGGATCCCGCGGAAGTTGAGGTAGCTGTAGACGATCATCGCCGCCGCGATGGCAGCACTGGCGATGAGCGACGCCCCGGTACCCCAGCCACCCGGCAGCCACCAGCGCTCAGCCAGGGGCCACCACGACGGCGCATCCGGGCGCAGGCCCCAGGTCACGCCCACCGCGACCAGCGTGATGACGCCAAACATCGAGACCAGGATCCGCAACCAGTTGGCCACACTGTCGGCGGCCGCCCGCAGGGCCGCGTTCTTGACCGGCTCGAGCCGCTTCTCCGCCCACTCGTACTGCGTCGCCAGCAGTGCCATCCCGGCGAAGAGGGCCAGCAGGCCGGGACCCGGGAGCACGAGGGCGGCGATCCCGACCACGATGAGGATCCAGCCCAGCCCCTCGAGCAAGACGCGTTTCAGCGTGGCCTTAGCGTGGACCTTCACGAGCGTCGCTCCGTTTCCCTCGGCGTCCGGATGGACGCACCCCTCCCCAGATCATGCCTTAGTGGACCCAGGGACACGGCCCGAACGTCCGGCACGACCCGGTACGGATTTGCACTCTGAGGCCTTAGGTGCAAAACTGCACTTCATGAGTCAGAGTGCAACCAAGACGCCGGCCGGGGAGTCGTCGCGAGCCGGGCGGCGCGAGACCACGAGCCACCGCATCACCTCCGACGCGCGCGCTCTCGTGCTCGAGCGCGGTCTCGACGGCTTCACGATGGACGAGCTGGCCGAGCGGGTCGGCGTCTCCCGGCGGACCCTGTTCAACTACTTCCCCGGCAAGGACGACGCCGTCCTCGGCGGGACGCCTCGCATCGACGAGGACCTGCTCGCCACCTTCAGCGCCGGAGACCCAACCCGGTCCCTGGTCGAGGACCTGGCCCGCGTGGTCCGTGCCGTCCTGGAAAGCAATCCCGAGAGCCGCGACGACATGGCGCGCGGCCGTCGGGTGATGATCGAGAACCCGCGGCTGATCGCGCTCGCCCACCAGCGCCTCGCCGAGTGCGTGGAGAGCTACATGGTCTACGTCGAGCGTCGTGAGGGCGAGGCGTTCTCCCGGACCCGCGTCGACGTCGCCCTCGCCGTCGTGCTCGCCTGCGTGCACCTGGCGATGGACCGCTTCCTCGCCGACGGTGTCGAGGACTCACTCCCTGCCCTGTTCGCCACGACCATCGACACCGCACGAGACCTGATGTCCTGATCCGTCGCGCCCCGGCCTGAGAAGGATCACGCCCCGCTCCAGGGCGCTGTCGCCATCCTCGTCGAGGTTCCGAGGCTCGCTCAGCCTCAACTGACGTACCGGCCCGCTCTGCTTTCTTCTGCTTCTTCTGCTTTCCCCGACTGCTTCTGACCTCGCTGCTTTCTCATCGCTTCGCTAGGAGACCACCATGGCGACTCTGCTCTACCGCCTCGGCAAGACCGCCTTCCGACGCTGGCCGGTCTTCTTGGCCGCATGGCTCGTCGCCCTCCTCGGCGTCGGCGTCCTGGCCACCACCGTCTCCAAGCCGATGGTGGACACCTTCTCCATCCCCGGCATCCCCTCGCTCGCAGCACAGGACCTCCAGAAGGAGCTCTTCCCGGGCTCCGCCGACGCCGAGGACCGGGCCGCCATCACGGTCGTCGTCGCCGCACCGCAGGGTCAGAGCCTGCGCGAGCCGGCGTACGCCGACAGGGTCGACGCCCTGATCGCCGACCTGGAGGCGCTGCCCCAGATGCCGCCGACCGAGCTGGCGAATCCGGTCCAGGCCTCGGATGCCCAGTACGACCAAGCGGTCGCCGCGGCGACCGAGGCCGGCACACCCGGTGCGGTCGCCCGCGCCAACGCGAAGGCACTCCTGCCGCTCGGCGAGGACAGCCGGGTGGGCACCATCTCCTGGGCCTTCGACGTGCCCTCGGTCGCGGACGTCGAGCCCGACACCCGCAATAAGCTGCTCGCCGCGCTGGAGACCGCCCGCGCCGGCGGCCTGGGCGCCGAGGCCAACGGCTCCGGCCTCCAGGTCGTCCCCGAGACCGGCGGGACCAGCGAGCTCCTCGGGATCGGGGTGGCTCTCATCGTTCTGGTCATCACCTTCGGCTCCCTGGTCGCCTCCGGGCTGCCGATCCTCACCGCCCTGGTCGGGGTCGGCCTCGGACTATTCGGGATCAGCATCGCCACGGCGCTCACGACCATCGGTACCACCACTCCGATCCTGGCCACGATGGTCGGGCTGGCCGTCGGCATCGACTACACGCTCTTCATCCTCTCGCGGTACCGCAACGAGCTGCACGGTGTCGAGGACCGGGCCGAGGCGGTGGGGCGTGCGGTCGGCACCGCAGGCTCGGCGGTCGTCTTCGCCGGCCTCACCGTGCTGATCGCTCTCTCCGCGCTGTCCATCGTGGGCATCCCCTTCCTGACCAGCATGGGCTTGGCGGCCGCGGGCACCGTCTTCATGGCCGTCCTGGTCGCCCTGACCCTCCTGCCGGCGATCCTCGGCCTACTCAAGGGCAAGGCTTTCGCCGGACGCGTACGCCGCGATCAGATACGCCGGGAGGACGACGGCGAGATACTGAACAACGGGGTGCGCTGGGCTCGGCTGCTGGGCCGCGCGCCGATCGCCGCCGTGGTGGTGGTCGTGGTCGGCCTCGGAGCACTGGCCCTGCCCGTCAGCAGCCTGCACCTGGCGCTGCCGAGTGACTCGACCGCAGCCAGCGACACCACCCAGCGTCGCGCCTCGGACCTGATCAGTGACGCCTTCGGACCCGGGCGCGAGGCTCCGCTCCTCGTCGTCGTCGACGGTCGGGAGGCCCCCGAGGCAGACCGGGGAGCCGCGTACGGCGAGGTCGTCGGCTGGGCCGCCAGCCGGGACACGGTGGCGAACGCCCAGATCATCGGCACGAACGACGCTGGCACGGGGGCCCAGATCCTCCTCACCCCCACGGGCGGTCCGGACGACCAGAGCACTGTGGACCTCCTCACCGCGCTCCGGGCCGGACAGGACGACATCGAGTCTCAGACCTCGACGACCGTCGGGGTCACCGGGCTCACCGCCATCCAGACCGACGTCTCCGACCGGCTGACCGGCGCTCTGCCGCTCTACCTCGCGGTCGTCGTCGGCCTCGCCTTCCTGCTGCTGATGCTGGTCTTCCGCTCCGTGCTGGTGCCGCTGACCGCGACGCTGGGTTTCCTGCTCTCTGTGCTCGCCACGCTCGGCGCCACCGTGCTGGTCTTCCAGGAAGGAGCCCTCGGCCTGGTCGCGGGGCAGCCCCTGGTCAGCTTCATGCCGATCATCGTGATCGGGATCGTCTTCGGCCTGGCCATGGACTACCAGGTCTTCCTGGTCACCCGGATGCGCGAAGCCTACGTGCACGGGGCCTCGGCCCGGGAGTCGGTCGTCGACGGATTCCGCCACAGCGCTCGAGTCGTCACGGCCGCAGCGACGATCATGATCTCGGTTTTCGCGGCCTTCATGCTCCAGGACGACCCGCTGATCCAGTCCATCGGCTTCGCCCTGGCCGCGGCGGTCTTCTTCGACGCCTTCGTCGTCCGGATGGTGCTGATTCCCTCGGTGATGTACCTGCTCGGCGACGCCGCCTGGTGGCTGCCGTCCTGGCTGGACCGGCTACTTCCGAAGGTCGACATCGAGGGGGAGCAGCTCATCGCGATGCGCGACGCCCCCCAGCCCGGACGCCACCGGGCCGAGCGGGTGCCTGTCGGCTAGTCCCTGACGAGCTCGCCGGTGAGCGTGGACCGGCTCGCCACGAGCTCGGCGGGAGTGCCCTGGAAAGACGACCAGGACGGTGTTGCCCTTGTCGCGCAGCTGTCCACGGTGATCTTGGTCGGCTCCTCGTCGAGCCGGTCGTGGACACCGCGCGGCTGGTCGGTGGTCATCGGCCTGATCTTCGCATGGGGGAGCCGGGAGCGGGGTACGCCCCAGGGATGACTCTCAACGCACGCGTGATCACGACCGTCCCGGACCGCGTGTGGGACGTGCTCGCCGACGGCTGGCTCTACCCGGTCTGGGTGGTCGGCGCGACCAGGATGCGCGACGTCGACCCGCACTGGCCGGCGGTGGGAGCCAAGCTCCACCACTCGGCCGGCGTGTGGCCATTGGTGGTCAGCGACAACACCGAGGTGCTGGAGTGCGTGCCGGGCCAGTTTCTGCGGCTGGTCGCCCGGGGCTGGCCGATGGGAGAGGCGGAGATCGCCCTGACCCTCACCGCGTCGGGTGCGTCCACCCGGGTCGAGATAGTGGAGACGCCGGTCTCGGGTCCGGCGGCACTGATCCCCGAGGTCGTCACCTCGCCGATGAGTAAGGTGCGCAACGTCGAGACGCTGCGTCGGCTCGCCTGGGTCGCCGAGAATCGCGCCAAGGCCTGATCGCCTGTGTCGACCTCCGAGTACGACGCCGTGGTCATCGGTTCCGGCCCCAACGGCCTGGTCGCTGCCAACCATTTGCTGGACAAAGGCTGGTCCGTGCTCGTGCTGGAGGCCCAGCCCGAGGTCGGGGGCTCGGTGCGCAGCTCCGGGGACGTGCACCCGGGCTTCGTCCACGACACGTTCAGCGCGTTTTACCCGATGGCCGCCGCGTCCGCAGCGATCCGCAGTTTCGATCTGGGGCAGCACGGACTGCGCTGGACACACGCGGCGGCGGCCCTCGGTCACCCGCACCGCGACGGGTCCTGGGCGCTCATCCACCGCGACGCCCAGGTCACCGCGAGTCTCCTGGAGAGCCAGGCGCCGGGCGACGGTGACGCCTGGCTCGCTCTGTGTGCCGACTGGGACCGGATCGGGGACCAGCTCGTGGGGGCTCTGTTGACCCCGTTCCCTCCCCTGCGGTACGGGCTGGCTACCGCGGCTCGACTGCGCTCGGTCGGCGGGCTGGACTTCGTCCGGACGCTGCTCACTCCGGCCGCGGAGTTGGGACTCTCGCGATTCTCCGGGCGGTCGCCGCGCCTGCTCCTGGCCGGGAACGCAGGTCACTCCGACATCCCGTTGGACGCTACCGGATCCGGGTTGATCGGCCTGCTGATGTCCATGCTCGCCCAGACGGTCGGGTTCCCGGTCCCGGTCGGGGGAGCGGGAAGGCTCAGCGAGGCGCTGGCCTCCCGGGTCAGGTCACGGGGCGGGGACATCCGATGCTCCGCAGAGGTGCTGCGGGTCGAGGTCACCGCCGGTCGGGCCACCGCGGTCCTGACCCAGGACGGGGAGCGAGTGGCCGCACGACGCGCCGTCGTCGCCGACGTCATCGCCTCCGCTCTGTACGGTCAACTACTGCACCCCGACGACGTCCCGACCTCCACCACGAGGGCCATGACTCGCTTCCGCCTGGATCCCGGGACGGTCAAGGTGGACTGGGCGCTCAACGGGCAGGTGCCGTGGACCTCGGCTCCGGCGCACGCTCCCGGCACGGTGCACATCGGCGGCTCGGTGGACGAGATCGCCGAGGCGTTGAGCCAGGTGGCGAGCAACGCCGTACCCGCGCACCCGTTCCTGCTCGCCGGGCAGATGACGACCGCCGACCCGACGCGGTCGCCGGAGGGCACCGAGTCCCTCTGGGCCTACACGCACGTGCCTCAGCAGGCGACCCGGGACGCAGGCGAGGGCGGAGTCCGAGGGGTTTGGGACGCCGATGACCTGGAGCGCTTCGCGGACCGGATCCAGGCCCGGTTCGAGGAGCTGGCGCCAGGCTTCGGCTCCCGGGTGCTGAGCCGACGCGTCCTCGGCCCACGGGAGCTCGAGGCGCGGAACGCGAACCTGGTCGGGGGAGCGATCAACGGGGGTACCTCGCAGCTCCACCAACAGCTCGTGTTCCGGCCGGTCCCGGGACTCGGTCGGGCCGAGACCCCCATCCGCCACCTGTTCCTCGGGTCGGCCTCCGCCCATCCGGGTGGGGGGGTGCACGGGGCGCCGGGGATGAACGCGGCCCGTGCCGCGCTCGCGCATCATCGGCTGGACCGGCTGACCGGCGCTGTCGGCCGACGTCCTCGCTGAGCGCGGAGCGTCGAGGGGGGTGGACCCGGCCCTGTTCACTGCTGCTCCTGCGGGCACCACCACGTCGTCCGTCCCCCGACCGTGGCCCGCCGCATCTCCGACCCGCACCGCGGGCAGTGTCCCCCGTGGCCGCGGTGCGCAATCACCTCGCCGGTGTGCACGCCACCGCGTTGGATGGCCTGACGGATCCCCTTGCGCAGCTGACGTCTCAGCTCGTCGAGCTCCTGGACCGACAGCTCGCCGGACGGACGCCGGGGGCTGAGCCGGCTCTGCCAGAGGACCTCGTCGGCGAGCAGGTTGCCGATCCCGGCGATCGTGCCCTGGTCGAGGAGTCGCGCCTTGAGCGGCGCGGTTCCGCGCCCGATCCGTCGGCGGAAGTCGTCGCGGCCGATCTCGGCGGCGTCGGGCCCGACCACCGTCAGGTCGGGGTCCAGCCGGACGCGGCCCAGACGCCGCTTGTCGAAGAGTCGCAGGGAGCCGCCGTCGTCGAAGGTCAGGGTGAACCGGTCCCACTGGGGCGGGTGCGGACCGCGAGCGGGACGAGTGCCCGGATAGTCGCCGCCCTCGTCGGCTGCACCGTCGCCCCCATCGTCGCCCCCACCGTCATCCGGGCCGCTGACCAGGATGCGGCCACTCATGCCCAGGTGAAGGGCGAGCAGCGGACCATCCTCGGAAGTCTCGCACCACATGAACTTGCCGCGGCGGCGCGCCGCGGTGAGTCGGCGCCCCAGAACGGCGTCCCGGATCTCACCGGGGCCGTGCGGACGGCACTCGTAGGTGTCGGAGTCGTCGACGTCGGCGATGCGGCGGTGGAGCGCGGACCGTTCGATGACCCGACGGGCGGACTCGACCTCGGGCAGCTCGGGCACGGCTCCATCCTGTCCGACCCCTGGTTGACCGGCGCGGCCACACGCTGAGTAGTCGTGCTCATGCGCCTGTGGCCGGCGACAACGAGACTGGACCGGACACCGCGCCACCGAGGCGCGGTCGCACCCAGGGGAGCCGACATGAGGTCCACCTCCAGATCACGCACCGTCCGTGCCGTCGTCCTGGTCCTGGTCGGTGTGCTGGTCAGCGTGGGTGTCCTCGGTGGGCTCGCCGTGGCCGTCCTCTGGGCCTTCAACCCGCTCGGTGACGAGTGGGTCTGCTCCCAGGGAGAGGTCCCCGCCGATGAGGCCCCGGTGCGGCCGGGGGAGGCCCTCGCGGGTTGCTACACCCCAGACACTGTGCCCGCGGGCTACGAAGCCGATCCGCTGGGCAACCGGCCGATGTCCTACAACTGCGACAAGACCGGCTGGCGCCTGATCGAGAAGACGACAGGGCGGGGCGCCGGCCAGGTCACCGAGTGCCTCGCCGACGATCTCGCGGTCCCCACCGGCTGGCGCGTCACGGAGGACGGCTGACCCTGGCGCACGCTCAACCCCGGCCCACGCCGACAGGCCCCGGAGACCGGGGCCCGTCCGTGCTGGTGTCCGAGGGGGGACTTGAACCCCCACCCTCTATACGAGGACTAGCACCTCAAGCTAGCGCGTCTGCCTATTCCGCCACCCGGACGAGGTGTCCTACGCGCGGCGCGAGCCCTCGTGGAGAGGCCCGGTGCG
>JBBPYL010000179.1:0-35178 GCA_038199935.1 Propionibacteriales bacterium | reverse complement strand
CTACTACACCCACCTGCGACCCGACCAGGCCAAGACACGAGCCCTGCACCAACTCGAAGCCATGGGCTACACAGTCACCTTGGAACACGCCGGCTGAGCACCCCAGCCACTGCCCCACAAGAGAATCTTCGAGTCAGTAGACCAGCGCCTGGACACCCTCGCCGAGGACCTCCTCGACGAAGGTCACCGCGCCGGCGATCCGGACTCCGTCCAGCACGTCGTCAGCAGTGATCTCGCGGCGTGCGGCGCACTGGGTGCACAGGGTCACCGAGCCGGTGTCACGCAGGAGGGCGAGCAGGTCCGCGACCGGGGCCGCGTGCGGCAGCCGGGCCTCCTCGGCGCGCCCGGGTAGCGCGAGCCAGGCGGCCTCGCCGGTCAGCCACAGCGACACCGGGACCCCGCTGGCCGCCGCGGTGGAGGCCACGGTCAGGGCCTGGTTGGCGCGCTCCAGGTCGTCGGTCCCACAGGTCATCTTGACCACGAGTCTGTCCGCCACGACGCCCACACTAGACTCGGTGACATGGAAGCCGTGTTCATCGCCCTGATGGCCCTTGTCGTGCTGATGAGCGGCTGGGTCTCCGCCGTGGTGCTCTATCGCCTCTACAAGGACGACAACCAGCCCCGCTCGCTCTGATGCCCTTCGAGCTGCCGGAGAACCTGCATCCCGACTGCGCCCCGATCGCGTGGCTGCTCGGGACCTGGCAGGGCAACGGCCACGGGGACTACCCGACGATCGAGAAGTTCCAGTTCGGCCAGGAGTGCATCTTCACCCACGACGGCCGACCGTTCTTCCACTACCTGAGCCGGTCGTGGATCGTCGACGAGCACGGCGAGAAGGTGCGCGACGCCGCGCTGGAGACCGGCTTCATCCGACCGAAGGCCGACGGAAGCCTGGAGTGGCTGATCACGCACAACACCGGCTACGCCGAGATCTGGATCGGCGCGGCCGAGATCGGCACCCCCCGGATCGAGGTCGCCACCGACGCCGTGGTCCGCACCGGGACGGCCAAGGAGATGACCGGCGGTCACCGGTTGTACGGGCTCGTGGAGAGCGACCTGCTCTGGGCCTACGACATGGCGGCCGTCGGCGAGCCGCTCCAACCGCACCTGTGGGGCAGGCTGGTCCGGGTCTGACCCGTCGTGGGCGCGCCGGGGGACGGCGCGCCGACGACGCCCGCCGGCCGTCGGCGGAGTGACGTGAGCGACACCGCGGGAAACCCGATCGACCCGGTGCCACCGGTGCGCCTAGGCTCGTTGGGCCATGCAGGACTTCCCTCCGCAGGTGAGTGTCTTCCACTCACTGCCCCACGAGACCCCGACGGCGGAGCCAGACCTCAGGTCTCCGGCGCGTTTCCTGCTGTGGCAGCTGCACCGCCAGCGAGGTCTGGTCATGGTGGCCACAGCCGCCGGCGTGCTCTGGCAGCTCCCGCTCACCCTCGGCCCGTGGCTGGTCGGACGGGCCGTGGACCAGGGGATCCTGGCCGGATCGTCCACGGCCACCTGGCAGTGGAGCGGGCTGCTGCTCGTGGTCACCCTGGTCGGCGCGGTGTTCGGTATCGCCATGCACACGCTGGTGGTCCGCAGCTGGCTGATCGCGCTCTACGGGACCACCTCGATGGTGACCCGCAAGTCGGCCCAGCTCGGGCACGTCCTGCCCCGGCGTACCGCCACCGGTGAGGTGCTCAGCGTCGCCGCCAGCGACGCCGACGAGTTCGGAGGCCTGACCGAGATCACCGCCCGCGCCTCCTCCCAGCTCGTGGCGTACCTGGTCGTGGCCGGCATCGTCCTGGCCACCTCGCCGCTGCTGGGGCTGATGGTGCTGGCCGCCGCGCCCGTCCTGGTCGGCGTGGCCCTGCCGCTGCTGCGGCCGCTGCACCACCGCCAGCAGGCCGAGCGGCAGCGCAGCTCGACGCTGACGTCGCTGGCCACCGACATCGTCGCTGGCCTGCGGATCCTGCGCGGCATCGGTGGGGAGAGCACGTTCGGCCGCAACTACGCGCGGCAGTCCCAGCTCACCCGGCAGGCCGGGGTGTCAGCCGGCCTGTGGCAGGCGGCCATCGAGGCGGTCGGCGTGCTCATGTCGGGCAGCTTCCTGGTCCTGCTGATGTACGTCGGCACCCGGGCCGTCGACTCCGGCGCGCTGACGGTCGGTGAGCTGGTCAGCTTCCTGGGCTACGGCCTCTTCATGGTCGGACCGATCCGGACCTTCTTCGAGTTCGCGCAGAAGGTGACCCGGGCCCTGGTCTCGGCCCGCAAGGCAGTCGCGGTGCTGGAGCTGACCCCGCCCTTCCCCGACGGGACCGCCGCGAGCGAGCCCGCCTCGGCCTCGGCCTCGGCCCGGAGTCTGTCCGGAGGGGGCGAGCTGCACGACCAAGCCAGCGGGTTCTGCGCCCGGCCCGGGGTGCTCACGGTCGTGGTCAGCGCTGTCCCTGAGTCCTCCGCGGCCCTGGCCGACAGGCTCGGACGGTGGTTCCCGGTGGCCGAGGATGAGGTGTCCGCCGAGACCGACGGCCCGGCGGCCGACGAGGAGTCCGGTCCGCGCGGTCGGCGAGGACGGGCGGCACGCGAGGAGCGTCGGGGGCGCAGAGCCGCCGAGGCCCGTCGTGACGCCGAACGAGCGGCGCAGTCCTGGGGCGTGACCTACGGCGGGGTCGACCTGTCCCGTGCCCCGCTGGCCCAGGTCCGCCGCACCATCCTGGTCAGCGACACCGGCAGCCAGCTCTTCGCCGGCACTCTCCAGGACGCCGTCGACCCGCACGGGGTGCTGAGCCGCGACCAGGCCGAGAGGGCGATGCGCGCCGCCGCGGCAGAGGACGTCTACGACGCGCTTCCGGGGGGCTGGGCGGGCGTCCTGGACGAGCGTGGGCGCGGTCTGTCCGGTGGCCAGCGCCAGCGCGTGGTGCTGGCCCGGGCCCTGGCCGCCGACTCCGAGGTGCTGGTGCTGGTCGAGCCGACCTCCGCCGTCGACGCGCACACCGAGGCCCTCATCGCAGCGCGACTGGCCGAGCACCGGCGGGGACGGACCACCGTGGTGACCACGGTCTCGCCGCTCTGGCTGCACCACGCCGACCGGGTCGTCCTGCTCGTCGAGGGCCGGGTGGTCGCCGAGGGCACCCACGACGCGCTCCTGCGCGAGGCGCCCGACTACCGCGACGTCGTCCTGCGCACCCTGGAGGACACCCGTGCCTGACCTGATGGAGACCTCGGCCGCCACGTGGCGCGACGCCCGGCTCGACCCGCCGGTGCTGCCCCGGACGCTGGCCGCGCCACCGCGCGGCGGCTCCCCGGGCGAGCGGGTCCGCGCGCTGCGGGAGCGGCACGCGCTCCGGCGACGCCGGGCCGACGCGGTCTACGCGGACTCCCGCAGCCCCGAGCGGGGCTGGCCCGTCGCCGACGACCGCACCGTGGTCGGCTTCCTGATGGCGCGCGTCCGGGAGCGCAAGGCCTCGTTCACCGCCCTGATCGCCCTCAACGCGCTGGCCGCCGGGGCCGCCCTCGTCGTGCCGCGCCTGCTCGGCGAGCTCATCGACCGGGTCACCACCCCCGGGACGGCCCAAGGGCTCGGACGCCTGACGCTGATCATCCTGACCGTCGTGGTGATCCAGGCGGTCTTCACCTTCGCCGGCCAGGTCACCTCCACCCTGTTCGGTCAGAACCTGCTCGCCTCGATCCGCGAGTACGTGGTGGACACGATCTTGCGGCTCCCGCTGAGTCGAGTGGAGGGGGCGAGCACCGGGGACCTGGTCACCCGGGTCACCCGCGACGTGGGGACGATGAGCAGGGCGGTGCAGTACGCCCTGCCGATGGCCGTGATCACCCTGCTCACCGTCCTCCTCTCGGTCGGCGCGATGCTGCTCAACTCCGTGCTGCTGGCCGTGCCGTGCCTGCTGGTGATCTCGACCTCCGTGTTCCAGGTCCGGCGCTACCTCCGGCGCGCCTCGCGGTGCTACATCGCGGAGGGGGCGACGTACTCCCGGATCAACACGACGCTCACCGAGACGGTGGAGGGCGCCCGCACGGTGGAGGCCCTCGGCCTCGCCGACCGCCGGGTCCAGGCCGGTGAGGACGACCTCGCGGTGTCGGGCCAGGCCGAGCGCTACGGGATGACCCTGCGCAACCTGCTCTTCGCCGTCATCGACGTCGCCTTCAACGTGCCTCGCGTGCTGACCGTCCTGGTCGGGGCGTGGGGGTACTCCCGGGGCTACGTCTCGCTGGGCCAGATCACCGCGGCCGTGCTCTACGTCGAGGCGCTCTCCGGCCCGTTGGACCGGCTGGTCGGCGAGGTCGACCGGCTCCAGGTCGGCGCGGCGTCGACCGCTCGGTTGCTGGGCATCGCCGGGGTCCCGGCCGACCGGGAGCCGGGTCCCGAGCGGCCCGCCGGCCCCGAGCTGGTCGGGGAGGACCTTCGCTTCGCCTACCGGCCCGGGCACGACGTGCTGCACGGGGTCGACTTCGCGCCGCGGGTCGGCGAGCGGCTGGCCGTGGTCGGCCCGAGCGGGTCGGGCAAGTCCACGCTGGGCCGGCTGCTGGCCGGCATCAACGGTCCCCGGACCGGGTCGGTGCGCATCGGCGGGGTGGACCTGGTCCGGCTGCCGGTGGAGAGCCTGCGCGAGGAGGTCGCGCTGGTCACCCAGGAGCACCACGTGTTCGTTGGCTCGGTGCGGGACAACATCGTCCTGGGCCGTGAGGGCGCCGACGACGAGGCCGTGTGGCGGGCGCTGGCGGCGGTCGGCTCCTCCGACTGGGTCCGGCGGCTGCCCGAGGCGTTGGACACCCAGGTCGGCTCCGGGCGGCAGTCCCTCACCCCCGCGCAGGCCCAGCAGGTGGCGATGGCCCGGCTCGTGGTCGCGGACCCGCACACCCTGGTGCTCGACGAGGCGACCTCGCTCATCGACCCGCGGACCGCCCGGACCCTGGAGGGGTCGGTGCACGCGCTGCTGGAGGGCCGGACGGTGATCGCCATCGCGCACCGGCTGCACACCGCACACGACGCCGACCGCATCGCGGTGGTGATCGCCGGACGCATCGTCGAGCTCGGCAGCCACGACGAGCTGGTCGCCCTCGGGGGAGAGTACGCCCGGCTCTGGACCGCCTGGACGAGCTGAGGCGCGGGCGCGCTCGGTGCGCTCACCTAGACTCAGGGGCGTGTCCCACGAGCATCCGCACGTGCCGGTCGTGCCCGCCTCGGGTCCTCGCGACCACGACGTGCACGACCACGGCACCCACGAGCACGCTGCGGGCGGACTGGACCCCGAGCAGACCTCCCTGGACCTGCAGGAGCGGCTGCGCGCCAAGGGCCAGCGCCTGACCCCCCAACGCGAGTTGGTGCTCGCCGAGGTCCAACGGCTCGGCCACACCACGCCCGACGCCATCCTGGCCGCGGTGCGGCTGCGCTCGCAGGCGGTCAACCTCTCCACGGTCTACCGCACCCTGGAGCTGCTGGAGGACCTCGGACTGGTCCGGCATGCGCACCTGACCGACCGGGCCCCCACGTACCACTCCACGACCTCACCCATCCACGCCCACCTGGTCTGCCGCGGCTGCGGAAAGGTGAGCGAGCTCGCCACGGCCGACCTCGCCGCGTTCATCGAGACCCTGCACGCCGCGCACGGCTTCACCCCCGACCTGGGTCACCTCACCGTGTTCGGACACTGCGCCGCGTGCCCGGCGGGGACCTGATGGACCACCCGCTGCGAGGTCTCAGCCTCGACGAGCTGCGCCGACGGACCAGCGTCAAGTGGCGCACCCACCCCGAGGACGTGCTGCCGCTGTTCGTGGCCGAGATGGACGTGCTGCTCGCCGAGCCGGTCGTCCGTGCGGTGCGCGCCGCCCTGGAGTCCGGTGACACCGGCTACCTGGCCGGCACCGAGTACGCCGAGGCCTACGCGGAGGTGGCCGACCAGCGGTGGGGGTGGCAGCTCGACCCCGCGCAGACCCGCCTGGTCCCCGACGTGATGCGCGGCGTCGCCGAGGTCCTGATGCTCCTGACCCAGCCCGGCGATTCGGTGGTGATCAACCCGCCGGTCTACCCGCCGTTCGCGGCCGGTGTCCGCCGCCTCGGCCGCGAGGTCATCGAGGCGCCCCTGGGACCGGAGGGCCGACTGGACCTGACGGTCCTGGAGGCGACGCTGCGGGGGCTGCGGGAGACCGGGGGGCGCGCGACGTACCTGCTGTGCAGCCCGCACAACCCGACCGGCACCGTGCACACGCGTGAGGAGCTGACCGCCGTCGGGGAGGTCACGCGGGCGTACGGCGTGCGCGTGGTCGTGGACGAGATCCACGCACCGCTGGTCCACGCCGGGTCGGAGTTCGTGCCGTTCGTGACCGTGCCGGGAGCCGAGGACGCGATCAGCCTCGTCTCGGCCTCGAAGGCCTGGAACCTGGCCGGTCTTCCGTGCGCGCTGGCCGTGGCCGGCCCGGAGGCGGTCGACGACCTGGCTCGGATGCCCCTCGAGGCCCAGCACGGGGTCAGCCACCTGGGGTCGATCGCCCACGTTGCCGCGCTGCGTGAGGGGAGTGGGTGGCTCGACGCCCTGCTCGTGGACCTTGCGGAGAACCGTCTCCTGCTGGGCGACCTGCTCGCCGAGCGGCTCCCGGAGGTGGGTTACACACCCCCGGAGGGGACCTACCTCGCCTGGCTGGACTGCCGACGCCTCGGGCTGGGCGACGACCCCGCGGCTGCCTTCCTGGACCGCGGACGGGTCGCGCTGGTCAGCGGGCCGACCTTCGGTAGCGGCGGCGATGGTCACGTCCGGTTGAACCTGGCGACCACGCCGGAGATCCTTCGCGAGGCCGTGGAGCGAATGGCCCGCGCGGTGTGATCCCGCCGCGGTCGCGAGGTCCTCGGGCGATGCTCAGCGGGCCTTGCGGAAGAGCTTGCGGGCTCCCTTGGCCACCGCGTCCTCGCCGCCGCTGCCGCTGCTGCGGCCCGCGCCGGAGCCGGTGGTCCCGCCCCTCGACCCCCCGGTCGCCCCGCGCGTCCCTCCGCGCCCGCTGACCTTGCTGATGATCTGACTCAGTGCACCCATGATGTCGACTCCTCTCTTCATGCCGGTGTGCCCCGATCGCAGCGCTTCATGCTCGGGGAAATGGCTCGGAGAAAGGTGCGGTATGGCTAGGCTGGGCGATCGTGTCCATGACGGGTGAAGGTGGTGTCGTGTCCAGCAGCGAAGAGCGGCCCTGGGGGTCCTGGCACGTCATCGACGTCGCCCCGGGCTACAAGATCAAGCGGATCCACGTGGATCCGGGGTGTCGGCTGTCCTACCAGACCCACGAGCACCGCTCCGAGCACTGGGTGGTGATCCGGGGGATCGCCACCTGCACCATCGACGACGAGGTGACCGTGGCCGGGCCGGCCCACTCGGTCGACGTGCCCCAGGGGGCGCGGCACCGGCTGGCCAACGAGCACCGTGAGGAGCTGGTGATCGTCGAGGTCCAGCACGGCGGCTACACCGGCGAGGACGACATCGTCCGGCTCCAAGACGACTACGGCCGGGACTGCGACCACCCCTGACCCAGACCCCAGGCCCGCCGAGTCGGCGCGTGTGCACGCTCAGCGGCCCAGTCGGCGCTTGTGCGCGTTCAGAACCGACCGCTCGGTCTGGCCCTTCGGTCGTGTCGCGGGTCAGGAACCGCTGTTGATCATGCCCGCGCCGACGGTGACCCCGGTGGACTCGTCGATGAGGATGAAGGACCCCGTGGTGCGGTTCTTCGAGTAGGGGTCGCACAGCAGCGGCACGGTCGTACGTAGCTGGACCCGGCCGATCTCGTTGAGCCCAAGCTCCTTGGTCTCCTGGTCACGGTGGAGGCTGTTGACGTCCAGGCGGTACTGGATGTCCTTGACCATCGTCCGGCCGGTGCGGGTGGTGTGCTTGATGGCCAGCTTCTGGCGCGGCTTCAGCGGTGCGTTGGTCATCCAACAGACCATCGCGTCGATGTCCTGGCTCGGCGTCGGCGCGTTCTGCGGCCGGGCGATCATGTCCCCGCGGCTGACGTCGACGTCGTCCTCGAGCCGGATCGTCACCGACATCGGCGGGAACGCCTCGTCGATCTCCTCGTCGAACATGTCGATGCCGGCGATCTTGCTGGTCAGGCCGCTGGGCAGGACCACGACGTCGTCGCCAGGCTTCAGCACGCCGCCGGCGACTCGTCCGGCGTAGCCCCGGTAGTCGTGGTACTCGTCGGACTTGGGTCGGACGACGTACTGGACCGGGAAGCGGGTGTCGACCAGGTCGCGGTCGGAGGCGACGTGGACGTGCTCGAGGTGGTGCATGAGCGAGGGCCCGTCGTACCAGTCCATGTGCTCGGACCGGGTCACGACGTTGTCGCCCTTGAGTGCCGAGATCGGGATGATCTCGAGGTCCGGGATCGACAGCTTCGTGGCGAAGGCGGTGAACTCCTGGTGGATCGCGTCGTAGATCGACTCGTCGTAGTCGACGAGGTCCATCTTGTTCACTGCGAGGACCAGGTGGGGGACCCGCAGCAGCGACAGGATGACCGCGTGCCGTCGGGACTGCTCGGTCAGGCCCTGGCGGGCGTCGACGAGCACCAGGCCGAGGTCCGCGGTAGAGGCGCCGGTGACCATGTTCCGGGTGTACTGCACGTGGCCCGGGGTGTCGGCGATGATGAACTTGCGCTCGGGCGTGGCGAAGTAGCGGTAGGCCACGTCGATGGTGATGCCCTGCTCGCGCTCGGAACGGAGGCCGTCGGTGAGCAGCGCGAGGTCGGTGTAGTCGTAGCCCTTGGACAGCGAGGTCGACTCCACGGCCTCGAGCTGGTCCTCGAAGATCGCCTTGGCGTCCAGCAGCAGCCGTCCGATGAGGGTGGACTTGCCGTCGTCGACCGAGCCGGCGGTGGCGAAACGGAGCAGGTCCATCAGAAGTAGCCTTCCTTCTTGCGGTCTTCCATGGCTGCCTCGGAGAAGCGGTCGTCACCACGGGTCGCGCCGCGCTCGGTGACCCGCGCGATCGCGATCTCTTCGATGATCTCGGCGGTGGTGCTGGCGGTGCTCTCCACGCAGCCCGTCTGGGTCATGTCGCCGACGGTGCGGAAGCGCACCGTCTTCTCCTCGACCGTCTCGTTGCCCTTGGGCTGCACGGACTCCGACTCGGAGAGGAGCATTCCATCGCGCAGGATGACCCGCCGCTGGTGGGAGAAGTAGATGTTGGGGATCTCGATCTGCTCCTGGTGGATGTAGTACCAGATGTCGAGCTCGGTCCAGTTGCTCAGCGGGAAGATCCGCATGTGCTCGCCGCCGTGGATGCGGCCGTTGTAGAGCGACCAGACCTCCGGTCGCTGCATCTTCGGGTCCCACTGGCCGAACTCGTCACGGTGGGAGTAGACCCGCTCCTTGGCCCGGGCCTTCTCCTCGTCGCGACGCCCGCCACCGAAGGCGGCGGTGAAGCTCTCCTCCTCGATGGCGTTGAGCAGGGTCCCGATCTGGAGGCGGTTGCGGCTGGTCTTGCCGTCGTCCACGACGACCCCGTTGGCGATCGCGTCGTCCACGGAGGCGACGATCATCCGGACGCCGAGGCGCTGCACCCAGTGGTCGCGGGTCTCGAGCACCTCGGGGAAGTCGAAGCCGGTGTCCACCTGGAGTACGGGGAAGGGGATCTTCGCAGGGAAGAAGGCCTTCTCCGCCAAGCGGAGCATGACGATCGAGTCCTTGCCGCCGGAGAACATCAGCACCGGCTTCTCGAACTCGGCCGCGACCTCGCGGAAGATGTGGATCGACTCGGCTTCCAGCTCGTCGAGCTGGCTCAGCCGGTAGTCGGCGTGCGTTGTGGTCATGGTCGGGGTGCGGCCTCTCGTCGGGAGCAGCAGCCATCGTACCGAGTACGGCTCCCAGGAGCGATGTGGCGGGCCGAGCGCAGGACGAGACATCCGCCGCACCGACGCCGGGACACCCCTGGAGGGCTCCTCGTGGCCTCGCACCCGTGTGGCTAGAGTGACGCCGGTGCGGATCTCGGTGCTCGGCTGTGGCTACCTCGGCGCGGTGCACGCTGTGTGCATGGCCACCCTCGGTCACGAGGTGGTCGGGGTCGACGTGCTGGCCGGTCAGGTCGAGGACCTGGCGGCCGGCGACCCACCCTTCTACGAGCCGGGGCTGGCTGATCTGCTGGGCGAGGCGCTGGGCACCGGACGGCTGCGCTTCACCGTTGACGTCGCCGAGACCGCCACTGCCCGCGTGCACTTCCTGTGCGTCGGCACGCCCCAGAAACGGGGGGAGAACGGCGCCGACCTGACGCACGTCTTCGCCGCGGTGGCGAGCCTGCTGCCGTACCTCGAGCCGGGGGACGTGGTGGTCGGCAAGTCCACGGTCCCGGTGGGCACCGCGGAGCTGATCGACGCGCAGGTCCGCGCGGCTGAGCCTCAGGCGTGCGTGCTGTGGAACCCGGAGTTCCTCCGCGAGGGCCACGCGCTGGCTGACACGTTGCACCCCGACCGGTTCGTCTACGGCGTGGGGGAGGGCGAGCGCGCCGCGGACGCGGTCGCCGTCCTCGACGAGGTGTACGCCGCCGCGCTCGGCGGGGGCACGCCGCGCATCGAGACGGACCTGGCCACCGCACAGCTGGTCAAGGTGGCCGCCAACTCGTTCCTGGCCACGAAGATCTCCTTCATCAACGCGATGGCCGAGCTGTGTGAGGTGACCGGCGCGGACGTCACCCAGCTCGCCGACGCCATCGGCCTCGACGAGCGGATCGGCCGCCGCTTCCTCAACGCCGGGCTCGGCTTCGGAGGCGGGTGCCTGCCGAAGGACATCCGGGCGTTCATGGCCCGGGCCGGCGAGCTCGGCGCGGACCAGGCGCTGACCTTCCTGCGCGAGGTGGACGCGATCAACATGCGCCGGCGGGTCCGGATGGTCGACCTGGCCCGGGAGGTGTGCGGCGGGTCCGTCGCCTGTCGGCGGGTGGCCGTCCTGGGGGCGGCCTTCAAGCCGGAGAGCGACGACGTGCGGGACTCGCCCGCGCTCGAGGTGGCCGCCCAGATGCAGCGGCAGGGCGCCGAGGTGCTCGTGACCGACCCGCGCGCTCTCGACAACGCGGCCAGGACCTGGCCGGGGCTGCACTTCGTGTCGACGGTGGCCGAGGCGGTGCGGGGCGCCGAGTGCGTCCTGGTCCTCACCGAGTGGGCGGAGTACGTCGCCCTGGACCCCACGGAGCTGAAGGGAAGCGTCGCCGCGCCTCGAGTGGTCGACGGCCGCAACTGTCTCGATGCCCGGCTCTGGAGGGACGCGGGGTGGACGTACCGGGCATTGGGCCGCCCCTGAGAGCCTTCGGCCCGTACGATGGCGTGGCCCGGACCGGGCGCGATCGTGACCTGCACCCTCTCCGACGGAGACCCATGCACCGCCACCGACTTCTCGCTCTGCCGCTCAGCGGCGCCCTGCTGACCAGCGCCGCGCTCGCGCTCGCCGGTCCGGCCGCCATCCCGACGACCATCGCGACCACCTCCGCGGTGCGGCCAGTGGCCGCGACGACGCAGGCCGGGACTCAGGCCGGGACGTCCCAGACCGGGCGGCTGCGGATGCACCCGCAGATCGTCCAGCCCGGCAAGGGCACCGCCCGCGCCGGTCGGGCGAAGAGTGCGATGACGGCCACCTTCCGGCCGGTCCGGACCGGCCGGATCGCCTGGCTCCAGCGCCGTGAGAGCGACGGCTGGACGCGGGTGGCCACCGGACGACAGAACAATCGCGGGCGGGTCGACTTCCGCGCCCCGAGCAGGAAGGCGGGCGTGACCGCCTCCTACCGGGCCGTCGCCGCGCCGACCCCGAGCCTGGCCCGGGTGGCCACCGCGGCCGAGCTGACCTCCCGCTGGGGCGCGCCGGACTTCAGCGACGAGTTCCGCCGGGACACCCTCGGTCCGGACTGGTCGATCCGCAACCGCGGGGTGTACGCCCCCGCGAGCCTGCGGCGCTGCTCGAAGTCGAGCCCCCAAGCGGTCCGGGTGGCGAAAGGCTCCCTGCGGCTCAGCGTGCTCGACGACCCCTCGCGCGGCCGGACCTGCGGCTACGAGGGGAACCACTACGACTGGCGTCTGAACGGGCACGTAGGCACCCACGGCGCGCAATCGCTCCGCTACGGCTACGCCGCGGCCCGGATCAGGATGCAGCCCCGGCGCGGCCAGCACGCCGGTTTCTGGATGCAGCCCGAGACCCGGGAGGCCAGCGAGGGGTCCGCCCGGCGTACCGGGGCCGAGGTCGACGTCATCGAGTGGTTCGGGCAGAGCGCCCCCCAGGGGGGTCTGGCCAGTTTCGTCTACGACTTCCCGAGCAACGGTCGCCCCGGCGTCACCGTGCGGAAGACCGGTGGCTACCTGAAGAACCCCGACCGGCTGGGGAGCCGGTGGTCGAGCCGCTACCACGTGTTCTCGGTGGAGTGGACGCCGAAGGCCTACGTGTTCCGGATCGACGGGCGGGAGAGCTACCGCACGACAAAGGGCGTGTCCGGACAGCCGGAGTACCTGATCCTCAGCCTGCTCAGCTCCGACTACGAGCTGAAGCACCTCGACGGTGAGCAGCGCCTGCCCCAGCACATGAAGGTGGACTGGGTGCGGTTCTGGGAGCGCTGAGGTAGCGGATGCTCCGCCTCCGCCGATGACCTCGCCCCAGGCGCGACTGCTGATCCGCTCCGGGCTGCTGGACGTGGAGTTCTACGGTCTCCTGCGCGGACGTGTCTTCGACGGCGCGGGCGAGGCCGCGCAGGACGCGGTCACGCACGGCATGCCCGCGATGCTCTCCCCGAGCCCCTTCCTCGACCTGGCCTCGTTGCCGGCGTCGCAACGCCGCGCCTGGGCCCAGGGTCGGCTTCGGCGTGTGCTGGCCTTCTGGTCCTCTCCGGAGGGGGAAGGCTGCCGTGGGCCGCTCGTCGACCCCGCCCGGGCTCGCCGTCCCGAGCTGACCGGTGTGAAGGGGGCCGGGGTCGCGCTGGCCGCCGGGCAGGCAGAGTCCGCTCTGGGGGCGGTCGCCCAAATGATCGGAGCCGGGAGGGCCGGGGGGCTGTTGTCGCCCGACGGGCCGTTCGGGGGGGCGCTCGAGGGCGATGCGGGAACCGTCGACTGGGCGCGGGTGCCGATGGGGGTCGCCGGCCGCGTCGCGAACCGGGTCTCGGTGATCGTGCCCAGCCACGACGAGCCGAGGGCGACCCGCCGGGCGCTGGACGCCGTGCTGAGGCACACCCCCGAGTTCGACCTCGAGGTCGTCCTGGTCGACCTGGGCTCCGCGCCGTACGTCGCGCTGTCCCTCGCCGCGCACGCCCTGGCCCGGGGAGGTCACGTCCGCTACGTACGGCTGCCCGACGACGTCGGCCTGGCCCGAGGACTCAACGTCGGCGCCGCCGTGTCCTCGGGCCGGCTGCTGTTCCTCCAGCACTGCGACACGACCGTACGACGGGGCTGTCTGGCCGGGCTGGTGCCGCTACTAGACGACCCCGCGGTGGCCGGCGCCCAGGCGCTGCTGCTGGCGCCCGACGACACGGTGCAGTCCGCCGGGACCGTGTTTCTCGACGGGGCACTGCCGGGCCCGCTCCTGGCCGGGCACCCGCCCGAGGACGCCCGCGGAGTCGCCGGGCACCGGTTCTCGGCGGCCTCCGCCGCCGCGCTCCTGTTGCGGGCCGAGGACCTCGTGGCCGTGCGCGGCTACGACCCGTCCTGTGACGACGTCGTCGCCGACGTCGACCTGTGCCTGCGGCTGGGGTCCCGGCGTACGGGAGGCTTCCGGGTCGCACCCGAGGCCTGGGTCAGCCACGACGCGAGCGCACACGCCGACAGGCTCGACCCCGCCGATGCCCGCGTGACCGAGGACCGGTGGGCAGACCTACGACCGCCCGGCGACGACGAGATCTACCCACGTGTGGGCCTGCGGCTGAGCGGACCGTCGGCGGCAGACCTGGTGAGCGCGCCCACCGCGCAGGTCACCGCACTGCCTCGTCCGGCGAGTCGGCTGAGGTGGTCGCTGAGGCTGTCCTCGACCGCGGGCTACTGGGGAGACGACTGGGGGGACACCCACTTCGCCTCGGCCCTGGCCCGGGCTCTTCGGTCCTGTGGGCAGGAGGTGGTGACGCGTCGGCGAGGCGCCTGGGAGTCGGACTGCGCCGTCGGCGACGATGTCTCGGTGGCCATCCGGGGCCGCTATCGCATCCCGGCCGCGCCGGGGGCGTGCAGCGTGCTGTGGGTGATCAGCCATCCTGACGACGTCACCGTCGAGGAGGTGCAGAGTCACGATCTGGTCTTCGCCGCCTCGGCATCGTGGGCGGCGCTGATGACCCGCCGCTCCGGCCGACTGGTGCGCACGCTGCTTCAGGCCACGGAGATCGAGCCCTCCCCGACCCCACGCCCTCCCGGGTCGGGCGCGGTGTTTGTCGGAAGCACGGACAACGGACGGTCACGACCCGTCGTTCACCACGCGGTCGACGCAGGACTGGACGTCTCGGTCTACGGCCGCGGCTGGGAGGGCCTGCTCCCTCAGGGCGCCTGGAGGGGTGAGTACCTCGCGCCCGAGATGCTGCCGGACATCTACGCCCAGGCCGAGGTCGTTCTGGCCGACCACTGGCCGGACATGGCCAGGAACGGCTTCGTGGCGAACCGGGTGTTCGACGCCCTGGCCGCTGGGACGCCGGTGCTCTCCGATCGGGTCGCGGGCATCGAGACTCTCCTGGACCAGGGGGTGGTCGTGGTCCGAGACGCGGCGGAGGTGAAGGCGGCCGTCGTGCGGGTCAGGGCCGGTGTCATCTCGACCCGGTCGTCGGTGGGTGGCGAAGACCGGGACCGGAATTCCTTCCATCGTCGCGCCAAGGGCCTGGCCGCGGCTGTGATGGAGCACAAGATGTGATGAAGTGTCCGGATAGCATCGTGCTGTCTCGTGGCGCAGAGGAGAAGACATCCGCATGCGATTTCTCGATCAACTCCGGGCTCCGGGCGATCGGGCTGCGGTCGACCCGCCTCCGGCAGCGCCCGAGCCGTCGGGAACGGCGCCGCGGGCGCAGATGCTACTGGCCTCGGGGATCTTCGACCGCGAGTTCTACTCAGCCAGCGTCGGAGCTCGCTTCACGAGCGACCTCGAGGCGGCTCGACACTGTGTGAAGATCGGCATGCCGTCGTCTCACTCACCCAGTCCGCTGCTGGACATCGCGTCTCTGCCGAGGAACGCCCAGGAGCTGTGGCGAGGCTCGAAGATCAAGGGTCTCCTCGCCTTCCTGGCGTCGCCGCGAGGCATGGACACGCCCTACTCCCCGGCGTTCGCCCCCTCTCGAATGGGCCTGGACGCAGATGAGGCAGCTCGGCACCCCGGTGGCGCGCTCGGCCTCTTCCTGGCCACGGCGGGGCCGGAGACACCGATGCCCGTTCCTCAGAACTACCCCACGGTGGCCCCGGCCTACGGCGAGCTGAGAGCTGCTCTCGTTGATCGGGTCGCCGAGACCGAGGCGCAACGGTTGCTGGGTGGCGCCCGAGTCGCCACCGAATGGGACACGGCTGGTGAGCAGGAGTGGGTCGCTCGGGTCAGCCGGCGGGAGCTCGCTGAGGCGGACGGGCCTCTGGTGAGCATCGTGCTCCCGGTTCGCAACCGTCCGGTGCTCGTGGCCCGAGCGATCGAGTCCGTGCAGCGACAGAGCCTCGCCGCCTGGGAGCTGATCGTCGTCGATGACGGCTCCGAGGATGACACGCCCAAGGTGGTCGCCGAGCTCGGTGCCGCGGACCCCCGCGTGCGTCTCCTGCGCCGCGACCACCAAGGCGTGTCCGCCGCGCGGAACGCCGGGCTCAAAGCGGCTCGGGGGGGCCACGTGGCCTTTCTCGACTCCGACAACACCTGGCGACCGACCTTCCTCGAGCTCGCCCTGCGCGGTCTGGCGACAGGTGAGGCCGGGTACGCCGCGGCGCGGCTGGTCGACGGACAGACAGGTGCCGTGACCTACCGGGCGTTCCTGGGAGGCCTCGGTCACCTGATGGTGAAGAACCACATCGACCTCAACACCGTCATGGTGCCGACCGCCTTGGCCAACGAGGTCGGTGGGTTCGACACCACGCTGCGCCGGTGGGTCGACCACGACTTCGTCATCAAGGTCTCCCGGCGGGTACCCATGCGGCTCCTGCCCTTCATTGCGTGCGACTACGACGACGACCGTGGAGCAGCCGACCGGATCACCACCACGGAGCCGGAGTCGTGGCAGTTCGTCGTTCTGGGGAACAACTGGGTGGACTGGAAGGGGCTGCGGCACGCAGTGGACGACCGGAGTCCCGAGGTGGTCTCGGTCGTGATCCCGACATACCAGGACTGGCGCATGACGACTCATGCGGTCACGGCACTGCTCGATGCGAGCCCCGATCAGTGCCTCGAGGTGATCGTCATCGACAACGGCTCCTTCCGCGAGGTTGGGACGCAGCTGGTGGCCTCGTTCGTCTCCGACCTGCGAGTTCGCTACGTCCGTCTGCCGCGCAACTTCAACTTCGCCGTCGGGTGCAACGTGGGGTTCGCTCTCTCAACTGGATCGCGCGTGGTCTTCCTCAACAACGACACGACGGTCCGGCCGGGCTGGCTCGAGCCCTTGATGGCGAGGCTGGACGACGACACCGTCCGTGGCGCCCAGTCGCTCCTCCTCTATCCCGACGACACGATTCAGACGGCAGGGACGGTGTTCCTCGAGGACGGCTTCCTGCCGACCCACTTCCTGGTCGGTCATCCCCCAGAAGATGCCGCAGAGCTGGGGCCCCGTCGCTTCGACGCCGTCACCGCAGCCGCGCTGGCTGTCCGTGCGGACGAGTTCGCCCAGATGCGGGGCTTCGATCCCATCTTCGTCAACGGCATGGAGGACGTCGACCTGTGCCTTCGGCTGGTCCGCGCCTACGGCGGCGGCTTCGTTGTCGAACCGGCGTCGAGAGTCACGCACCTGGAGAGCAAGACCCCGGGTCGGGGCACTCACATTGCGGTCAACCGTCAGCGTTTTATGGAGAGGTGGCGCGGCCAGCTCCCGGCGGCCGACCGGAGCCACCACCCGAGCGTCGGGCTGACCGTGGCGCACCTGGCGAGTGATGGCTCGGCGATCCCGTCCGCGCGGCCCGTGGTGGTCCGTCGCAGGGTCGAGCAGAAGGTCTCGGAGGACACGAGGCTGAGGTGGGGTCTCAAGCTGCCCTCCATCCCCGGACCGATGGGCGACTCGTGGGGCGACACGCACTTCGCGTCGTCACTGGCCAGCGCTCTAGGTGAGCTGGGGCAGCAGGTGGTGAGCTATCGGCACGGGGCGCACCACTCGACGGCGAGCCACCTCGACGACGTCGTCCTGGGGCTGCGGGGTCTCGACGTCGTGCGACCCCAACCCGGGAAGCTCAACGTCCTGTGGGTGATCTCGCACCCAGAGCTGGTCACGGCGGCGGAGCTGGACGGGTTCGACCTCGTGTTCGCGGCGTCGGAGACGTGGAGCCACCAGATGAGCCAGCGGTCCGGACGGTCGGTGACGTTCCTGCCGCAGGCCGTGGACACCCGAACCCTGCCCCCGACAGCGGGACCTACGCTGGAGACCAGACGGCTGGTCTTCGTGGGGAAAACCCATCCCGGGCGCCTTCGACTAGGAGTGGCCACCGCGGCGGCGGCAGACGTCGGCCTGGCTGTCTACGGCGGTGGCTGGTCCGAGGTCGGGCTCGCCGCGTACGTCGAGAGCGAGTACGTCGACAACCGCGACGTCACCAGCCTGTACCGGCGCTACGGTCTGGTCCTTGCCGACCACTGGCCGGACATGGCGAGGAACGGGTTCGTGGCCAACCGCGTCTTCGACGCCGTTGCCGCCGGGGCGTGCGTGATCAGCGACGAGGTCTCAGGCGTCGAGGAGATGTTCCACGGAGCGGTGCGCACCTACCGGGATGCTGCTGACATTCGCCGCCTCGTCACGGAGCAGGACTCGGAGTTCCCCTTGCCAGAGGAGATGAGCCACATCGCCCGGCGGGTGGCCTCGGAGCACTCGTTCATGGCCCGGGCCGAGGTACTCCTTGCCGCGGTCCGCGCGGTAGGTACGCCTTCGCTGATCGACGTCGGGGTCCCGGGCGGGTGAGCCTCGGCGACGGGGGCACGGTGGTCCTCCACCTCGGATTGGGCAAGACCGGTTCCAGCGCTCTGCAGGTGGGTCTGGTGCGCAATCGCGACGCGCTCGCCCGAGCCGGCGTCTTCTACCCCCCACACGAGAGCGACGCTCTCGCGGCCCGGGGGGACGTGACCAGCGGGAACGGCATGCTGCTGGCGCGCTTCCTCGTCCCGTGGCTGCATTCGCCCGAGGAGGCGACGCAGGCTCACCTCGAATCGATCCTCGAGACGGTCGCCGCCCGGTCCCCTTCCTGTCGCAGCGTCCTGTACTCGTCCGAGTTCCTCTACCACTTCGGCGAGACTCAGCTCCGAATGCTCGACCACCGCATTCGGGAGCTGGGGATGTCGCTCCGCTTCGTGGTCTATGTCCGCGACGTCGCCGGTCACGCACTCTCGGAGTACCGACAGAAGGTCAGGCGTGCTGGACTGACGGTCTCGTTCTCGGACTTCCTCCGGGCCGACGATGAGGGATATCACCCCAGTCTTCGTGACCGCTGCGAAATCCTTCGTGCTGTCGGGGGGAACGACTCGCTCACCATGGTGCACTACGACTCGGTGCGTGCGCGGTTGGTGCCGCACTTTTTCGAGGAGGTGCTCGGCCTCACGGTCGCCTTCGCCGACGTAGATCCGATCCCGGAGCAGGTCAACCGGTCCCTGACCGACTGGGAGTGCCTTCTCATGCGGCGCGTCAACGAGCTGGTTGCCGACGAGCGGCTCGTGCGCAGGGCGGGAGATGCGCTGGCCTCCGTTCCGCCGTGCGGCCCGGACTGCCGGACGATACTCAGTCAGGACGCGGAACATCTGGCGGCCAGATTCTCTCAGACCGTCAAGTGGGTCAACCGGCTCGAACCCCTGGGTGGAGACCTGGCGCTGCTCGGGGATGTTCCGGTCGTCAAGGGTCACAGCAGAGAAACCCTGCCGGCACGGGAGGACCGCGTCCTGGTCTGGATGGCCGAGCTGCTGAGCTCCGGTTCGAGGAGCTAGACCGCCGGGGGCGACGTGCGATCAGCTTGGTCCCTGAGACGACGGATCAACCGGCCGGCCCTACCAGGAAGCCTCGAAGCGGGTCGCTCCGGGGCCGTGCTGAGCGCCGCCACCTCGTCGCGAAGCCGTCGTGAGCGGGCTCGGAGCCGCCCGTTCCTCGCCGTCAGCTCCTCCGCCTGCGAGCTGAGCTGCTGAACGCGGCGGCTCAGCTCGTGCGACTCCTCGGCGACACCGCGTTGGGCACGCGCGAAGGCCTCGAAGGTCAGGGACAGGTCGGTCGGTTCCAGGGCACGAGCGGGATGCGTCTCGCGCTGGTGCGTGGCGAGCCAGATGGGGTCGCGCGGAGGGATCTCGAGCCAGGCGGCGAGATCGGCGCTCAGGTGGCGCGCTGCCTCGACCCGAAGGACCCGCAGACCCGACTCGGTGAGTCGAGCCTCGAAGTCCAGCCCGTAGAACCGGACGTGGTCGCGCTGACCGAACCGAGCGAGTCGCTGGTCCTCGTCGAGGGAAGGATCCTCATCGGTCTCAGGACGGTTGCGCCACGGGACCTGGACCAGCGCGATGCCGTCCGGCGCGAGCACCCGAGCGATTTCGCGCATGGCGGCCCCGTCGTCGGGGACGTGCTCGAGCACGTGGAAACACAGGAGCAGGTCGACTTCGTCGCTGCGCAGAGGCATCGCGGTCATGCTTGCCCGGACGTCGACGGCTCGGCGGTCCGCCTGCGGGTCGAAATCGAGCCCGAGCAGTTTTCGCGGGCGCAGCCGGTTCAGAAGGGGCGTCGTGTGCGCACTGGGGGCCACCTCGACGACAAGCGGCGCGGCCGGGAGTCCGGGCGAAAGTGACCCGAGAAGACAGGCCAGATGCCGGTGACGTTCTAGCGCTCCACACGAGGGGCAGCGCGCATGGGACCGACCCCCCGGGCCCGGGCCGAAGCCCTCGGCCAGGGTCGTCCTGCACACCGGGCAGAACCGCTCGGCGGACCTGCTCATCTCTCCCACGGGATCCACGCCGGCACTCTATCCAGGCGGGAGGGCCCCCGAGACTGGCCCTCCTCGTACCAAGGCTGGCCAACGACCCCCGGCGATAGCGGCTCGCCTTAGAGCTCCATCGCAGCGCTGGGAACGAAGCCCTCCCACCGCCGGTCCAGCGTAGACTCGTCGAGGAAGTACTCCGACCCGACGTCCCACGTGTGTCCGCTCGCGGCTCGGCGCAGGACGTAGCCCAGGCCGTGGGTGCGGTAGACCGAGCCGCCCGCAGCGGACGTGGCCGCCAGCAGCTGGGCGTCGACGTAGCGGTGCACCGACCGAAAGCCGCCCAGCGAGACGAGGAACCCGCGCTCGAGCAGGAGGGTGCCGCCGGCGACGAAGGAGCCGAACCGCTCGGACTCGCTGCGCCGTCGCACCGTCGCGGCCTGCTCCTCCAGGAAGACGTAGTCGGCGGGCATGCCCACGACGTCCGCCCCGGAGTAGTGCCGCGCCAGGACCAGGTCGAGCAGGAAGTCGGGGGAGTACCAGTCGTCGTCGTCCATCTTGGCCACCAGGTCGCCGGAGGACGCCGCGAGAGCCGCGTTGAGCACCTCCCCGAAGGGCAGGTCGGCCGGGAGGTCGAGGACCACGGTGTCGAGGTCGGTGGCCGCCTGGACGGCGGTGTGGTCGGGGGCGAAGCCGTGTGCAGCCACCACGAGCTGGACGTCGACCCCTCGCTGCCGGGCCACCTGGGAGAGGGCGAAGTCCAGCCTCTCCGGACGGCGGGTGGCCAGCAGCGCGCTGCAGGAGCGGAACCGGGCGTCGGGCAGCCCGGCGGCCCGGGCCAGGGCCCCTCGCCAGGCCAGGGTGGAGTGCTCCAGGAGGGCTGCGCGCCGCGTCCGCAGGCTGTGCTCCTCCCGGCTCAGCGGGGAGGTGAGGTCCACCTCCCCGGTCACGGCGCGCGCGGTCGCGGGGCCGAGGAGACCGCGCAGCGCGACCTCGGTCTCGGCTGGGACGCGGAGCGGAACCCCGGACATGGCCAGCCCCGCGACGAGGCGGGCCAGCGGGAGCCGGTCCGTCACCGCGGTGGCTCCCCGATCCACGACCACTCCCTGGTGGGCGCGCAGCACGTCGCGCAACCGGGGCGTGAGCCCCCGTCGGGGGTCGACCCGAAGGGTGGTGTCCGAGCCGGTCAGGGCCAGTCCCTCGCCGGTGTCGGCCAGCACGAGCGCGTCGGCGGTGGTGCGGGCCCGGAAGCCGGTCGGGTTGAGCAGACCCTCGTCCACAGGGCCGCAGAGCAGCGTCCGGTCGCTGACCACCGTCGGGGTCCGTCCGGTTACCGCCGACCGGCCCACCGCGACGCCCGGATCCGCGGCCAGCAGCACATCGGGCGGAACGACGAGCTCCCCGAGGTCCGCTGCGTCGTCGAGGACGAGCAGGCCTGAGTCGGCGGGCGGCGCCGCACCGGCGTCGGGACTGGTGGTGCCGACGACCAGGGCGGGGGTGGACCCAGAGGTGCGGGCTGCCCCGCGGGCCAGGTGTCCGAGCACGGCGCTCACCGGAGCCGGGCGGGCGAAGCGCACCGTGGTCAGGCTTCCTCCCGACGGCAGCCGACGCGCGCTCAGGGCCACCACCTCTGGCCACTCCGGTCGGGGCGTCAGCAGCAGGGCCTCGTCGGCCTCGACCAGCCAGCAGGTCAGGGTGCGCGTGCGGCCCCACCGGGGCAGCGTCGAGACGGTGCGACGCAGCGCGGCCACGTCGACCACGGCCAGCACGACGGCCGCCCAGCGGCCCGTCGGCGGCGTGATCGACGGCCCGGACGGTCCAGCCGGCCCGGATGGTCCGGACAGGGCGTGGAGCCGGACGTCGCCCGTGAGCTGGGCGAGGGCGGCGTGCGACGACGCGTCGTGGAGGACCAGGACGGTGCCGGACGCCTGCGCGAGCACCCGATCGAGCGGATGGGCCGGTAAGCTCATTCCCGTTGCTCGGCCAGGTAGCGCTCCAGGGCGACGCTCGCCTCCTCGGGCACGAAGCCGGTGGCCTCGATCTTGGCCAGGCTCAGCGCGCTGTTGCCCGGGCGAGGAGCGATGTCCTTGCCCTCGGCGTACTCGGCCGTGCTGATCGGGCTGACCGCGTCGGGCTCTCGGCCGCACAGTCCGAAGACCAGCGCGGCGATGTCGGCCCAGGACATCACAGGTCCACCGTTGCTCACGTGGTAGGTGCCGAAGGGGGCCTTGTCGTCGAGGAGGTGGGCGGTGGCTCGGACCAGCTCGGGGGTGAACGTCAGCCTGCCGAGCTGGTCGTCCACGACCGAGGGAGACACGCCCCGGTCGGCCAGGCCGGCCATGGTGCGCACGAAGTTGGCGCCCTCCCCGACCACCCACGAGGTGCGCAGCAGGTAGTGGCGCCCGGCCGTGGCCACAGCGAGCTCGCCGGCGGCCTTCGACTGCCCGTAGACACTGAGCGGGGACAGCGGCTCGTCCTCGTCGTGGAGCTCGGCCGAGCCGTCGAAGACGTAGTCGGTGGAGTAGTGCACGAGGGTGAGCCGGTGCTCTCGGCAGACCCGGGCCAGGGTGGCCGGAGCCACCGCATTGACCGCCCACGCGGCCACCCGGCCCTCGGCCGTCTCGGCCGGGTCCACCGCGGTGTAGGCCGCCGCGTTGAGGACGACGTCGTAGTCCGCCCAGGGCCAGGCTGCGACCTGGTCCGGGTCGGAGATGTCGAGCTCGTCGAGGTCGACGCCGTCGGCGTCGGGGAAGGCCGAGCTCAGCGCACGGCCGAGCTGCCCACGGCAGCCGATGACGAGCGTCTTGAGCCAAGGCATGGGCACGACCTGGTCGAGGTCCGGGTTGGACCGGTCCTTCTCGGAGACCTCGCACTCCCCCAGCGGGATCGGCCAGGGCACCGCCACCGTGGGGTCGGCCAGGCTCAGCGCCGGGTAGTCGTGACCCGGGCGCCAGTGGTCGTTGACCAGGTAGGTGTAGGTCGTGGCGTCCTCGAGCGTCTGGTACGCATTCCCCACGCCGCGGGGCACGAAGACCGCGACCGAGGGGTCGACCTCGAGGTGGTACGTCGCACCGAAGGAGTCCCCCTCGCGCATGTCGACCCAGGCGGCGAAGACCCGCCCGCTGGCCACAGAGACGAACTTGTCCCAGGGCTCGGTGTGGATCCCACGAGTCGCCCCGCGCCGGGCGTTGTACGAGACGTTGTTCTGCACCGGGCCGAAGTCGGGCAGGCCCAGGGCCAGCATCCTCTCGCGCTGCCAGTTCTCCTTGAACCAGCCCCGGTCGTCGGCGTGCACCGGCAGGTGGAGGACCAGCAGACCCGGGATCGGGGTGTCCTCGAGCCTCCCGGCCATCACTGGCCCTGGGCCGCGTAGGCCGCCTCGGTGGCCTGCTTGTGCGGGCGCCACCAGTCCTCGTGAGCCTGGTACCAGTCGATCGTCGAGGCCAACCCGGCCTCGAAGTCGGCGAACCGGGGCGCCCAACCCAGCTCGGTGCGCAGCTTGGTCGAGTCGATGGCGTAGCGGAGGTCGTGGCCGGCACGGTCGCCGACGAAGTCGAAGTCGTCGGCGTCGCGGCCGAGGTGGGCCAGGATCATCCCGACCACGTCGACGTTGTTCTGCTCGCCGTCCGCGCCCACGAGGTAGGTCTCGCCTGCCCGGCCGTGGTTGAGGATCGTCCACACCGCGGAGGAGTGGTCCTCGGCGTGGATCCAGTCCCGGACGTTCAGCCCGGCGCCGTACACCTTGGGGCGACCTCCGTCCAGGACGTTCGTGATCTGCCTCGGGATGAACTTCTCGATGTGCTGCCAGGGGCCGTAGTTGTTCGAGCAGTTCGAGATCGTGGCCTGCACCCCGAAGCTCCTGACCCACGCCCGGACCAGATGGTCCGAACCGGCCTTGGACGCCGAGTAGGGGCTGCTCGGGTTGTACGGGGTGGCCTCGGTGAACCGCGCCGGGTCGTCGAGCGCGAGATCGCCGTACACCTCGTCGGTGGACACGTGATGGAGACGGCAGCCGGCCTGGCGGACCGCCTCGAGCAGCGTGAAGGTGCCCACCAGGTTGGTCTGGACGAACGGGCCCGGGTCGTTGAGCGAGTTGTCGTTGTGCGACTCGGCGGCGAAGTGCACGACCGCGTCGTGCTCGCCGACCAGCGGCCCGACCACCGTCGGGTCGGCGACGTCACCCACGACCAGCCGGACCCGGTCCTCGGGCAGCCCGGCCAACGAGTCGAGGCTCGCCGCGTAGGTCAGCTTGTCCAGGACCGTGATCGAGGCCTCGGTGTGCCCGACCAGGTGGTGGACGAAGTTCGAGCCGATGAAGCCGGCGCCTCCGGTGACGAGTAGTCGCTGCATGGGCACGATCCTAGGTCCGCAATTCGCTATCGTCGCCCTATGAAGGTTCTCCTCGCCGGCGGCGCTGGCTATATCGGGTCGGTGACCGCTACGGCGTTTGAGGCGGCCGGGCACACCCCAGTCATTCTGGACTCCCTGGTGACCGGTCAAGGGTCATTCGCTGCCGGTCGGATCTTTTACCGCGGGGACATCGCCGACCGGGCCCTGCTGCGCCGGATCGTGGCCGAGCACCCGGACCTCGTCGCTACGGTGCACCTGGCCGCCCGCATCGTCGTCCCTGAGTCGATGTTGGAGCCGTACGCCTACTACCGGGACAACGTGGCGAAGTCGCTCGAGTTGATCGACGAGCTGGTCGCCTTAGGGCAGAACCGGGTGGTGTTCTCGTCATCGGCTTCGCTGTACGCACCGCGAGCGGACTTCGAGGTGCGTGAGGACGACCTCATCGAACCCACCTCGCCCTACGCCCGGACCAAGCAGATGGTCGAGTCGATTCTCCGCGACATCGCTGCCGCCTCAGACCTACGCGCGGTGATCCTGCGCTACTTCAACCCCGTCGGCTCCGATCCCGGACTGCGCTCCGGCATCCACGGCCGGGAGCCCTCGCACGCCATCGGACAACTCTTGCGCGCCGCCCGCGGCCTGCAGGACGCCTTCGTGATCACCGGGGTCGACCACCCCACCCGAGACGGTACGGGCCTGCGGGACTACATCCACGTCTGGGACCTGGCCCGCGCGCACGTCCGGGCGGTGGAGGCCTTCGACGAGGTCACCGGTCCGGACACGAGGGCGGTCACGATCAACCTGGGCACCGGTCGAGGAGTCACGGTTCGTGAGCTGGTGAGCGCCTTCGAGGAGGTGTACGGCGCGCCGGTACCCGTGCGCGAGGCGCCCCCGCGACCCGGTGACGCGATCGGCGCCTTCGCCAACGTGGAGCGGGCGGCCTCGGTGCTGGGCTGGCGCAGCGAACTGAGTCTGACGGAAGCGATCGCATCCGCGCTGGCCTGGGACGCCCGACGCGCCGAGGTCCTGGGCTACCCGTGAGCGCGAGACATCCCGACGCACCGAGGCGCACGGAGCGTCCCGACCTGCCGACGTGCGCGGGGGAGGTGCCTGGGGCACACTCAGTCGCTATGCGCGGAATAGTCCTGGCCGGCGGTAGCGGAACGCGACTGCACCCCATCACCCAGGGCATCAGCAAGCAGCTGATGCCGGTCTACGACAAGCCGATGATCTACTACCCGCTGACCACGCTGATCCTGGCCGGGATCCGTGACGTCCTGATCATCACCACCCCTCACGACGCGGAGCAGTTCGAGCGCCTGCTCGGCGACGGCTCCCAGTTCGGGATCAACATCACCTTCGCCCAGCAGCCGTCGCCGGACGGGCTGGCCCAGGCCTTCACCATCGGCGCGGACTTCATCGGCGACGGACCCTCGGCGCTGGTCCTGGGGGACAACATCTTCCACGGCCCCGGTTTCGGGCGGAAGCTCCAGAGGTTCGGGGAGATCGAGGGCGCGGCCGTGTTCGCCTACCGGGTGGCCGAGCCGTCGGCGTACGGGGTGGTCGAGTTCGACGACTCCGGGAAGGTCCTGTCCCTGGAGGAGAAGCCCGCCCGGCCCCGAAGCAAGTACGCCCTGCCGGGTCTGTACTTCTACGACAACGACGTGGTGGAGATCGCCCGCGGCCTCCAGCGCTCGGCGCGGGGGGAGTACGAGATCACCGACGTCAACCGGGCCTACCTCGAGCAGGGCCGGTTGGCGGTCGAGGTGCTCGAGCGTGGGTTCGCCTGGCTGGACACCGGCACGTTCGACTCGCTCAACGACGCCGCGAACTTCATCGCCACGGTGGAGCACCGCCAGGGGCAGAAGATCGGCTGCCCCGAGGAGGCGGCCTGGCGACAGGGCTTCCTGACCGACGACGAGCTGCGCACCCGGGGCGAGAGGCTGGCCAAGTCCGGTTACGGCATCTATCTCACCGACCTTCTGAGCTGACCGGCGTCGTCCCCGTGCGCAACGGGGATGCCGCCCCGTGCGGCGGGGGCCGGCGCCGATGCGGCGCTGGTCGGGGGCGGAACGGTGGCTGTGGGCGATTGTGGCGGTCAGGGGGTGGGCGGCCCGGCGGTGGGGGAGCTCGAGGTCGGCTCGGCATCCTCGTCATCCTGGCCCGCGGAGTCGCGGTCGCGGATCCGCCAGGCCGCGGCGTTGTTGTCGAACGCCGGCAGGCCCCGGGTCTGTCGCAGGAAGCCCCAGGCCAGCGGCCCGAGCAGCAGCATGGCCGCACCGACGATGCCGACCACCTCGGGGGGGACGCCCAGCATCTTCAGTCCGGTGAGCGAGAGCACGATCACGATGCCGCGGCGGATCACCGACTGCGAGACCCAGCTGGCCATCCGGGCCCCGAGGAACGTTCCGGGGGTCCCGCCGAGGATCAGGGGGATCAGGACGGCCCAGTCGACCCCGGTGACCAGGACGTGGCTCACCGCCGCGGCCAGCACGAGCGGCACGGCCTGGACCAGGTCGGTCCCGACCAGCCTCAGGGCGCTCAGCGTCGGGTAGAGGAGCAGCAGGGCCACCATGATCAGCGAGCCCGAGCCGACGCTGGTGATGCCGACCAGTAGGCCTCCGACGGCGCCGACCAGGACTGTCAGCGCCGGCCGGACGCGGGGGTCCTCGGTCGGCATGGTGTTCCCGGACGTGACGTGGCGCAGCTGGAGGTACATCCGGCCGGCGTACGTCGCCGCGGTGAAGAGCAGGGCGCAGCCGATCGCGGTGGTCAGGAAGGCCTCCTGAGCGGCGCCGCCGCCGAATGCCTCGATGATGAACGCCCCGGCGAAGGCGAAGGGCACCGAGCCCATGATCAGCAGCCCCGCGAGCTTGAGGTTCGGCTTCCCGTGCCTCCAGTGCACCGTGGCGCCGACGGACTTGTTGACGCTGGCCGCGACGAGGTCGTTGGCCACCGCGGCGCTGGGGTCGACGCCGAGGAAGATCAGCGCGGGGGTCATCAGGGCGCCGCCACCCATCCCGGTCAACCCGACCACGATGCCCACCCCGAAGCTAACGATCAGGACCGAGAGGGCGGCCGTCGTGACCAGGTCGCTCATTGTGCCTCCTCGGTGAGGTAGCCGGTCGTCTCCAGGTGGGCCCAGACCTCGTCGAGGACGGAGTCGATGCTGCGGTCGGTGGTGTCCACCCGCACCTCGGGGTCCTCGGGCTCCTCGTACGGCGAGGAGATCCCGGTGAACTCCGGGATCAGGCCGGCCCGGGCCTTGGCGTAGAGACCCTTGCGGTCACGGCGCTCGCACTCCTCCAGGGGGGTGGCCACGTGGATGAGCACGAAGGCACCTCCGGCCTCCTCGACCAGCCGACGCACGTCGCGCCGGGTGGAGTCGAAGGGAGCGATCGGGCTGCACAGCGCCAGTCCGCCGTGCCGGCTGATCTCAGCGGCGACCCAGCCGATCCGCAGGATGTTGGTCTCTCGGTCCTCGCGGGAGAAGGTCAGTCCGGCCGAGAGGTGGCGGCGCACGACGTCGCCGTCCAGGCTGGTCACGGTGCGACCCCCGCCCTCCAGCAGCCGGTCGTGGAAGGCCCGCGCGAGCGTCGACTTGCCGCTGCCGGACAACCCGGTGAAGAAGAGCACCAGTCCTTGGGCGTCGAGGGCCGGGCGGTCCTGCTCGACGATCTCGGCGACCTCGTCCGGCAGCGCGCCCTCGCCGCGCACCCCGACGACCGGGCCGGGGGCGTAGGCCTCGACCACGCGGTGACCGAGGTCGTGGTCGGCCTCGGCGTCGCCGCGGCTGGCCAGCGGAACCGACACCACGCCGGCGTCGGGCAGGAGCCGGGCGGCGGCGAGCGTGGCCCGGATCAGGGCCGGCGCGGACAGCTCCGGAGTTCCGTGCCCGGTCAGGGCCAGCAGCAGGACCCGGCCGCCCCTCGCCGCGGTCCTGATCTCGTCGAGGTCCTTCTCGGTCAGGGCTCCGGCGACGGGCGCGGTCACCGTGGTGGCGTCGTAGGCCTCACGGACCTGCTCCGGTGAGAGTCGCAGAGATCGGAAGGGACCGAACTCGGCCTCGGACAGCACAGTCACCGGACCGGCGATCCCGACGCGCTCGCCCGCCGGGTACGTCGAGGTGAGAGTGACCCTCGCCAGCGGGAGGCCCTCGGGGTCCACCAGCTCAAGCACGCCTGCCTGCTCGGCCAGCGCCGCGACCGGGGCCGGGACCTGAAGGGTGAGCACCCCGTCGGGCCCCTCGAAGCCGTCCAGTCCGGGCACGGCCCGTTGAGCGAGGAGCTCGAGATCGTCGAGCTCACGGGGCGTGGGGCAGTGCTGCGGCACGGAGGGATCAGACACCAGGCAAGTGTGCCGCACCCGACGCGGTCCGTCCGACCGACCCGCACGCCGGTGGGTCGCCCTGGCTAAGGTCGGCGGATGCCCACCTCCGAGTCGCCCGAGACCGCACCCTCGACCGGGACGGTCCTCCCACGGGGGAGCGGCACCGGACCGGTGCCGGTGGCGGAGATCGTCCGCTCCGGCTTCGTCGAGGGACACCACTACGGATCCGTGCTGGCCCTCGACGCCGACGGAGAGGTCGCCTGGTCGCTGGGGGACGTCACCTCGGCGATCCTGCCCCGCTCGTGCAACAAGCCCCTCCAGGCTCTCGGCATGCTCCGCGAGGGTCTCGACCTGGACGGCGAGCTCCTCGCGCTGGCCGGTGCGTCGCACTCGGGGGAGGAGTTCCACCTTGAGGGCGTACGCCGGATCCTGGCCGAGGCCGGCCTGGACGAGTCCGCCCTCCAGACGCCGCCCGATCTCCCGCTGGACGAGGCGACCAGGGCCGGTTGGCTCCGGGACGGTCGCGCGCCGTCGTCACTGGCCATGAACTGCTCGGGCAAGCACGCGGCCATGCTCGCGACCTGTGTCGCCCGGGGGTGGTCGCACGAGGACTACCGGTCGCCCGACCACCCCCTCCAGACCTCCCTGGCGGCCACCTTCGCCGAGCTCACCGGCGAGCGGGTCGAGGCGGTCGCGGTGGACGGCTGCGGGGCGCCGCTCCTCTCGGCCTCGCTGACCGGCCTGGCCCGTGCCTTCCGGACGCTGGCCCTGGCGGAGTCCGGACTGGAGCGACGGGTGGCCCAGGCCATCCGCACCACGCCGGAGTTCGTGTCCGGCTCGACCCGTGACGAGCTCGCCCTCCTGCGCGCCGTCCCGGGAGCGATCGGTAAGGCGGGCGCGGAGTCGTGCTACGTCGTCGCCCTGCCGGACGGCCGGGCGTTCGCGCTCAAGACCGACGACGGGGCACCGCGGGTCCGGCCGGTGCTGATGGCCGCCGCGCTGGCTCGCAGCGGCGTCCTCGACGAGGCCGGCGTGGACGGCGACGCCGTCACGGCCACCGGCCGGCTCGAGCTGCTCGGGGGTGGTCGCCCGGTGGGGGTCATCCGCGCGCTCTTCTGAGGAGTCCTCCGAGCGGTCTCGGGGGGTGCCGCGCGGGAATAGGCTGCTCCTCTCGGCAGCGATGGATCGGAGAGCGGTGAACGCGAAGCGGGCAGGGCGGGTCCAGCAGATCGCCCACGACGGCACGCCGATCAACGCGGTCGCCGTCGACGTCCAGGCCCGGGTCGGCTGGCTCCTGGCCATGTCGCGGCTGCACCACCGCGACGAGCGGTTCGCCGACGGTCGTGCCTTCCTGGCGGCGATGGCCCTCGACGGCGTGGTGGCCAGCAGGAGCCTGCTGTCGCGGTGGGAGTCCGGGGAGATCCCGGTGTCCTTCGAGGCGATGGGAGCCTATGAGCGGGTGCTGGGCCTGCCCGAAGGTCAGATCTCCTCGATCACCGCCTACGTCGGCATGACGTCCCCGCGGGTCACGGCGCGGCTGTCCAGGCCTCGGCTCGACCCGTCCACGACGGCGTTCTCCGAGCGGCTCGACGCGCTGATCGTCCGGGCGGAGGACGGCGAGGCGAGCCCTGCGCAGTGGCAGCACCTAGCGTGGCATCTGGCGGCCGTCCCGCTCGCGCACCTGCGGGCCCAGACGTGGTCGACGCTCGCACGACGGCTCGTCGGGGACCTGCCTCGGACGGTGGGGCTCGCCTACCGGCAGTACAGCGTGGCCGGCTTCAACCTGGCGTCGGTGCCCAGAGCGCAGCCCTTCGTGGTCGAGGCGATCGCGGACTACGTCGGCGACCCGGAGGCCCAGGTGCTGACCACCCCGGTCGGCTTGCTGGACCGGCTTCCGACCCGGGCGGCGGCCCGGCTCGTGCTCGACCTCGTCGAGCGCCCTCCCACCCGCGCCGCCTTCACGACCGGGGTGTGGCTGGCGACCGAGAAGCTGGCCAAGGGCGACTTCACCCGGGAGGAGCGGGAGCGCCTGGACATGGTGGTGCTGAAGCTCTGGCGTCGGGATCCGACCCGCGCCAGCGAGGACCTGGCCGAGCTGATCGCCGGTATGCCCGAGGGTGTGCGGTCCTCGCTGGTCACGGCGGCCACCCGGGCCGGACGACGGCGACTGGGCTACGCCGTCGAGCACGGTGAGGAGGTGCCGGCCGCGCGGGCGCGTTCCCTGGCCCAGGCCATCGCCGACCAGGCCCGGGTGCGCACCCCGCCACCGCCGGCGTACGCCGAGGACGCGATGCTGACCCGGCTGGTGCGTGAGGCGCTCTTCCACCGCGACTCCGAGCGTCGTCACCTGGCCGGCCTGGTGCTCGCGTCCTCCCCGTTCGCCCGTGGGTTGGCCGACTGCCTGCTCGACCTGCTCACCACGGGCGGGCAGACCCCCTGGACGCGGATCCGGCTGGCGGTGCTCGTCCGCTACCTGGCCGGCGACTCCCACCGGCTGCGGCTGCTCTCCTGCGTTGAGGAGGCCGAGGAGGCCGTGGTCGCGGCCCTGGCCCAGGCGCTGGGACACCTCCGGTTCAGTCCCACCTCGGACCAGTCGCTCCGGGCCGCCCTGGGGCGGGAACGGACCTTGGCCGACCGCGGCCGGATGTACGCCCTGGGCATGTCGGGGTCGCCGGCCCTCGGGCTGATCGCGGCCTCGGGGACTGCCCCCAGCTGGCAGCGGACGGCCTCACGCTGGTGGATGGCCTCGGGGCCGGCGCTCGGGACCGGGACCCCGACGAACCGGGTGGGGGGTGCCGGGAGTGCGCATGCCGCGTCCCGAGAAACCCAGCCAGGGCAGGGAATGTGAAGCGTCTCACCCTCGCTGAGGTTGATTTTGCTTGCAAGAGTTAGCACTATGGAGCCATGGCTAAGAAGTTCGGGGTCACCAAGACAGTCGGAACGTTGGGCGACTACCTCCACGAGCAGCGCGTCGCCGCGCAGCTCTCGCTGAGGCAGCTGGCCGAGCAGACCGGCGTGTCCAACCCGTACCTGAGCCAGATCGAGCGCGGTCTCCGCCGTCCGTCGGCGGAGGTGCTCCAACAGATCTCGAAGGCGTTGCGGATCTCGGCCGAGACCCTCTACGTCCGCGCCGGAATCCTTGACCCGGACAACGGCGAGGTCAGATCGGTCGAGTTGGCGATCCTCGCCGACTCGGGTCTGACCGAACGACAGAAGCAGTCCCTGCTCGACGTCTACATGTCCTTCAGGGCAGCTAACCCCCCACCACAGGAGAACTCAGATGGCTGAGACCACCACCCGGCAGCACAAGCTCGACGCGACCCGCCCCTTCTACGCCGCGGTCGGCGTCGCCGACCTCGCGGTCGCCTTCGGTCGCACCGCGGCCAGCGAGGCGCAGACCCGCTTCGCCAAGATCGACCGCGAGCCGAAGGCCCTGCGCGACCAGGCTGTGACGCTGGTCACGGGCCGGGTCGAGGACCTGAACAAGGGCTACACCGACCTGGCCGCCCGCGGCCAGCACTTCGTGGCCAAGGTCCGCCGCCAGGAGGCGACCCAGCAGACCAAGGCCGCCGCGAAGTCCACGGTGACCAAGGCGAAGACGACCTCGACGCAGGCCAAGAACGCTGCGGCCGCGACGAGCGACTCGGCCACGACGACCACCAAGGCCGCCGCGAAGAAGACCACCACGACCGCCAAGAAGGCCGCCAAGCCGGCGACCTCCTCGGCCAAGGCGACGGGCACATCGGCCAAGAAGACCGCGTCCGCCGCCGCCCGCGCGGCCACCGACGGCGCCTCGAAGGCCGGTCGCTGAGCGCACCGCACCCTCGCGTCCCCCGGGCGTGAGGCACGACCGCAGGACCCCCGGACCTCCTCGGTCCGGGGGTCCTCGTGCGCACCGGTCGTCTAGGCTGGTCGCGTGTCAGTGATCTTCGGGATCCAAGATCTCTTCCAGCTGGTCCTCAGCCTCGGCCTGCTCGCGTTCGAGGCGTGGGCCTTCCTCGACGCGCTCTCGCACAAGCCCGACGCCTTCGTCGCCGGCGACAAGCAGACCAAGCAGCTGTGGCTGATCGTGCTCGGCGTGGCGCTGGGCGCTCACCTGCTGATCATGGAGCCGTTCCACCTGCTCAACCTGGTGGGCGCCGTGGCCACCATCGTCTACTTCGTCGACGTCCGGCCCACGCTGCGCTCGCTGACCCGGCGCTGACCCGGCGCGTCAGCCGAGCAGACCGGCGCTCAGCGCCCCGGCCACGGACGCGTGCACCGGCAGTCGACCGAGCAGGGTCGCCTGGAGGGCGTGGTACGTGTCGGGCTTGCCCGCCCAGACCAGGCTGCTGGGCTGGTTGTCCGCGTCGAGCTCGTGACGCCACGACCCGTCGGTGCGGTCGGCGAAGTACTGCCCGATGTGGTCCCACCAACGCTGGTACCACTGGGCGTAGACGTCCTCGCCGGTGACCCGCCACAGTGCGGCTGCCGTGGCGGTGGCCTCGGCCACGACCCAGTGCATCCGCTCACGGACCACCGGGCGGCCCTCCCAGTCGACGGTGTAGACGAAGCCGTCCGCACCGTCGACGGCCCAGCCCTCGGTGGTGGCGAGGGTGAAGAGCGACCGGGCGTCCTCCAGCATCCATGACGGAGCCTCCGCCCCGAGTGCGGCGCCCACCTGCAGGGCGAGCCGCGCCCACTCCAGCCAGTGACCGACGGTGGCGCCGAAGGGCCGGAAGGGGTGCGCGGGCGCGTCGACGTTGTAGTCCAGCAGCGGGTGCCACGCGCTGTCGAAGTGCTCGGGGATGCGCCACGCGTGCCCTCGACCGAAGTCGTGCACGGCGCGGGTGACGGTGTGCAGCGCCCGGTCGAGCAGGGCACGGTCCCCGGTGACGTCGTAGGCCGCCAGCAACGCCTCCACCGTGTGCATGTTGGCGTTGATGCCGCGGTAGGGGTCCAGGACCGTGAACGTCTCGTTCCACTCCTCCACGACGAGGCCCTCCGCGTCGTCGTAGAAGCGGCCCAGCAGCACCTCGAGCGCATCGGAGAGGACCTCCCGGGCGCCGGGTCGACCAGCGGCGCTCGCGCTGGCTGCGGCCAGGACCACGAAGGCGTGCGGGTAGGCCGTCTTCGAGGTCTCGGTGGGACCGTCGGCGTCGACCGCCGCGTACCACCCGGAGTTGTCGGCGTCGTGGAAGCGCCCGGTCAGCGCCGCGAGGCCGTGGTCGACCAGGTCGCCCAGCCCGGGTCGGCCCATCAGGTGCCCGAGGGCGAAGGCGTGGGTCATCCGGCAGGTGATCCACAGCTCCACCGGACGGTCGAGCTCCGGGTGGCCGTGGTCGTCGAGCCAGGCGAACCCGCCGTCAGGGTGCCGCGAGGCCCGGCTGAACTCCAGCAGACGATCGCTCTCCGCCTCGAGCCACCGTGCGTGGGCCGGCGTGGCCAGCCAGGGCGTCATGCGTGCTCACCCAGCGTCGAGTAGCGCTCACCCACCCGGTACGTGGCCACCCCGAGCGTGGAGTCGCTCTGGCCGTAGTAGGCAAACCAGGTGTCGTCGAAGAACACCAGTCCCTCCAGGAATGTGACGTTCGAGACCAGGCCGTGGGTGTCCTCGTAGGTCTGCGGCGCGAGCCAGGGCACGTTCATCTGGGCCAGGATCGTGCCGGGGTCCTCAGGGGACAGGAGCAGCTGGCCACAGGTGTAGTGGACCGAGCCGTCGTCGTTCTTCACCGCGGCGTTGTGCAGCAGCAGGATGAGTCCGTTGTTGGTGAGGATCGGCTGCGGGCCGACCTCGACCAGGAAGGAGCCGAAGGTGCCCGGCGGCGTCGGCACCATCACGGGCTCGTCGTTGGGACAGGGCGTCCAGCTCAGCAGGTCCTCGGACCACGCGTAGTAGATCGAGCCCTCACCGAAGTACATCAGGTAGCGTCCGTCGATCGGCACGGGCAGGATCGAGCCGGCCTTGCTCCAGGGGCCGGGTGCCCCGTGGCCCGGCGGAAGGAAGGTGTCGAAGTCGGGGAAGAGCGGACCGTGCTTGGTCCAGGTGTGCAGGTCGGTCGAGGTGGCCAGGCAGAGCAGCGCCTGCGTCCGGTCCCATCCGCTATAGGTGAGGTAGTAGGTCCCGTCGATCTCCACCACCCGGGGGTCCTCGACGCCGAACTCGTCGTAGTCCTCGCTCGGTGAGAGCACTGGGTCGGGCTCGCGGTCGAAGTGGATCCCGTCGTCGCTGGTGGCCAGGCCCACGCGGGAGATCAGGTCCGCGGCGTGCGCCCGGTAGAGGAGCACCACCTGGCCGCCCTTGACCAACGCAGCGGGGTTGTAGACGTTCGTCGACTCCCAAGTCTCACCCTGGGGTCGGAGGATCGGGTTCTCGGCGTACGGCGTGAACGGGCCCAGCGGGAACTCCGCGTGCGGGGCGGCACTCATCGTCGTGGTCACTTCCTGGTGGGAGGGAGGGCCGGGGGGGGGGGGGGGGGGCGCCCCCCGGGGCGCCCGGGG
>JBBPYL010000178.1:0-29029 GCA_038199935.1 Propionibacteriales bacterium | reverse complement strand
GTTCTCGGCCTCGCCGAGCAGGTCGGCGCGGAGCCGGGTCGTCGTCGGCGCGGACGCCGACGGGCCTGTGTGGTCGACGAGCACGGCGCTCAGGGCGACGAGCGCGGCCAGCGGGTCGTCCTGGGGCAAAGGCGGGGCGGTCTCACCCAGGGCGAGGGCGAACCGGTCGGCCTCGCCCCGGGTGAGGCCGAGCTCTCGGGGCCACCTCACCCCGGCTCCGGCCCGAGCTGGCGGGCGAGGCGTCGTACGGCGCGGAGCTGGAGTTGCTTCACCGCGCCCACGCTCCGGTCCAGGACGTGCGCGGTCTCGTCGAGGGACAGGCCCTGGAGGAAGCGCATCACCAGGCACTCCTGCTGGTCGGCCGGGAGCTGACTCAGAGCGCGCAGGAGTTGCTGGGTGGTCAGGGCCGCGATCGCAGTCGACTCGGCGTCCGGGGTGGCGACCTCGTGCGAGCGCATGTCCTCCACGGGTGTCTCACGGCGGTGGGTCGAGGACCGCAGATGGTCCCGCGCCAGGTTGCGAGCGATCGTGGTCAGCCAGGCGGCGAAGTCGCGTCCCTCCCAGCGGAAGCCGCCGATTCCGCGCAGGGCACGGAAGAAGGTCTCCGAGGTGAGGTCCTCGGCCAGGCTGGTCGAGCCCAGTCGATAGTAAAGATAGCGGTAGATAGAGGGCTGGTAGTGGTCGAAGAGCTGACCGAAGGCCTCCGGGTCCCCGCCCTGAGCCAGGACGACCAGGGCGACCATCCGGTCGGACTGCCCGTCGTCGAGCGCCTGGCCGGACCGTGCCCGCGGAATGGGGGAGCCAGGCCCGCTGCCGCTGGCCAGGACCGCATGACGCAGGACGTCGATGCCGCCCGCGCCGTGACATGGCTGCCCGCACATCGCTGTGCCTCCGTCCGGATCCTCGGCGTCGGCAGAGGGTCCCCCGGCCAGACGTCCTAGTCGTACCCCAGCGGTCCTCACTAAGTCCAGGACGGCGCGGAAGGACTCCACCCGCTCGGGTTCGGTCCGCGGTCACCCCACCCGGCGGCGTACGGCGAGCGCGGCCGCGGCGGCCCCGGTCGCGGCCCCGGCGACGGTCGCCACGACCAGTCCAGCCCGGGCGGCCTTGCGTCCGGTCCGGTAATCGCGAACGCGCCAGCCCTGGGCTCGCGCGTGATCGCGCAGCCGCGAGTCGGGGTTGATCGCGCACGGGTCGCCGACCAGCCCCAGCATCGGTAGGTCGTTGAAGGAGTCGGAGTACGCCGAGCAGCGGGCCAGGTCCAGGCCCTCCCGCTCGGCGATAGCCTTGACCGCCTCGCCTTTGGCCGGCCCGTGCAGCATGTCGCCGAGCAGGCGGCCGGTGTAGATGCCGTCGACGTGCTCGGAGACCGTGCCCAGCGCCCCGGTGAGACCGAGGCGTCGCGCGATGATCGTCGCGATCTCCACCGGTGCTGCGCTCACCAGCCAGACACGCTGGCCCTGGTCGAGGTGCAGCTGTGCCAGAGCCCGGGTCCCGGGCCAGATCCGGTGGGCCATCGCCTCGTCGAAGATCTCCTCGCCGAGTGACTCCAGCTCGGCCACCGAGTGGCCCTTGATGAAGGCCAGCGCGGACGTCCGCGCGTCCGAGACGTGCTCGGGGTCCTCCACCCCCACGAAGCGGAAGTAGGCCTGCTTCCAGGCTGCGGCCAGGATCTCCCGGGTGGTGAAGAAGTCCCGGCGGTGAAGGCCGCGGGCGAAGTGGAAGAGGGAGGCGCCCTGCATCACGGTGTTGTCGACGTCGAAGAAGGCGGCCGCGTCGGGATCGGCGGGCACGCGCAGGGAGGTCTCCACCTCGGCCGCCGCGGCCGAGGCCTCGCCAGCGAGGACCGAACGGCGACGCAGGTCCAGCGGGCGGTCCCCACGGGAACCGCGTCGGGGCGGGCGCAGCGTGCTCACGAGCGCCACCCTAGTCGTCCTCTGCCTGGGGTGAAGGGCCTCGCGGCGCACACCCGGTGTGCCAGACTCGAACGCGTGAGCGAGGACCTGGCCGGCCTGCTGCGGCAGGCGGCGACGACGACCCCCGATCGGGTGGCCCTGGTCGACGGCGCCGGTCGTCGACTGACCTGGTCCGAGCTCGACGCGGAGGTCGACCGGGTCGCCCACGGCTACGAGGGGCTCGGGCTCGTCCCGGGCTACCGGGTCATGCTTGCGCTGGGCAACCGGGTCGAGTTCGTCACCAGCTACCTCGCCGCCCTACGGGCACGCCTCGTCGCCGTTCCGGTCAACCCGCGCTCGGCGACCGGCGAGACGGTCCGGATGCTCGTGGACTGCGGGGCGCGGGTCGTGCTGACCGACACCGCCAGCGTCACCACCGTGCGCCAAGCCGTGGCCGGCCTCGAGGACGCGCTGATCGGGGCCGAGGACGAGCTGCGTCGTCGCACCACGGTGCCTCGGACCGTCCTGGTCGACGGTCTCGCGCTGCCCGGCGAGCTGCGGTACGAGGACCTGGCCGCTTCGTCCCGCCCGACGTCGGCTGCGGCACCGGCCCCCTCGTCGGTGCCGGACCCGGAGTCCCTGGCCGTGCTGCTCTACACCAGCGGCACCTCGGGAAGACCCCGGGCCGCGATGCTCAGCCACCGGGCGCTGGCCGGCAACGTCGCGCAGGTGGCCCGGGCCGAGCCCCCGATGGTCAGGCCCGACGACGTCGTGCTCGGCGTGGTCCCGCTCTTCCACGTCTACGGTCTCAACGCGGTGCTCGGTCAGGTCCTGCGTCAGGCCTCGACCCTGGTGCTCTGCGACGGCTTCGACCCTGACGCCACACTGGCGCTGATCGCCGAGGAGTCAGTCACCGTGCTGCCCGTGGCCCCGGTGGTGTTCGCGCGCTGGGCCGCGGTGCCGGACCTGCGCGAGCGGCTGGCCGGCGTACGGGTCGTGCTGTCCGGCTCCGCGCCGGTCACGCCCGAGGTGGTGCAGGACTTCGTGGACCGGAGCGGCGTCGCGGTGCACCAGGGCTACGGCCTGACGGAGGCGGCACCGGTGGTCACCTCGACCCTGGTGAGCCCGCGGGTCGTCCCGGGCTCGGTGGGAGCGGCGCTCCCGGGCGTCGAGATCCGGTTGGTGGACGAGACCGGTGCGGTGGTGGCTCCCGAGGACGCCGGCGAGATCTCGATCCGCGGAGCCAACCTCTTCGACGGTTACTGGCCCGAGGGCGCCGACGGACCGGACGCGCAGGGATGGTTCGCGACCGGGGACATCGGCTACCTCGACGCGACCGGCGACCTCTTCCTCGTCGATCGGGTCAAGGAGCTGGTGATCGTCTCCGGCTTCAACGTCTATCCGGTCGAGGTCGAGGAGGTCCTCGTAGAGACCGCGGGTGTCAGTGAGGCCGCGGTGATCGGTCGCCCGGACCCCCGGACGGGGGAGGCCGTCGTCGCCTACGTCACCCGGGCGGACGACTCCGTGCTGTCCCCGGAGGACCTCGTGGACGCCGTACGGGCACACTGCGCCGCCCGGCTCGCCCGCTTCAAGCAGCCGACCGAGGTCCGGGTGGTCGCAGAGCTGCCGCACACGGTGACCGGCAAGGTGGCCAAGGGCCGGCTCCGCGCCGCCCAACGACGCCAGCACGCGGGTCTCCTCCAATGAGCGACCCGGCTCGGGTGCGGGTCTACACCCGACCGGGCTGCCACCTGTGCGAGGTGGCGGTGGGCACGGTCTCCGAGGTCTGCGCCGAGCTCGGCGTCACCTACGACACCGTGGACATCTCCGGCTCGGCCGACCTGACCGCGCGGTTCGGGGAGGAGGTGCCGGTGACCTTCGTCGACGGCGCCCAGCACGACTTCTGGCGGGTGGACCCCGGCCGGCTGCGCAGCGCCCTCTCCTGAGCTCGTTCTTGCCCGCGGTCCCGAGCTCGGTCTCGAGCCGGGTCCCGGTCCAGCCCCGAGAAGGGTCCACGCGCACCCTGCGCCGGGGTGAGACATGTCACGTGTGGTAGAGGACCGTCGTCGCCGGTTTGTTCCCGCGTTCACAAACTCCTAGAGTTGGGACGCTGGCGACCCCACCACGGCCCGAGATCCGGAGCGTCCCGTGGCACGGCCGGCTCGAGGAGTGCCCGCAGCGCCGTGACACCACCCCGCCGCCCCCGGAACGGATCCGCCGCCGACCACGGCCGTGGTGTGCCGGGCCGGGAACCCACAGCGGCCAGCCGGGCCGAGCGCGGGATCCCCGAGGCCACCGTCGCCCGCCTGCCGGTCTACCTACGCGCGCTGACCGGGCTGGTCGAGCTGGACATCGCCACCTGCTCGAGCGAGGAGCTCGCGCACGCCGCCGGGGTGAACAGCGCGAAGCTCCGCAAGGACCTCTCCTACCTGGGCTCTTACGGCACCCGGGGGGTCGGCTACGACGTGGAGTACCTGCGCTACCAGATCGCCCGCGAGATCGGGGTCACCCAGGACTGGCCGGTCGTCATCGTGGGGATCGGCAACCTGGGGCACGCGCTGGCCGACTACTCCGGCTTCAGCTCCCGAGGCTTCCGGATCGCAGCGCTGCTCGACGCCGACCCGGCCCGTCAGGGCGAGCGGATCGGTGACCTGGAGGTGCTCGGCTTCGACCGGCTCGAGGACCTGGTCACCGAGTTCGCCATCGCGATCGGCGTGATCGCCACGCCGGCCCCGTCCGCGCAGGCGGTGTGCGACCGGCTCGTCGGGACCGGGATCACCAGCATCCTCAACTTCGCCCCCGAGGTGCTCAACGTCCCCGACGGGGTCGACGTGCGCAAGGTGGACCTGTCCATCGAGCTCCAGATCCTGGCCTACCACGAGCAGCGGAAGGCCACGCTCGGTGCGGCCGCGCCGGCCGCGCTCGACGGCGCCGGCCCCGAGCTGTCCGGTCCCCAGCTCTCCGGTCGGGCGGTGAACCGATGAGCGTGCTGGTCGTCGGCGTCTCCCACAAGACCGCGCCCGTCTCTGTGCTCGAGCGGCTGGCCCTGGACCCCTCTGGGGTGGAGAAGCTGGTGGCGACCGTGCACGCCAGCGACCACGTCAACGAGACCGCCGTGGTGGCCACCTGCAACCGTATCGAGATCTACGCCGACGTCGACCGCTTCCACGGCAGCGTCGAGGCCGTCTCCCGGGCGCTGTGCGAGCTGGCCGAGGAGCGGCCCGAGGACGTCGTGTCGCACCTCTACGTCCACTACGACGACGGCGCGGTGGCCCACCTGTTCCAGGTCACCGCCGGCCTGGATTCCATGGTCGTCGGTGAGGGGCAGATCCTCGGTCAGACCCGGGAGGCGCTGCGCCGGGGCCAGGAGGCGCAGACCCTCGGCCCGACCCTGAACTCGCTCTTCCAGCAGGCCCTGCGGGTGGGCAAGCGCGTGCATGCGGAGACCGACATCGACCGGGCGGCGCCCTCCCTGGTCGGCGTCTCGCTGGACCGCGCGGTCGCCCACGTGGGCACCCTGACCGGCCGCCGGGTCGTCGTGGTCGGGGCGGGGTCGATGGCCGGCCTGGCCGTGGCCACCGTGAGCCGCCGCGGCGCCGCTGACGTGGTGGTGTCCAGCCGTACGTCCGCCAACGCCGCCCGGCTCGCCCTCCAGTACGGCGGCCGTGCGGTGCCGATGAGCGAGCTCGGGACCGAGATCGCCCGCGCCGACCTGCTGGTCTCGTGCACCGGCGCCACCGGGGTCGTCCTCCCGATGTAGCTGATGAGCGCCGCACGGGCGGGGACCTCGCACCCGCTCGCCGTGGTCGACCTGGCCCTGCCGCACGACGTGGACCCGGCCGCCGCCGACCTGGACGGCGTCCACCTGATCGGTCTGGCCAGTCTCGCCGAGGAGCTTCACGACAGCGAGGTCGCCACCGACATGAGCGCGGTCCGCGACGTGGTGGCCCGGGAGGTCAGCGACTACGTGTCCGTGCGCCGCTCGTCGTCGGTCACCCCGACCGTCGTGGCCCTGCGCTCGATGGCCACCGGGGTCGTCGAGGCCGAGATGGCCCGGCTCTCGGCCCGGCTGCCGGACCTGAGCCCGGCGGAGCGGGCCGAGGTCGAGCACACCGTGCGCAGAGTCGCCGACAAGCTGCTCCACCAGCCGACGGTCCGGCTCAGGGAGCTGGCCAACGAGACCGGTGCGGTCTCCTACGCGGCGGCCCTGGCCGACCTGTTCTCCCTCCATCCGGACGCGGTGGAGGCTGTCACCCGGCCGGAGGGTCTCTCGTGAGGCCCCTGCGCGTCGGCACCCGCGCCTCGCTCCTGGCCCGGACCCAGACCGGTCAGGTGGCCGACGTGCTCGCCCGCGAGACCAGTCGGGATGTCGAGCTGGTCGAGGTCACCACCGAGGGGGACGTGTCCTCCGCGCCGCTGGTCTCCTTCGGAGGAATCGGCGTCTTCGTCAGCGCGCTGCGCGAGGCCCTTCTGCGCGGCTCGGTCGACCTCGTCGTCCACTCGCTGAAGGACCTGCCCACCCAGGCGCACGACGACCTCCTTCTCGCGGCCGTCCCGCCCCGGGAGGACCCGCGCGACGCGGTCGTGGCCCAGTCCGGGCTGACTCTGGGCGAGCTTCCGGCCGGGGCACGGATCGGGACCGGTTCCCCGCGACGTGCGGCCCAGCTCCACGCCCTGGGTCTCGGTTTCGACGTGGACGGAATTCGTGGGAACGTGGACACCAGGATTCGCAAGGTCTACCAGGGCGAGTACGCGGCCGTCGTCCTCGCCCGGGCCGGCGTGGCCCGTCTGGGCCGACTCGAGGAGGTCACCGAGGTGCTCGACCCGCTACAGATGTGGCCTGCTCCCGGGCAGGGAGCGTTGGCGGTGGAGTGTCGCCGCAGCGACGCCGAGCTCGGCGAGCTGCTGAGGCTGGCCCTCGACGACGCGCCCAGCCGGGTGGCGGTCTCCGCGGAGCGGAGCCTGCTCGCGACGCTGGAGGCAGGCTGCTCCGCGCCGGTGGGTGCCCTCGCTGAGGTCGCCGAGGGCGACGACGGCGACGAGCTGTGGATCCGCGCCGTGGCCCTGTCCGGTGACGGGGGCCTCGCGGTCCGCCGGTCCCACAGCGGTCGCCCCCAGGACGCGGTCCAGGTCGGCGTCACCCTGGCCCAGGAGATGTTGGCCGACGGGGCCGCCGAGCTGATCGCCGCGGAGGTCCGATGAGCAGCAGACGAGCACCGACCGGCACGAGCACCCCGACCGTGAGCAGGTCGACCCAGGACAGATCGACCGAGACCGAGACCTCGGGCACCACCCGTGACAACAGCAAGAAGGCGACTGTGAGCAAGAGCGCGACCCAAACCCCGTCCGAACCAGCGACGCGGTCCCGCCGCGCCAGCGGGTCCTCCACCCCGGCTCCGACCCCGCAACCGCGACGGGTCGGCTTCGTGTCCTTCGTGGGCAGCGGTCCCGGGGACCCCGACCTGCTCACCATCCGGGCGGCCGCGCTGCTGGGCACGGCCGAGGTCGTGGTGACCGAGGCTCCCGAGCACGCGGCCCTGGCCAGCGCGCGGGCCCCCCAGGCCGAGGTGGTCGACGGCGGCTTCGGCACCGACGGCCAGCCGTTGACCCACGCCGCCCGGGCCAAGGTCGTCGTGCGGCAGGCCAAGTCCGGGGCGAAGGTCGTCCGGCTGATGGCCGGCGACCCCTTCCTCTACGCCTCCGGGCCCGAGGAGGCCCTGGCCTGTGTCAAGGCCGACATCGGCTTCGAGATCGTGCCCGGCGTCTCCTGCGTGACCGCCGTGCCCGCGTACGCCGGGGTGCCGCTGACCGACAAGAAGCACCGCGAGGTCGCGGTCGTGAACTGCGCGGAGGCCAAGATCGACTGGTCGGCCTACGCGCACGACCGCACCCTGGTGCTGCTCTCCGCGGTCGGCTCCATCGAGACCATCGCCGACGCGCTGGTCGCGGCCGGTCGCTCGCCGCGGACCCCGGTGGCGATGACCCGCGTCGGCACCACGACCGACCAGCAGACCGTGGTCTCCACGCTGGCCCAGATCGGCGCCGACTCCCGGGCCGCCCAGATGACCCCTCCCGCGGTCACCGTGGTGGGCGACGTGGTCGACCTGCGCAGCTCCCTGTCCTGGTTCGAGACCAAGCCGCTGTTCGGCTGGAGCGTCCTGGTTCCGCGCACCAAGGAGCAGGCCGGCTCGCTCTCGGCCGGCATCCGGGCCTACGGCGCCGTGCCCGAGGAGGTGCCGACGATCTCCGTGGAGCCGCCCCGCAACCCGCAGCAGATGGACAAGGCGATCCGCGGGCTGGTCGAGGGCCGCTACGAGTGGATCGCCTTCACCTCGGTCAACGCCGTGCGTGCGGTCCGGGAGAAGTTCGAGGACTACGGCCTGGACGCGCGCGCGTTCTCCGGGCTCAAGATCGCCGCCGTCGGGGAGAAGACGGCGGCCGCGATCGGCGCCTGGGGCCTCCGCGCCGACCTGGTGCCCTCCGGCGAGCAGTCCGCCCGCGGTCTGCTCGAGGACTGGCCGCCCTTCGACGACGTGCTCGACCCCATCAACCGGGTCTTCCTGCCGCGCGCCGACATCGCCACCGAGACCCTGGTCGCGGGCCTGCAGCAGCTCGGCTGGGAGGTCGACGACGTGACGGCCTACCGCACAGTCCGGGCGACGCCACCCCCCGCGCCGGTCCGCGAGGCGATCAAGACCGGTCGGTTCGACGCGGTGGTCTTCACCTCGTCCTCCACCGTGCGCAACCTCGTCGGCATCGCGGGCAAGCCGCATCCGTCAACGGTCATCGCCGTCATCGGCCCGGCCACCGCCAAGACCGCCGAGGAGCACGGGCTGCGCGTGGACGTGCTGGCCTCCAGCCCCTCGGTCGAGGTGCTGGTCGATGCGCTCGCCGACTTCGGTGCCGCCCGTCGCGCCTCGCTGATCGAGGCGGGCGAGCAGGTGACCAAGCCCTCGGAGCGCCGGCCCTCGGCGCGACGCCGGGCCACCTGAGCCGGTGCCCTTCCCCCAGGACCGACCGCGCCGGCTGCGTCGTACCCCGGCGCTGCGCGCGCTCGTGGCCCAGACCAGCCTGGACCCGAGCTCCCTCGTGCTCCCGGTGTTCGTGCGGGAGGGGGCACGCGAGCCCGTCCCGATCACCAGCATGCCCGGCGTGGTGCAGCACTCCCGCGACTCGTTGCGTCGGGCCGCGGCCGAGGCCGCCGCGCTGGGGCTGGGCGGGATCATGGTCTTCGGCGTGCCGGAGACCAAGGACGCCACGGGCAGCGGGGCGCTCGACCCCCACGGGGTGCTCAACCTCGCCCTGGCCGACGTGGCGGCCGAGGTCGGCGACGACCTGGTCGTGATGGCCGACCTGTGCCTCGACGAGTTCACCGACCACGGCCACTGCGGCCTGCTCGCGGCGGACGGGTCGGTGGACAACGACGCCACGCTCGAGGTCTACGCCGAGATGGCGCGGGCCCAGGCGGCGGCCGGGGCGGTGATGGTCGGCCCCAGCGGCATGATGGACGGGCAGGTGGCCCGGGTCCGGGCGTCGCTGGACTCCGCAGGCCGTCAGGACGTGGGGATCCTGGCCTACTCCACGAAGTACGCCTCGGCCTTCTACGGCCCCTTCCGCGAGGCGGTGGCCTCCACGCTGACCGGCGACCGGCGGACCTACCAGCTCGACGGCGGCAACGTCCGCGAGGGCGTCCGCGAGGCCCTCGCCGACGTGGCGGAGGGCGCCGACATCGTGATGGTCAAGCCCGCGCTGGCCTACCTCGACGTTCTCCGGGCGGTGCGAGAGGCGGTCGACGTGCCGGTGGCCGCCTACAACATCTCCGGGGAGTACGCGATGGTCGAGGCCGCGGCCTCCCGCGGCTGGATCGACCGGGAGCCGGCCATCCTGGAGACGCTGACCAGCATCACCCGCGCCGGCGCCGACGTGATCCTCACCTACTGGGCGGCCGAGGCTGCCCGACTCCTCGGAAGGACCTCCTGATGAGCGCCACCGACGCCCCCGGCAGCGCCGGGACGCAGGACAGCGGCGTGCCGGAGTCGGTCGCCCTCTTCGCCCGCGCCCAGGCGGTCACCCCGGGCGGTGTCAACTCGCCGGTGCGCGCGTTCGACGCCGTCGGCGGCACCCCCCGGTTCATCGAGAGCGCGCAGGGGGCGCTGCTGCGCGACGTGGACGGTCACGAGTACGTCGACCTGGTCTGCAGCTGGGGCCCGATGCTCCTGGGCCACGCCCACCCGGCCGTCCAGGACGCGGTGGCGATGGCCGTGGCCCGGGGCACGTCGTACGGCACCCCGACCCGGACCGAGGTCGAGCTCGCCGAGGAGATCGTCGACCGCACGTCGGTCGAGCAGGTCCGCTTCGTCTCTTCGGGCACCGAGGCCACGATGTCGGCCATCCGGCTGGCCCGCGGGTTCACCGGACGCGACGTGGTGGTGAAGTTCGCCGGCTGCTACCACGGCCACGTCGACTCGCTGCTGGCCTCGGCCGGCTCCGGACTGGCCACCTTCGCCGTACCCGGCACCCCGGGCGTCCCGGCCGGCTCGATCGCCTCCACGCTGGTGGTGCCCTACAACGACCCCGAGGCGGTCGAGCGGGTCTTCGCCGAGCGCGGCGCCGAGATCGCCTGCCTGGTCACCGAGGCCTCCCCGGGCAACATGGGCGTGGTCCCACCGCGACCCGGCTTCAACGAGATGCTGGCGCGGACCTGTGCCCGCCACGGCGCGCTGTTCGTCAGCGACGAGGTGATGACCGGCTTCCGGGTCTCCCGCGAGGGTCAGTGGGGCCTCGACGGCGCGGTGGAGGGCTGGCGGCCCGACCTGGTCACCTTCGGCAAGGTGATGGGCGGCGGCTTCCCGGCCGCGGCCTTCGGTGGCCGCGCCGACGTGATGGCGCTGCTCTCCCCGGGCGGTCCGGTCTACCAGGCCGGCACCCTGTCGGGGAACCCGGTGGCCACGACCGCTGGGCTGGCCACCCTGCGACACGCGACCGCGGACGTCTACCGCCACCTCGACCGGGCCAGCGCCCTGCTCGTCGAGGAGGTCGGGGCGGCCCTGAGCGCCGCCGGCGTGGCCCACCGTGTGCAACGAGGAGGCACCATGTTCAGTGTGTTCCTCTTCGACGACGACACCGTGCCTGACGCGGTGGTGGACTTCGCGGACGCCTCCGCGCAGAACCTCGACCGTTTTCGGGCGTTCTTCCACGCGATGCTGGCCCAGGGCGTCTACCTCCCGCCCAGCGCGTTCGAGTCCTGGTTCCTCTCCTCCGCCCATGACGACGCCGTGCTCGACCGCGTCGTCTCCGCTCTGCCCGTCGCGGCCCGCGCCGCGGCCGCCGTACCGTCTCGAGGAGCAGCATGAGCACCGACCAGACCACCGTCCACCTGGTCCGGCACGGCGAGGTCCACAACCCCTCCGGCGTCCTCTACGGACGCATGGACGGCTACCACCTCTCCGAGCTGGGGAGCCAGATGGCCCAGCGCGTGGCCGAGGCCCTCGGCACCCGCGACATCGCCCGGGTCATCGCCTCCCCGCTGGAGCGGGCCCAGGAGACGGCCCGGCCGCTGGCCCTGGCCCGGGGGATCGACGTCGCCGTCGAGCCGCGGGTCATCGAGTCCGAGAACGTCTTCGCGGGCAAGCGCTTCGGGGTCGGCGACGGGGTCCTCAAGCAGCCCAGCGCCTGGCGCCACCTCTACAACCCGTGGAAGCCGTCCTGGGGCGAGCCGTACAAGGAGGTCGTGTCGCGGATGATGGCCGCGGTGTACGACGCCCGCGACCTCGCCCGGGGCCAGGAGGCGGTCATCGTCTCCCACCAGCTGCCGATCTGGGTGACCCGACTGGCGGCGGAGAAGCGGTCCTTCCTGCACGACCCTCGCAAGCGGCAGTGCACGCTGTGCTCGGTGACCTCGCTGACCTTCGCCGGCGACGCCCTGGTCACGGTGAGCTACAGCGAGCCCGCGGCCGACCTCATCCCGCTCAAGGACCTCAACGCCACCTTCTCCTCCGGCGGCACCCCCGACGAGCCGGCCCCCGACGCAGACCGATGACCCCCACCCGATGACCCCTGCCCGTCGTACTCGTGTCGCTCTGGCCCGGCTGGGGCTCCTCCTGGTGGTCGGAGCAGTCGTCTCCGGCTGCACGGACACACCGGCCTCGTCCGGCGACCAGGGCTTCGTCTCCGGCGGCGGGGCCATCACCGTGGTGGCCCGCGCGGACCGCGAGAAGCCCGGTGAGGTCTCCGGGGAGACCATCGACGGGGAGCCCCTGTCCCTGGAGGACTACCTTGGCCAGGTCGTCGTCCTCAACGTGTGGGGCTCCTGGTGCGGTCCGTGCCGCTCCGAGGCGCCGATGCTGGCCGAGGCCGCGCGCGACTTGGCGGACCAAGACGTCGCCTTCGTCGGCATCGACTCCCGGGACCTCGACAAGGCCAACGCCCGGGCCTTCGTCCGGACCTTCGACATCGGCTACCCGAGCATCTACGACCAGCAGGGCAGCACCCTGCTCGCCTTCCGCGGCACCCTGACCCCGAGCTCGATCCCGAGCACGGTGGTCCTGGACGCCCAGGGCCGGGTCGCGGGCAGCGTCCTGGGCGAGATCACCCGCTCAACCCTGGACGGACTGGTCGAGGAGGCGGGAGCCTCGTGATCCCGCTCGACGTGGGGGACTGGTTCGCCGGCACGGTGCTCTCCGGCTCGATGATCCTCGCGCTGCCCGTGGCCGCGCTGGCCGGGCTGGTCTCCTTCTTCTCACCGTGCGTGGTCCCGCTGCTGCCGGGCTACCTCTCCTACGCCACCGGGTTGTCCGGTGCGGACCTCGAGAACGCCCGTCGCGGTCGGATGGTCCTCGGTTCGAGTCTCTTCGTGCTCGGCTTCAGCTTCGTCTTCGTGACCCTGGGCACCCTCTCCGGCGCGCTCGGGGACTTCCTGTGGGAGTCGATGCGGCCGATCACCATCGTGCTCGGCCTCGTGACCATCGTGGTCGGGCTGGCCTTCCTCGGCCTCGTGCCGTGGCTCCAGCGTGACGTCCGCGTGCACCGCGTGCCCGCCGTGGGCCTGGCCGCCGCGCCGCTGGTGGGCGTGCTCTTCGGGTTGGGGTGGACCCCGTGCATCGGCCCGACCCTGGCCTCGGTGCAGCTCCTCGCGCTGCACGAGGCGACGGCGGGTCGCGGTGCGCTGCTCAGCCTGTCCTACTCACTGGGGTTGGGCATCCCCTTCGTCCTCGCCGGGCTGGCCTTCCGTCGGATGATCGGCGCCGTCGCCTTCGTCCGCCGCCACCAGATCTGGGTGACCCGCCTGGGTGGGCTGATGCTCGTCGTCGTCGGGGTCCTGCTGGTCACCGGGCTGTGGGACGTCTGGATCGCCGACCTGCGCAGCTGGGTCTCGGGCTACGAGGTGGTGGTGTGACCACCACCGAGCAGACGGCCGGCCAGCCCGGCGGGACCTACCCCGGCTCCGACGGGACCGACTCCGGCTCCGGCGGGACCGACCCCGGTTCCGGGTCGGGCTCCGGTGCCGGAGCGGGCGGAGCCGCGGCGAATCCCACGCCGCCCTCGATGCCTCCGGCGCTGGGACCGCTGCAGATGGCGCGCTGGGCCTGGCGCCAGCTCACCTCGATGCGTACGGCGCTGGTGCTCCTGCTCCTCCTCGCCCTGGCCGCCGTACCGGGCAGCGTCATCCCGCAGACCAACATCGACGCCGGCGGGGTGTCCACCTGGAAGGCCGACCATCCCCGGCTCGCGCCGGTCTACGACTTCCTCGGCCTCTTCCACGTCTTCAGCTCGGTGTGGTTCTCAGCGGTCTACCTGCTGCTGATGGTCTCGCTGGTGGGCTGCGTCGTACCTCGGCTGCGCGTCTACTGGCGGGCGATGCGCGCCCGGCCACCGCAAGCACCTCGCAACCTGTCCCGGCTGCCCCAGTCGCGTCGCTTCGTCCTCGCCGAGGAGCCCGACGTCGTGTTGGCCCGCACCGCGGCGGTGCTGCGCGCGCGCCGCTACCGGGTGGACACCACCGGGAACTCGGTGGCCGGCGAGCGCGGCTACCTCCGCGAGGCCGGCAACCTGGTCTTCCACTTCTCGCTGCTCGTCGTGCTCGTCGCCTTCGCGGCCGGTCAGCTCCTCGGCTACAAGGGCGGCGTGATCACCGTGGCGGGGCAGGGCTTCTCCAACGTGCTCAGCCAGTACGACGACTTCGCCCCGGGCGGCCTGTTCACCGTCGACGACCTGACCCCACTGAACCTGACCGTCAAGGACTTCGAGGCCACCTACGAGACGTCCGGCCCCCAGCTCGGCCAGCCCAAGGACTTCGCGGCCCAGCTGGCCTACCGCACCGGGGCCGAGGGCCAGGAGCAGACCCGGACGCTGGCGGTGAACCATCCGCTGACCCTCGACGGCGTCAGCGTGTTCCTGGTCGGCCACGGCTACGCCCCGGTGGTGACGGTCCGGGACGGCAACGGCGACGTCGCGTACAAGGGGCCGGTGCCGTTCCTGCCCCAGGACTCCACCTTCAAGTCCTTCGGCGTGATCAAGGTGCCCGACGCGGCGCCGTCCCAGCTCGGGTTCGAAGGCCTGTTCCTGCCCACGTACGGGTTCACCATGGCCACCGGACCGATCTCGCAGTTCCCCGACGCCCTGGCCCCGGTGCTCTCGCTGGTGCCGTACTCGGGCGACCTGAACATGAACGACGGGTCGTCGCAGTCGGTCTACACCCTCGACAAGGACGACCTGAGCACGTTCCCCAGCACGGACGCCTCGCGCGGCAAGGACGCCCGGATCAAGCTCTCACCCGGGGACGTGGTCCAGCTGCCCGACGACGCCGGCTCGATCCGCTTCGACCGGGTGGACCAGTGGGTCAAACTCCAGGTCAGCGACAGCCCCGGCAAGGGCTGGGCGCTGGGCGGCGTCGTCGCGGGCATGATCGGCATGATGGGCTCGCTGTTCATCCGGCCCCGCCGGGCCTGGGTGCGGGTCGGCCCGGACCCGGAACGACCCCAGGACCCCCGGCGTACCGTGGTGGAGTTGGCCGGTCTGGACCGCAGCTCGGGCGGCGACCTCGACGTCGAGGTCGACGAGCTCGAGCATCGTCTCCGAGCCGAGTCGCCGCAGTCTGATCCGCCGGACCAGCTCGACAGCCCTGACCCACCTCACCAGCCCCAGCCCGACAGTCCGGACCAGCCCGACCAGGAGACCACGTGAGCACCGCGGACTTCGCCGCCTTCTCCAACAACGCGATCGCCTTCGCCTCGAGCGTCTACGTGCTGGCCTTCCTGGCCCACGTCCTCGAGTGGTCGTCGATCCGCTCGATGTCGGTGACCGACTCACCGGCGCCGGGGACGCTCGTCGCGGGGACGACTGACGCGGGGACGACTGGCGTGGCGACGACCGGCGCGCGTCGCGCCCCCGTCGCGATGCGTGGCCGCACCACCTCGGACGACGGATCGGTGGCCGTCTCCGAGACCGGCACCGAATCGGGCTCGGGCACCGACTCGGGCTCGGGCACCGACTCGGGCTCCGGCACCGACCTGGCCGAGCGCGCCGACCGCTGGGGACGGATCGGCATCTCGCTCACCGTGCTTGCCGTGGCCCTGCACTTCGCCGCGCTGGTCTCGCGGGGGCTGGGCTCGGACCCGATCCGGGTGCCGTGGGGGAACATGTACGAGTTCACCCTCACCGGTGCGTTCGGGGTGTCCCTGATGTACCTGGTGCTCGGCCGCCGTCACAAGCTGCGCTGGATGGGTCTGCCGGTGACCGGCTTCGAGGTCGTCGTCCTCATGCTGGCCGTGCTGCTGCTCTACGCCCCCGCAGGCCCGCTGGTGCCGGCGCTGCAGTCGTACTGGCTGGTGATCCACGTCCTGGCCGCCATCATCGCCTCGGGGGCCTTCGCCACGGGAGCGATCGCCTCGACGCTCTACCTGGTCAAGGAGCGCGCCGTCGAGCGCGGGCGGCTGCGTGCGGGGGGTTACCTCGACCGGCTGCCGGCCCTGGCCGCGCTGGACCGCGTCTCCTACCGGCTGCACGCGTTCGGGTTCCCCATCTGGACCTTCGCGGCGCTGATCGCCGGGCCGGTCTGGGCGGAGTACGCCTGGGGCAGCTACTGGAACTGGGACCCGAAGGAGGTCTGGGCGTTCATCACCTGGGTCGTCTACGCGGCGTACCTGCACGCGCGCGCGACCGCGGGCTGGAAGGGTCGGACGGCGGCACTTATCGCGCTCGTCGGCTTCGCCAGCCTGGTCTTCAACTTCGTCGGGATCAACTTCTTCTTCGGCGCGGGCAGCCTGCACTCCTACGCCGGCTGACCCACCCGCCCTAGAAACCCGCCGACTCCGCGGTTTTGCCCGTCCGGGCTCAAGCCGTCCCGAGGGCGGGACGACTCTCCTGGTGTCCGATTTGTTCATCCGGTGCTCGCCGGGTGCTGGCCCCAGGGAGCTCACGCATGCAGCACGCCGTCCGTCGTCTCGTCTCATCCTCCGTGCTCGCCGCCGCGCTGGTCGCCAGCGGTCTCGGTGCCGTTCAGGCCGACGAGGTGGATCCCGGAGCGCCCACCGACCCCGGCACCGAGGTCTGCGCCGACGAGAGCGCCGCTGTCGAGGACGCGTCCGCCGCGGTCCGCGCGGCCAAGGACGCCTTCGTGGCCTCGCGTCGGCCGATGGGCCAGCTGCTGAAGGCCGAGCGAGCCGAGGCCCGCACCGAGATCGCCTCGTCGCGTCAGGCGCTCAAGGCCCTCCAGAAGCACCAGACGACGGGCAAGATGGACAAGGCGGCGCGGGACGCGCTGCGGGCCCTGGTCCGAGCCGAGCGGGCCGACATCAAGTCCGCCGGCCGGCTGCTCGCCTCGCCGAAGGTGCTGCTGGCCCAGGTCAAGGCCGAGCAGGGCGAGGCCAAGGAGGCCTTCCGCGAGGCCAGGTCCGAGCTCAAGGACGCCCGGGCGGACCTCGAGTCGTGCTCGGGTGAGGACGACGGTGACGACGAGCCCGACGAGCCCGACGAGGGCGACGACGACCAGGGTGACGAGCCGGTCGAGCCGACCCTCTAGCTGCTGTCGGCGTCGCCGCGCTCGCGGCGCTCCTTGCGACGCTTCTGCTCTAGGTCGCGCAGGAAGTCAGGGTCGTCGTCGGGGGCGATCACGCGACGGCGCGGTGTCGGCCCGGTGCTGGGCGGGCGCGGACGCTTCTTGGCGCGCCGCTTGTCCACCAGCCGAATGGTCAGATAGATGACGACGGCCAGAACGATGACGACCAACAGAGCCTTGCCCACCCCTCCACAGTAGGCGGTCTGGACAACTGGCACCCCGGACTAGGCTGAACCCATGAAGGAGTTCGTGGTCTACACCGTGGCCCGGATCGGCCTCTTCGTCGCGACGTACGCGCTGATCGCCGGGTTGTACCTGCTCCTGACCCGGGGCGACGCGCTGCCGGTCCTGTGGCCGCTCCTGTTGGCGGCCGTCCTCTCGGCCGCCGCGTCGTACCCGCTGCTGGCCGGCCCGCGCGAGCGGTTCGCCGCGTCGGTGGAGCGCCGGGCGCACAACGCCACCCGGAGGTTCGAGGACCTGCGCTCACGCGAGGATGCGGACTGACGCGACCCACCTGACACATGCGGACTGGCGGACGCCGGGCCGCCCGCGAGGCAAGTCGAACCGGTCAGCCGAAAACGAGCAGCCCGACAAGGATGCCGGCCGCGTAGAGGAGCTCTGCCACGCCGACCTGCTGGAGCACCGGCACCAACGCCGGCCCCCGGGCCCGCCCGAGGACGACCCGGACCGCAGCCGCGCCGGGAGCGAGGTAGGTCAGCCCCAGCAGCGCCCAGCGGCTGCTCTCCAGCGCCACGCCGACCAGCATCACGGCGGCCGCGGCGACCAGCAGCACGAACAGGTAGCGGGTGCGCTCCTCGCCGAGCAGCACCGCCAGGGTGCGTTTGCCCGCCTCGGTGTCCGTGGGGACGTCCCGTAGGTTGTTGGCGACCAGGATCGCGCAGGCCAGTGCCCCGACCCCCGTCGCGGCGTACCAGCCGAGGCCGGCGAGCAGCCCGGACTGGACGTACGCCGTGCCCTGCACCGCGACCAGCCCGAAGAACACGAAGACCATCACCTCGCCCAGTGCCCGGTAGCCGTACGGAGCGGATCCGCCGGTGTAGAACCAGGCCGCCGCGACGCACAGGGCCCCCAGCAGCACCAGCCACCAGCTCGACAGCGCGGCCAGGACCAGTCCCGCTGCACACGCCACCCCGAACGCGGCGAAGGCGGCCGCCTTGACCTGACCGGCGGGGGCCGCGCCCGAGCCCACCAGCCGCATCGGGCCGACCCGGTCCGCGTCGGTGCCGCGCACCCCGTCGGAGTAGTCGTTGGCGTAGTTCACCCCGACCTGGAGGGCCAGCGCGACGACCAGGGCGAGCACCGCCTTCCACCACACCGCCGCGTCGGCGAAGGCCGCGACGCCGGTGCCCGCCAGGACGGGGGACACCGCGGCCGGGAGGGTGCGGGGGCGGGCACCGGAGACCCACTGCTGCGCGGTTGCGGGCGACGTGGACATGGACCTGAATTGTGGCAGGCATACGGTGGGTCCTCGTGAGCAGCCTCCGTCCGCTGAGCGGCACCGCGGCGGAGATCCTCGCCCTGCTGCGCGCGTGGGAGGCCGCCGAGGTCGAGCCGGAGCCGCTCGTCGTGGCCACCAGCGGGTCCAGCGGCGAGCCGAAGCGCGTGCTGCTGAGCCGTCGTGCCCTGCGGGCCGCCGCGGACGCCGTGCACACCCGGCTGGGCGGGCCTGGGCAGTGGGTGCTGAACCTTCCGCCGACGTACGTCGCCGGTCTCCAGGTGCTCGTGCGCTCCGTCCTGGCCGGCACCGACCCGGTGCTGCAGACCGGCGATCTGGCGGAGGCCGCCGAACGACTGAGCGCGGAGCGGCGCTACGTCTCGGTGGTGCCGACCCGGCTGCGGCGGCTGCTCGAGGAGCCGTCCCAGGCCGAGGCCCTGCGGAGCTTCACCACGGTGCTCGTCGGGGGCGCCGCGGTGCCGGCCGAGCTGAGGTCACGGGCCGAGGAGGTGGGGGTGTCGGTGGTGGCCACCTACGGCATGAGCGAGACCGGCGGAGGCTGCGTGTACGACGGGGAGCCGCTGGCCGGCGTCGGGCTCTCGCTCACCGACCAGGGCCGGATCCGACTGCGGGGACCGATGCTCTTCGACGGGTACGACGGAGATCCGCGACGAACCGCGGAGGTCCTGGCCGACGGCTGGTTCACCACCTCCGACCTGGGCGAGCTCGGCGGCGACGGCCGGCTCCGGGTGCTGGGACGGGTCGATGACGTCGTCGTCTCCGGAGGGGTCAACGTGCCCGCCCCGGCCGTGGCCGAGCGCCTGCGGTCCCATCGTGGCGTGCGGGAGGTTCAGGTCGTGGGGGCACCGGATCCCGAGTGGGGCGAGCGGGTGGTCGCGGTCGTGGTCGGCGAGATCTCCCTGGGTGAGGCGCGTGACTGGGTGGCCCAGAGACTCCCCCGGGCCTGGGCCCCGCGCGAGCTGCGGCTGCTCCCGGAGCTGCCGCTGCTGGCCAACGGCAAGGTGGACCGGGTCGCGCTGCGCGCCGCGCCCCCCTCGCGCGACGGAGCCGGGGGAGGAGCGGCGCGGTGAGCGGACGGACCTGGCACGTGGTGTCGATCCCGATGGCCACCCGGTTTCGGGGCATCACGGTCCGGGAGGGGATGCTGCTGCGCGGTGCGGCCGGCTGGGGGGAGTTCAGCCCCTTCCTCGAGTACGACGCCGCGGTCAGCGCGCCGTGGCTTCGCGCAGCGCAGGAGGCCGCCGACGAGGCCTGGCCGGCCCCGCTGCGGGACCGGGTGCCGGTCAACGTGACTGTCCCGGCCGTGGGTCCCGAGCAGGCGGCCCGGATCGTCGCGGAGTCGTCGGGCTGCCGGACGGCCAAGGTCAAGGTCGCCGAGCCCGGTCAGACGCGGGGCGAGGAGCAGGAGCGTCTTGCGGCCGTCCGCGACGCGCTGGGCCCGCAGGGTGCGGTGCGCATCGACGCCAACGGGTTGTGGGATGTCGAGGCGGCGGTGGCCGCGATCCGGCTGCTCGACCGGGCCGCCGGAGGCCTGGAGTACGTCGAGCAACCGGTCGCCTCGGTCGAGGACCTGGCCCGGGTGCGCCGTCGCGTCGACGTACCCGTGGCTGCCGACGAGTCGATCCGCCGGGCCGCCGACCCCTACCGGGTGCGTGACCTGGAGGCGGCCGACATCGCCGTGCTCAAGGTCCAGCCCCTCGGCGGGGTGCGGGCCTGTCTGCGGATCGCGGAGGAGATCGGGCTCCCCGTCGTCGTCTCGAGCGCCCTGGAGACGTCGGTCGGGATCGCGGCCGGGGTGGCCCTGGCCGCGGCGCTGCCCGACCTTCCGTACGCGTGCGGGCTGGCCACCGTGGCGCGGCTCCGCGGCGACGTCGCCGTCCGGCCGCTGCTGCCGGTGGCGGGGTCGCTTCCGGTGGAGCCGGTCGACGTCGACGAGGAGGCGCTGGCTCGCTGGGAGGCGTCCCCGGAACGGAGGCGCCACTGGGAGGCGAGGCTGGCCGAGGTCGCGTCGCCACGGCAGGATCGGACCTCGTGACCGCACCGAGCTCCTCCCCACGCAACGCCTCCGCCGCGCTCTCCACCGTGCTGCTCGACGCGCTCGTCGAGGGCGGGGTGGGTCACGCGGTGCTCTCGCCCGGATCGCGCTCGGCCCCGCTCGCGTTCGCCCTGGAGGCGGCCGCGGTCCAGGGTCGGATCCGGCTGCACACGCGGATCGACGAGCGGTCGGCGGGCTTCCTAGCGCTGGGGATCGCGGTGACGACCCGGAGCCCGGTGCTGGTGGTCACCACCTCGGGCACGGCCCCGGCCCACCTGCACCCCGCAGTGCTGGAGGCGTCCGAGCGGGGGGTCCCGCTGGTCGTCCTCAGTGCCGACCGGCCGGCCCGGCTGCGCGGGACCCAGGCCAACCAGACCAGCGAGCACCAGCCCGGGTTGTTCGCGAGCGCGGTCCGCGCGGCCCTCGACGTGCCGGCCGGTGACCCGACCGGAGACCAAGCCGCTCAGCGCGCGTCGTGGACCGCTGTGGCCGCCGACGTGCTGGCCAGTGCCCGCGGCGAGGTCGGCGGCGACCCGGGCCCGGTGCACCTCAACCTCCAGCTCGACGGGCCGCTGGTGCCGGGTACCTCGGACGGGTGGACCTACCCGCCGACGCCGGTGGGGTCGCGACCGGACGGGTCCCCCGGTGCCGATCACGGCGTGGGCCGCGACATGGGCCGGGGGGCGGGGTGGGAGCGTCGTACCGGCTCGGCCGCCCTGGAGCGTGGCCCGCGCACGGTCGTGGTCGCCGGCGAAGACGCCGGCCCGCCGGCCCGGATCCTGGCCCAGAAGGGTGGCTGGCCCTTGCTGGCCGAGCCGACCAGTGGGTCCCGTACGGGGGCCAACGCGATCCGTACCTACCGACTGCTGCTGGCGGACCCGACCTTGCGCGGCCGGATCGAGCGGGTGGTGGTCTGCGGCCACCCGACCCTCTCGCGGCCCGTCACGAGCCTGATCGGCGACCCGACACTCGAGGTGCTCGCGGTCCGCAACCGCACCGGCTGGACCGATCCCGCGCGGGTGGCGCGCAGGGTCGAGAGCATCCCTGACGTCGAGGGCGAGGCCGCGGTGGACGACCGGGCCTGGCTGGCCGAGTGGACCGCGCGGGACGCCGAGGTCGGTACGGCGCTGGACCGGTTCCTCGCGGGCCGTCCAGAGCTCACGCCGTACGCCGTGGCGGGGGCGGTGGCCCGCAGCCTCCCGCCGAACGGACTGCTCTTCGTGGGGGCGTCCAATCCGGTGCGGGACCTGGACCTGATGGTGCCGAGGTATCCCGTGGGGGACCGGCGTCTGGTCGTCGGCAACCGCGGACTGGCGGGTATCGACGGGTCGGTCAGCACCGCGATCGGGGCGGCGCTGGGCCGTCAGCGCACCAGCAGGGCGTTCGCGCTGCTCGGCGACGTGACGTTCCTGCACGACGCCAACGGTCTGCTGCTCGGACCCTCGGAGGAGCGTCCGGACCTGACCATCGTCGTGGTCAACGACGACGGCGGGTCGATCTTCGCCTCGCTCGAGCAGGGCGGGGAAGAGTACGCCGGATCCTACGAACGGCTCTTCGGCACCCCGCACCACGTCGACCTGGCTGCGCTGTGTGCGGCGACGCGCACGCCGCACTGGCGCGTCGAGAGCCTCCCCGAGCTCGAGCACGCCCTGGCCTCGCCGGGCGGCGGGATCGAGGTCGTCGAGGCCACAGTCTCCCGCGCCGACCGACGTGCCCTGGGCGCCCAGATCGCCGACCTGGTCTGACCCGCCACCCGGCCCCAACGCCGCCGCGGCCCCACGCCCCCGCCCCCGCCCCTCCGCCCGCCGGGCCGGGAAGTTTCCCAGGGTATGCAGGCTTTCTGCCGCTCCCCATGGTGCATTCCCCATGGGGAGCAGCAGTTCTCCGTGGGGAGTACGACGTCCGCCGGCGCCGACCAGTGCTGGGGTACGGCGTGCACTAGCGCCGACTCGGCGGGGTGTGCGACGAGTGGGCGGTGGGGTGGGGGCGGGACCCTCGATCAGGGTGGAGAATGCCGGTGTGCTCCTGGTCGTCACTGTCGCTGTTCTCGTCGCTGTCGTGATCGCCGTCGCCGCGGCCTCGGACCGGCTCGATGTCCCGGCCCCGCTCGCCCTCGTGGCCCTGGGCGCCGCTGCGTCCTTCGTCCCCGGGATCCCCTATGTCGAGCTCACCTCGGAGCTGGTCCTCACCGGCTTCCTGCCGCCGCTGCTCTACTCCGCCGCGATCCAGACCTCGCTGGTCGACTTCGCCGTCAACCGGCGCGCGATCCTGCTCCTGTCGATCGGACTGGTCGCCTTCACCACCGTCGTGGTCGGCGGGGTCGTGCACCTGGTCGTCCCGGGCGTCAGCTGGCCGGCCGCTTTCGCACTCGGCGCGGTCGTGGGCCCCCCGGACGCGGTGGCTGCCACCGCGATCGCGCGCCGCGTCGGTCTCCCGCGGAGGATCGTCACCATCCTCGAGGGGGAGTCGCTGCTCAACGACGCCACCGCCCTGGTCGCCCTGCGCACGGCGATCGGCGCGGCGTACGGGACGGTATCCTTCGTCGAGGTCGGCCTGGACTTCGCGCGCGCCGCGATCGGCGGGGTCGCGATCGGTCTGGCCGCCTTCGTCGTGGTCGCCTGGGTGCGCAAGCACGTCCAGGACCCGGTGATCGACACGAGCATCTCGCTGGTCACCCCGTTCGCGGCCTACGTCGCGGCCGAGTCCTTCCACGGCAGTGGCGTGCTCGCGGTCGTCGTGGCCGGGCTGATGCTGGGTCACCGGGCCCCGGTCCTCCAGACGCCCAGCTCGCGCATCGCCGAGCGGCTCAACTGGCGGACGATCTCGTTCCTGCTGGAGAACCTGGTCTTCCTGCTCATCGGTCTGCAGGTCCGCACGATCCTCTCCGACGTGACCGGGGAGGACCTGGCCTGGTACGACGTGGTGCTGGCCTGCCTGGCCACCCTCCTGGCCGTCATCGTGACCCGCTTCGTCTGGGTCTTCCCGTCCCGCTACCTGCTGGTCCGGCCCGGACGGGACCCGCAGACCGGGGATATCCCGACCTGGCGGGGGACCGCGGTGCTCGGCTGGGCCGGCATGCGCGGCGTGGTGACCCTGGCCGCGGCCTTCGCCATCCCGCCGAGCTTCGCGCAGCGCGACCTGCTCGTGCTGGTCGCGCTGTCGGTCACCGCCGGGACCCTGTTCCTCCAGGGCCTCACGCTGCCGATGCTGGTACGACGGCTCGGCCTGCCCGGCCCCGACGCCCGCGACGACGCGCTGGCCCGGGCGGCGCTCTTCCAGCAGGCGAGCTCCGCCGGCCGGGCCTGGCTGGCGGACAACACCGGCGAGGACGACGCCCACGGAACCCTCGAGGCCGTCCGGCGACGGGCCGAGCAGCGGGACTTCGCCGCCTGGGAGGGGGTGGCCGTGGCCGGGGCGGAGACCGAGACGCCGAGCGAGGCCTACGCCCGGCTCCGCCGCCTGATGCTCCAGGCGGAGCGGGAGCGGGTGCTCGAGGTCCGCGGCGGTGGCGGCGTGCCGCACGAGGTCGTCGCCGACGTGCTGGCCGCCCTCGACGTGGAGGAGTCGATGCTCACCGACGCCGCCCAGCGGAGCTCGGAGGTCCGCGAGGCCGGTGAGCAGTCGGGGCGCACGGGGGCCGCGCAGGGGGACGCCTGCACCCACCTGGCCGAGATCGGGGTCGGACCCGAAGTCCCCGACGACCCCGCGTGCACGGACTGTCTCGCCGAGGGCACCGCCTGGGTGCACCTGCGGATGTGCCTGGCCTGCGGGCAGGTGGCCTGCTGCGACTCCTCGCCCCGGCGCCACGCCTCACGGCACCACGAGCAGACCTTGCACCCGGTGATGCGCTCGGCCGAGCCCGGCGAGCAGTGGCGCTGGTGCTTCGTCGACGACGAGCTCGGTTGAGCCCGCTCCGGCCCTAGAGGTGCGCGGTGAGCGCGTCGCGCACGGGGACGAACTTGGCCTGCCCCTCGGCGAGCTCGGCGTCCGGCGCGGAGCTGGCCACGATGCCGCAGCCGGCGAAGAGCCGGACGTGCGCGCCGTCGAGCTCGGCCGCACGCAGCGCGATGCCCCATTCGCCGTCGCCGTCGGCGTCCATCCAGCCCACCGGGCCGGCGTAACGCCCGCGCGGCATCTGCTCGATCTCCTCGATCAGGGCGGTGGCGGCCGCGGTGGGAGTGCCTCCCACCGCGGCGGAGGGGTGCAGGGCCTCGGCCAGCGCGAGCGAGGAGGAGGCGTCTCCGGTGGCGTCCTGGGCTACTCCGGCCACGTCGGTGGCCAGGTGCATGACGTTGGGCAGGTGCAGCACGAAAGGCGCCTCGGGCACGTTCATCGACAGGCAGTGCGGCGCGAGTGCCTCGGCGACCGAGCGCACGGCGTACTCGTGCTCCTCGAGGTCCTTCGAGGACCGGGCGAGGGCCGCAGCCAGGCCGAGGTCCCGGGCGTCGTCACCGGTACGCCGGATGGTCCCGGCCAGGACCCGGGAGGTGACCAGTCCGCGCTCGCGCCGGACCAGCATCTCGGGAGTGGCGCCGAACAGGCCGTCGACGTGGAAGGTCCAGCAGGTCGGGTAGCTCTCGGAGAGCCGTCGCAGCGGCCAGCGCACGTCGATGTCCTCGGCGGCTGTGGCCACGAGATCGCGGGCCAGCACCACCTTCTCCAGGTCACCGGCGCCGATGCGTCGCACGGCGTCGGCGACGACTCCCTCCCACGCCGCTCCGCTCAGGGCGCCGTCGGTGAAGGTCACCCCGCGGGGGGCGTCCGGCGCGCTGGCGGCGGCCAGCCGTGGGGGCGCGCTGATCGCGGCGCGGCTCGTGGTGGTGACCCAGGCGGTGTCCCCCCGGCGGCCGACCACGACCTCCGGGACGACGAGCACGCTGTCCCCGGGGTCGTTTGCGAAGGCGAAGGAGCCGAAGCAGACCAGGCCGGTGCCGGGCAGGCTGACCTCGTCGCGGACGACCGCTCCGTGCGCCTGGTCGCTCCACCAGGCGCGGGCGTCGGCGAACCGGGTCGCTCCCGAGGTGTGCAGGACCGCCGCCGTCCCCCAGCCGACCAGGCCGTCGCCGCGGCGCACCCACGCGGTGGCCGCTCCCTGCGGCAGCAGCGCAAGCAGGACGCCCGGGTCCTCGACGGGGACGGTGCGCACCACGAGGGGTGCGGGCTCGGGAGTCGCGGCCGCGGCAGGGGGCGCAGAGTGCGTCACGATGCCCAAGCCTATCGTTGGCCCGTGACCCGAGCCGACCTGCACAAGAAGCCGGCCGAGGTGGCCGCGATGTTCGACGACGTCGCCCGCCGCTACGACCTGACAAACGACGTCCTGTCGCTGGGTCTGGACCGGCGCTGGCGCACCCGGGTGGTCGAGGCCGTCGGCGCCGCACCGGGCGACCGGATCCTCGACCTCGCGGCCGGCACCGGCACCTCCAGCCAGCCCTTCGCCGATGACGGGGCCTTCGTGGTGCCCTGCGACTTCTCCCTGGGCATGCTGCGGGTGGGCAAGTCCGCTCGTCCGGCGCTCGGCTTCACCGCCGGGGACGGCACCCGGCTGCCGTTCGCCGACGACACCTTCGACGCGGTGACGATCTCCTTCGGCCTGCGCAACATCGTCGACCCGGACGGGGGGCTGCGTGAGCTGCTCCGGGTGACCCGTCCCGGGGGACGACTGGTGGTCTGCGAGTTCAGCTCACCGACGCTCGTGCCGGTGCGGACCGCCTACCTGGAGTACCTGATGCGGGCGCTGCCGTCGCTCGCGCGGGCGGTCTCCTCGAGCCCGGACGCGTACGTCTACCTCGCCGAGTCCATCCGCGTCTGGCCCGACCAGCAGACGCTGGCGACCCGGGTGAGCGCCGCGGGGTGGCGCGAGGTCGAGTGGCGCAACCTCACCGGGGGCATCGTCGCCCTGCACCGTGCTGTCGCCTAGGTGCGCCCCGGTGTGTCTAGGCGTGTCTGGCGGCGCGACCCGCACCGCAGTGAGCGGGCGTGCGGGACGGGGTCGGGGTGGGTCGCAGGATGTGACCCGGGCCTCTAGACTGGGGACGCCGCCGTTCGTGAACGAATTCACGAAGTCACAAAGCCACAGTCTCGAGGTGCCTCGATGAGCCGGACCACCGCCGATGAGCGGCAGGCCGACGTCATCGTCGTCGGCGCCGGCCCCGCGGGTGCCTCCGCCGCCTTCCACCTCGCCCAGGCGGGCGTGGACGTGCTGGTGCTGGAGAAGGCCACCTTCCCCCGGGACAAGATCTGCGGCGACGGGCTGACCCCGCGGGCGGCCAAGCAACTGGTCGCGATGGGCATCGACCTCGACGCCCCGGGCTGGATGAAGAACAAGGGGCTGCGCATCGTCGGTGCCGGGCACCGGCTCGAGCTGCCGTGGCCCGAGCTCGCCTCGTTCCCTCCCTACGGTCTGGTCCGTACCCGGATGGACTTCGACGAGATCCTCGCCCGCCACGCCCACGCCGCCGGCGCCCGCCTCCAGGAGCGCACCCAGGTCACCGGCCCGGTCGTCGACGAGCGCACCGGCCGGGTCACCGGGGTCACCGCGCGCCCCCTCGACGAGGAGGGTCGCCGCGACGGTGACGAGGTGACGTACTCCGCTCCGCTGGTGATTGCCGCGGACGGGGTCTCGGCCCGGATCGCGACCTCACTGGGTCTGGCCCGCCGCGACGACCGCCCGATGGGGGTGGCGGTGCGCGCCTACTACACGAGCCCGCGGCACGACGACGAATGGATGGAGTCCTGGCTCGAGCTCTGGGACGGCACCCCCAACGAGAGCAACCTGATGCCCGGCTACGGCTGGATCTTCGGGCTCGGGGACGGCACGTCCAACGTCGGACTCGGCATCCTCAACACCTCCAAGGCGTTCCGCACCGTGGACTACAAGGACACCCTGCGCCGGTGGCTGGACCACACCCCCGAGGAGTGGGGCTTCCGCGAGGAGAACCGGGTCGGTCGGATCGGCTCGGCGGCGCTGCCGATGGCTTTCAACCGCAAGCCGCACTACACCCGCGGCGTGCTGCTGGTCGGCGACTCCGGCGGCATGGTCAACCCGTTCAACGGCGAGGGCATCGACTACGCCATGGAGTCGGGGCACATCGCCGCCGAGACCATCGTGCAGGCGCTGGCCCTGCCCGAGGGGCCGCTGCGCGAGCGGGTGCTCGAGGGGTACGCCGCCGAGCTGGAGTCGATCTACGGGGGGTACTTCACCCTGGGACGTGTCTTCGCGAAGATGATCGGGAACCCGACGTTCATGAAGCAGGCCACCAAGTACGGTCTGCCCCGCACCGCCTTGATGAAGTTCGCCCTCAAGCTGATGGCGAACCTGACCGATCCCCGCGACGGCGACGTCTCGGACCGGGTGATCAACGCCTTGGCGAAGGTGGCCCCCGCGGCTTAGCGTTCGACCCAGACCGGCCCGATCCCCGGGCACCAGGTGGCACGAGAAGAAGGAGAGGAAGCGATGGAGCTCTACACCCCCGTCATCGCCCTCGCAGTCCTGGCGGGCGGCTTCGCGGTCGTCTCCGTCATCGCCAGCTCGCTGGTCGGTCCCAAGCGCTACAACCGGGCGAAGGTCGACAGTTACGAGTGCGGCATCGAACCCACGCCCCAGGCGCTGGGGGGCGGCAAGTTCCCGGTGAAGTACTACATCACCGCGATGCTGTTCATCATCTTCGACATCGAGATCGTCTTCCTCTACCCCTGGGCCGTCTTCTTCGACTCGCTGGGCCTGTTCGGCCTCGTCGAGATGGTGGTCTTCATCGCGACCGTCTTTGTGGCCTACGCCTACGTCTGGCGCCGTGGGGGTCTCGAGTGGGACTGACCCTCTGCCCCGGGGACACCCCCGGCTCCACCCCCGCACCGACACACGCACGGAAGGACTAGCCCCATGGGTCTCGAGGAGAAGCTCCCCAGCGGAGTTCTGCTGACGACGGTCGAGGGTGTCGCCGGCTACATGCGCAAGGCCTCCTTCTGGCCGGCCACCTTCGGGCTGGCCTGCTGTGCCATCGAGATGATGACCTCGGGTGGTCCGCGCTACGACCTGGCCCGCTACGGCATGGAGGTCTTCCGGGCCTCGCCCCGCCAGGCGGACCTGATGATCGTGGCCGGGCGGGTCAGCCAGAAGATGGCCCCCGTGCTCCGTCAGATCTACGACCAGATGGCCGACCCCAAGTGGGTGCTGTCGATGGGCGTGTGCGCGAGCTCGGGCGGGATGTTCAACAACTACGCGATCGTCCAGGGCGTCGACCACGTCGTCCCGGTCGACATGTACCTCCCCGGCTGCCCGCCTCGCCCGGAGATGCTCATCGACGCCATCCTCAAGCTCCACGACCAAGTGCAGGCGACCAAGCTCGGCTCGAACCGTCTCGCCCAGATCGACACCACCGAGACCGCCGCCCTGAGCGCGGTGCCGACGTCGCAGATGAAGGGCCTGCTCCAGTGAGTGAGGACGACAAGCGAGGAACGAGCGGTCGTTCGAGCGAACAATCGGGACAGAGTGAGGACGACAAGGGAGGAACGAGCGGTCGTTCGAGCGAACAATCGGGACAGAGTGAGGACGACAAGGGAGGAACGAG
>JBBPYL010000177.1:0-5693 GCA_038199935.1 Propionibacteriales bacterium | reverse complement strand
TCGCCGAGGCGTTCGGCGACGACCCCGACGTCCTGGTGCCGGCCGTCGTCGCGCACGCCGACAAGGTCCTGGTCTCCGAATGGGTCGAGTCCCACGCCTCTCTCGCCCGGTTGGTCGCCGAAGGCACCCAGGAGGAGCGCAACCACTACGGCGAGCTCTACCTTCGCTTCCTCTTCGCGGGGCCGACCCGGGTCGGTCTCCTGCACGCCGACCCGCACCCAGGTAACTTCCGACTGCTCCCCCGCGAGGACGGCTCGCTGGGCGGCCTCGGCGTGGTCGACTTCGGAGCCGTGGCCCGGCTGCCCGAGCACACCCTGCCGCCGTCGATCGGACGGCTGCTGCGCATCGCGCTCTACGACGACTACGCGCACTTCCTCGAGGGCCTGCGCGAGGAGGGCTTCGTCAAGCCCAACATCACCGTCGACCCCAACGAGCTGCGGGCCTACCTCGGGCCCTTCGTCGAGCCGGCGGTCAACGAGACCTTCGCGTTCTCCCGGAACTGGATGCGCTCGCAGTTCCAGCGGCTCCAGGACCCCCGTGAGCCCGGGTCGATGCTGGCCATGAGGCTGAACCTCCCTCCGTCGTACCTGCTCATCCACCGGGTCTGGCTCGGCAGCATCGGCGTGCTCTGCCAGCTCGAGGCCGAGCTTCCGTTCCGTCGCATCCTCGAGGAGTCCGTGCCCGGCTTCGCCGAGGGGTGAGCCGCTACCAGTGCTCGCTGTCGAGCTTGCCCTCCATCGACCGGAGGTGCTCGCGAGAGCAGCGCTCGCAGTAGACCCGCGGACGGTCGCGCTCACGCGCGGTGCTCCAGGTCAGCGGCAGGTCCGGACCGGGAGTCACGGTGCCGCAGAAGTCACAGGTCAGGCCCACCTGAGGATCCTAGGCCCCGCACGACGACGGAGCCGGACCCCTGCAGCCGAGGGCTGCGGGATCCGGCTCCGCTGAGGTCAGGCACCGCGCGGCGCCTGGACTCACAAGGACCGCGCCAACGCGAGGCGGGCCTGCTGGGCGGCACGCTCGGCCCGACGCGAGAGCCGACGGTGGACCGCCAGCTGGTGCCCGCGTCGGAGCCCCTGTGCCTCGTCGAGACGCGCGCTGATCTGCGCGCGCGCCAGGGAGTCGCTCAAGGCTTCCATGGCCTTCTCCTGTTCCTGTTCGTGCTGGTGGTGGTGGCGGTGGGTTGTACGCCGACGTACCGACGGTGCTGCGCGTGGTCCCGCCTCACGCGGCGACCACGTTCTTGCGGGGCCGGCCGCGGGGACGCTTGCGTGGGATGACCACGCCCTGGGCGAACAGTTCGCCGCCCCAGACGCCCCACGGCTCACGACGCTCGAGGGCTCCGGCCAGACACGCCGATCTGAGCGGGCAGGTCTGGCACATCGCCTTGGCGACCTCGACGTCGTGGGGGGTCTCGGCGAAGAACAGCTCGGGGCTCTCGCGTCGACACGGCAGCAGGTCATCGTCCGTCGGGCCGGCGATCGGAGCCGGTGCGACGAGGACGCTGATACTCATCATTCACCTCCAGGTGAGTTCTTCACGGGTGATTCCCGACCGATCGGGTCGGGGGATGCAAAAGGCCGCGGATCCCGGGTATCGGGTCCGCGGCCTGGAGGTGCGCCGGTGAAGAGTGAGTGACTCTAGTTCGGCGGTCTCCAGGCGGAGGAACCCGGGAGCATTCCCGAGGCGGTGACGACGGCGGAGCAGTCGACGTGGCGGTACCAGGGCAGATCGATGCCCGTGACGTCCTGCGTGGCCACGGGGTTGCCCGTGGCGACGACCGCCGGAGCGCCCAGGACGCGCACGAGGACGTCGCGCTCGCGACCGGTGGTGAACGCGGCGTCGGCCTGGGGGCAGACAGGAGCGGACACGGCGGTCCCCTGAGCGGTCGTGAACTGCGGGGTCATGGTGGTCATCATCTCGTGCACCTCCTTCGATGCCTGGGGCGCCGGTCTTGGCAGGACCGTGTACGCAGTGGTCTGGGACGAACAGGAGAAAGGTACCGCCGAGTTGGCGTAAGAGGCAATCGATTTATTGGGTATTTCCGGCTCGGGTCTGGTCGACATCAACCTCACCGGTCCGCCACCAACGCGAGCACCTCGTCTCCGTAGCGCTCCAGCTTCGCCGCGCCGATGCCCGCCACCCGCAGCAGCGCGGTGGGGTCGGCCGGCTTGAGCTCGGCGATGGCCTGGAGGGTCAGGTCGGTGAAGACCACGAAGGCCGGCACCTTCTCCTCCGCGGCTCGGGCGACCCGCCACTCCCGCAACCGCTCGAACAGGTCCTCGTCGTAGGTCGCCGGGCAGTCCGCGCAGCGACCGACCTTGCGCTCCGCGGTCGACGACAGCGGCGTACCGCAGCTGCGGCAGGTCGTCACGCCGCGGCGCTTGCGTCCACGCTCGGGCGCCGGCGCGTCCGAGGGAGCCTCGGGACGCAGACCGGTCAGGAACCGGGACGGCTTGCGGGTGGCCCGCGCGCCGGGGTTGCGGGCCCGGGCCCAGGAGATCTCCAGGTGCACCCGGGCCCGGGTCACCCCGACGTAGAGCAGCCGGCGCTCCTCCTCGACCGCCGCCGGCCCCTCCGCGTGCACGATGGGCATCGTCCCGTCGTGCATCCCGGCCAGGAAGACCGCGTCCCACTCCAGGCCCTTGGCCGCGTGCAGGGTCGAGAGGGTCACTCCCTCGGCCACCGGGGCGTGCTGCTCGGCCGCCCGCCGGTCCAGCTCGGCCACGAAGGCGACCAGCCCGGCGGCCGGGTCGGTGGCGACGACGTCCTCGGCCTGGGAGACCAGGGCCTTGAGGGACTCCCAGCGGTCGCGGACGTTGCCCCGACCGGTCGGCGGCTCCTCAGCCCAGCCCATCCCGGAGAGCACCGCACGCACCTCCTCGAGCAACCGACCCGAGCCCGACCCGTCGCCGACCTCACCGGGCGCCCCCTCGCCCGCGGCGGCGCCGGCCCGGGCGCTCCCGCGCAGCAGGGTCACCGCCTGCTTGACCTCCGGCCGCTCGAAGAACCGGGCGGCAGCCCGGATCACGTACGGCAGGCGCCGCGCCGCGAGGGCCTCCTCGAAGGCCTCGGACTGGGCGTTGATCCGGAACAGCACCGCGATCTCCCGCGCCGGCGTCCCGTCCTGGGTCAACGCCAGGATCCGGGCCGCGACCTGCTCGGCCTCGGCCACCTCGTCGGGCTGTTCGGTGAAGACCACCTCGGGCCCGGCGTCGCGCTGGGCCAGGAGGCGGACCCCGGTCACCGTGCCGCCGGCCAGGAGGGTGTTGGCCGCCCCGATCACCTGCGGGGTGGAGCGGTAGTTGCGGACCAGCTCCACCGAGGTCGTGCCGGGAAAGCGGCGCGGGAAGTCGAGGAGGTAGGAGGAGCTCGCGCCGGCGAAGGAGTAGATCGTCTGGGCCGGGTCGCCGACCACGCAGAGGTCGTCGCGGCCTCCCAGCCACAGGTCGAGCAGCGCGGACTGGATCGGGCTGACGTCCTGGAACTCGTCGACGACAAACGAGGTGTACTGCCGGCGTACCTCAGCCGCCACCCGCTCGTCCTCGCTGAGCAGGGCCGCGGCGCACAGCAGGACGTCCTCCATGTCCATCCGACCCTGGTCCCGCTTCAGCTCCTCGTAGGTGGCGAACACGCGGGCCACGACCGCGGGGGTGACGCCGGAGACCTCCCGGCCCCGCCGCTCCGCCTCGAGGGGGTACGTCTCGGGGCTGACGTTGCTGACCTTGCACCACTCGACCTCGCCGGCCAGGTCCCGCAGGGTCGCCTGGTCGGTCTGGAGCCGGTTGCGCCGCGCGGCCCCACCGATCAGCGGCAGCTTGGACTCGGTCAGCGTGGGCAGCTCGCCGCCGTAGACCCGGGGCCAGAAGTAGCGCGCCTGACGCAGCGCCGCCGAGTGGAACGTGCGGGCCTGCACACCGCCTGCGCCGAGGGCTCGCAGCCGGCTCCGCATCTCGCCGGCGGCGCGGGTGGTGAAGGTGACCGCGAGGACGCGGTGCGGGTCGTAGACACCGGTGGCCACCCCGTAGGCCATCCGGTGCGTGATGGCCCGGGTCTTCCCGGTTCCGGCGCCGGCCAGGACCCGCACGGGTCCGCGCAGGGCGGTGGCCACGGCCCGCTGCTCGGGGTCCAGGGCCTCGAGGAGGCGGTCGGCCGACGGGGTGGCAGGCGGCATCGGGGGAACAAATCTCCTCGGCGTGGATGTTGCGCTCAGTGCTGGCGCGGCCAGCCTAGGACCCCGAGAGGACACTCATGACGGCGCTGACGATGTACGCCACCGGCTGGTGCGGCTTCTGTGCCCGCCTGCGCACGCAGCTGGACCGCGAGGGCATCGCCTACGAGGTCGTCGACATCGACCGGGTACCCGGGGCCGCCGCGATCGTGGAGCAGGTCAACGCCGGAAACCGGACCGTCCCCACCCTCTTCTACGCCGACGGGTCAACCCAGACCAACCCGTCGGTCGACCAGGTCCGTGCCAGGCTCGACGAGCTCGCCTGACCCAGGAGCGGCGCCACCGCTGGTCCGTGACCCAGCGCTGCGCCGCGGCCCCGACGATTCCGCCCACCGTGCCCGCGACCAGCGCCGTCGACAGCACGCCCATCTGACGACGGCGTTCCCGTCGCGGCCCGCCCGACTCTGCCGGTGCCTCGACCTCCGGCACGCTCTCCGCCCCAGCCGGCTGGGGTGGGCTCGCTCCCCAGCCCCGGGCCCAGCTCGCTCGCCAGGACTGGATCAGGCTCCCGTTGGGCCGCCATCGGGTACGTCGGGCGCCGTCCTCGCGGAAGCGGCGGCTCGGCCAGGCCGCCGCCGGCCCGAGCAGGCTCAGCAACGAGGGCACCAGCAGCGCGCGCACGATGAACACGTCGATGAGTATCCCCAGCCCCACCGCGAAGGCGAGCTGGCGGAAGGGCGTCAGCGGCACGACCGCAAGCAGGCCGAAGCTCGCCGCCAGGGCCAGCCCGGCCACGGCGACCGCCGAGACCGCGGGCGGCACCGCCGAGGCCACTGCCGACCGCAACGTCCCGGCGTAGGACCCCGCCGCCTCCCAGACGTGCCCGACGGTGAAGATGTTGTAGTCCGAGCCGAAGGCCAGCAACAGGACGGCCGCCGCGAACGGGACGTAGAAGGTCAGCCCCTGGCCTGGGTCCAGCCAGCCGAAGACGGCCGTGGTGATCCCCAGCGTGGCACTCAGACTGAGCAGCGAGGTCATCAGCAGCAGCACCGAGGAGACCACCGCGCGCAGGAAGATGATCAGCATCAGCCCGTTGGCCAGCATCGCGGCCAGGGCGATCCGGAGCAGATCGTCCTCGGTCTGGTGGACCAGGAACGACGCCGTCGCCGTGTCGCCGCTCAGTCCGTAGGTGGTCTGGCTCAGCCCGCTGCGCGCGAGCAGTCCCGGCAGGCGCTCGTCGAGCCGGTCGAAGACCCCGACCGCGTTCGCACCCAGCGGATCCTCGTCAAGGACGACGAGGTAGCGCGCCGCGTCCTGGTCCTCGGTGACGAAGATCGGGTTGCGCACCGGCAACGGGAGCGACCCGGGCCCGAGCACCCCGGCCACGCCGGGCTCGTCGGCGATCGCGGTGGTGACCGCGCTCAGCGCCCCGTCCTGGGCTCCGATGCCGTAACCCTCGACCACGACCACGTTCGGGGAGAGGATGCCAGCGGCTAAGCCGTCCTGCGCCTCGATCGCCGCGGCC
>JBBPYL010000176.1:0-10127 GCA_038199935.1 Propionibacteriales bacterium | reverse complement strand
GGCGTCGGGCAGGATGGGGAGCGTGGTGGACCTCGTCTCGTCGGCCCCGTCGTCGGCCCCGTCGTCGGCCCCGTCGTCGGCCCCGTCGAGCAGCAGCGTGCTCGACGCCTTCAGCCTGCCCACCCGGACCTGGTTCGCGGCCGCCTTCGCCGCGCCGACCCCCGCCCAGCTGGGCGCCTGGGGCTCGATCGCGGCCGGACGCAACGCCCTGGTCGTGGCGCCCACCGGCTCGGGCAAGACCCTCTCCGCGTTCCTGTGGTCACTGGACCGGATCGCCACCCAGCCCCCGGCGGCCGAGAAGCTCCAGCGCTGCCGGGTGGTCTACATCTCCCCGCTCAAGGCCCTCGCGGTCGACGTCGAGCGCAACCTGCGGGCGCCGCTGACCGGTATCCGGCACACCGCGGAGCGGCTGGGCGAGTCGGTGCCCGACATCACGGTCGGGGTGCGCTCGGGCGACACCACCGCCCAGGATCGTCGCCGGCTGGCCACCACGCCGCCCGACATCCTGATCACGACCCCGGAGTCACTGTTCCTGATGCTCACCTCCCAGGCCCGCGAGGCACTGCGGGGGGTCGAGACGGTGATCCTCGACGAGGTGCACGCCGTCGCCGGCACCAAGCGCGGCGCCCACCTCGCCCTCTCCCTGGAGCGGCTCGACGAGCTCCTAGAGAAGCCCGCGCAGCGCATCGGCCTCTCCGCGACCGTCCGCCCCCTCGAGGAGGTCGCCCGCTTCCTCGGCGGCAGCCACCCGGTCGAGGTCGTCGCCCCGACCTCGACCAAGCAGTGGGACCTCCAGGTGGTCGTCCCGGTCGAGGACATGACCCAGCTCGGCGTGGCCGACGACGGGCCAACCGAGGGCTCGGCCGCCGGCGGGGAGCGACGTACGTCGATCTGGCCGCACGTCGAGGAGCGCGTGGTCGACCTGGTCGAGGCGCACCGCTCGACCATCGTCTTCGCCAACTCCCGCCGTCTGGCCGAGCGCTTGACCGCCCGGCTGAACGAGATCGCCACGGACCGTGCGGCCGACGCCGCGCTGACGGGCACCGACCCCAACGCCGACGCCACTGGGGGCGCGACACGCTCCCCGGGGGGAGCCGCGGGGTCCCCCGCGGCCCTGATGGCCCAGTCGGGGCAGACCGAGGGCGCCCCGGTCGTCATCGCCCGGGCTCACCACGGGTCGGTGTCGAAGGACCAGCGGGCGCTGATCGAGGACGACCTCAAGCGCGGCAGCCTGCCCTGCGTGGTGGCCACCTCGAGCCTTGAGCTTGGGATCGACATGGGCGCGGTGGACCTCGTCGTCCAGATCGAGTCGCCGCCCTCGGTGGCCAGCGCCCTCCAGCGGGTCGGTCGGGCCGGGCACCAGGTCGGCGAGGTCTCACGCGGGGTGTTACTGCCCAAGCACCGTAGCGACCTGGTGCACACCGCCGTCGCGGTCGAGCGGATGCGGCTGGGCGCCATCGAGTCGCTGCGGGTGCCGACCAACCCCCTCGACGTCCTGGCGCAGCAGGTGGTAGCCGCCACCGCAGTGGACAGCTGGGACGCCGACGCGTTCTACCACCTGGTCCGGCGCTCGGCGCCGTTCACGTCGTTGCCGCGCTCGGCCTACGACGCCACCCTGGACCTCCTGGCCGGCCGCTACCCCTCCGATGAGTTCGCCGAGCTCCGGCCCCGGATCATCTGGGACCGGGTCTCCGGCGAGCTGAGCGGTCGGCCCGGCGCGCAGCGGTTGGCCGTCACCAGCGGCGGCACCATCCCCGACCGGGGCCTCTTCGGGGTGTTCCTGGTCGGCGAGAAGGCCTCGCGGGTCGGCGAGCTCGACGAGGAGATGGTCTACGAGTCGCGGGTGGGAGACGTCTTCGCCCTCGGCGCGACGAGCTGGCGGATCGAGGACATCACCCACGACCGGGTGCTGGTCTCCCCGGCGCCCGGACAGCCGGGTCGACTCCCGTTCTGGAAGGGTGACCAACTCGGCCGCCCCGCCGAGCTCGGCGCGGCCATCGGCGCGTTCACCCGTGAGCTCTCCGCCCTCTCGCACCCCGACGGCGTGCTCCGGTGCCGCGAGGCCGGGCTCGACCCGTGGGCCGCGGAGAACCTGGTCCGGTTCCTCGACGAGCAGCGCGAGGCCACCACGACGATGCCCACCGACCGCACGATCCTCGTCGAGCGGTTCCGCGACGAGCTCGGGGACTGGCGGATGGTCGTGCACTCCCCCTACGGCGCCCAGGTGCACGCCCCGTGGGCGCTGGCCATCGGGGTCCGGCTGCGCGACCGCTACGGCGTCGACGCCCAGGCCCTGCCCGGCGACGACGGGATCGTGCTGCGGATACCCGAGACCGACCAGGACCCACCCGGCGCCGAGGTGGTGATGTTCGACCCCGAGGAGATCGAGGACCTGGTCACCGCCGAGGTGGGCGGATCGGCCCTGTTCGCCTCCCGGTTCCGCGAGTGCGCCGCCCGCGCCCTGCTGCTGCCCCGTCGCGACCCCGGGCGTCGTTCGCCGTTGTGGCAGCAGCGGCAGCGCAGCGCCCAGCTGCTGGAGGTCGCCTCGAAGTACCCGTCCTTCCCGATCGTCCTCGAAGCGGTGCGCGAATGCCTCCAGGACGTCTACGACGTGCCCGCCCTGGTCGACCTGATGCGCCGGCTCGCCGCACGGTCCGTGCGGACCGCAGAGATCAGCACGACCGCACCGTCCCCCTTCGCCCGTAGCCTGCTCTTCGGGTACGTCGCCGCCTTCATGTACGAGGGGGACAACCCCATCGCCGAGCGGCGCGCCGCCGCCCTGTCCCTGGACCAGGGTCTGCTGGCCGAGCTGCTGGGTCGGGCGGAGCTGCGCGAGCTGCTCGACCCCGCGGCCTTGGAGCAGCTCGAGCGAGAGCTGCAGCGCCTCGCCGAGGACCGCCGCGCCAAGGACGCCGAGGGCGTCAGCGACGTCCTGCGCCTGCTGGGTCCGCTCAGCGACGAGGAGCTGCGCGCCCGCACGACCGAAGACCCAGCGCCGTGGTTGGAGACGCTGCGACTGGCCCGACGGGTGGTGCGCGTCCGGGTGGCCGGAGCAGAGGCCTGGGCGGTGGTCGAGGACGTGGCCCGGCTCCGCGACGGGCTCGGCGTGCCGGTGCCGCCCGGAACTCCCGACGTGTTCACCGAGCCGGTCGAGGACCCGCTGGCGGACCTGGTCGGGCGCTACGCCCGGACGCACGGCCCGTTCACCACCGCCGACGTGGCCGCCCGGCTGGGGCTCGGCGTCGCCGTCGCCCACCAGACCCTGCAGCGGCTCGCCGCCCGGGGTCGGGTGGTGGAGGGTGAGTTCCGGCCTGCCGGCACCGGCACCGAGTGGTGCGACGCCGAGGTGCTCCGCCGGCTGCGCCGACGCTCCCTGGCCGCGTTGCGCAAGGAGGTCGAGCCGGTCGAGCCCGACACGCTGGGCCGGTTCCTGCCCGCCTGGCAGAACGTCACCGGCTCCGGTGCCCGTGGGTCACGCGGTCGGGGCCTGCGCGGCGTGGACGGCGTGCTCAGCGTCGTCGAGCAACTCGCCGGCTGCGCGGTTCCTGCCTCTGCCCTCGAGCCTCTCATCTTGGGCAGTCGGGTCACCGACTATGCACCGGCCATGCTCGACGAGCTGACTGCTGCCGGCGAGGTGCTGTGGTCGGGTCAGGGCTCGCTGCCCGGCAACGACGGCTGGCTGTCCCTGCACCTGGCCGACACCGCGCACCTGACGCTGCCCGACCACGCCGAGGTGGACAGCACCCCGGTCCACGAGGCCGTGCTGGCCGCCCTTGAGGGTGGTGGCGCGTACTTCTTCCGGCGCCTCTCGGACCTGGTGGGCGCCTCCGCCGGCCTCACCGAGGACGCGGTGGTCGAGTCCGCCGTCTGGGACCTGGTCTGGGCCGGCCGGCTGGCCAACGACACCCTGGCCCCGGTGCGCGCCCTCACCTCCTCCGGGCGCCCGGCGCACCGCAGCCGCCGTCCGGCGCCGCGGGTGCGGACCTCGACGCGACGTCCGACCCGCGGTCGGGCGGCCATGCCCTCACGCACCGGCCCGCCGAGCATGGCCGGCCGCTGGTCGCTGCGTCCCGACGTGGAGCCGGACCCGACCCGCCGGGCCCACGCCTGGGCCGAGGGACTGCTCGAGCGGCACGGCGTGGTGATCCGCGGGGCGGTGGTCAGCGAGCGGGTCCCGGGCGGCTTCGCGGGTGTCTACAAGGTGCTCTCGGCCTTTGAGGACTCCGGGCGCTGTCGCCGGGGCTACTTCGTCAACGGTCTCGGTGCCGCCCAGTTCGGCGTACCGGGGGCCGTGGACCGGCTCCGCTCCTACAGCCGCGAGGTGGGCGACCCCGCGTCGGCGGACCATGACGACGCTCCCGCAGTGGTGGCGCTGGCGGCCACCGATCCGGCCAACCCGTACGGGGCCGCGCTCCCCTGGCCCGAGCGCGGGGCCGGGGAGGTCCTCCCCGGCCCCACCGTTCCGGCGGCCACGACAGCGACCTCCACGACGCCCGGAGCGGGGAGACCTGCCGGGTCGGGGCACCGCCCGGGCCGCAAGGCCGGTGCGCTGGTCGTGCTGGTCGACGGGGCGCTGGCGGTCTACGTCGAGCGTGGCGGCCGCACCGTGTTGACGTTCAGCGACGACCCGGAGCGTCTGGTGCCGGCGCTGGGCGCCCTAGCCACCTCGGTGCGGGCCGGGGCGCTGGGCCGGCTCACCGTGGAGAAGGCCGACGGGGACAGCATCCTCGGCTCCGGCGAGCGGGCCGGAACCGTGCGCCAGGCCCTCGAGGACTCCGGCTTCGTGGCCACCCCGCGAGGACTGCGGCTACGTGCCTGAGGGCGACACCGTCTGGAGAGCGGCCCGAAGCCTGGAGGCGGCGCTGAGCGGGTCCCGGCTCGTCGCCTCGGACTTCCGGGTGCCGGCCCTGGCCACGCTCGACCTGGCCGGCGAGACGGTCCAGACCACACTGAGCCGGGGCAAGCACCTGCTGACCCGGATCGGTGACCGGACCCTGCACACGCACCTGAAGATGGAGGGATCCTGGCACCTGTACCGGACCGGGACACGCTGGCTGCGACCGGCGCACGAGGCGCGGGTGGTCCTGCGCACCGAGTCCTGGTCCGCGGTCGGCTTCGCCCTCGGCGTGGTCGAGGTCGTGGACACCAGCGACGAGGACACGATCGTCGGTCACCTCGGGCCCGACCTGCTCGGCCCCGACTGGGACGCCGACCGGGCGCTGCGCCGGCTCGGGGCCGATCCGGCGCGACCGGTGGCGGACGCCCTGCTCGACCAGCGCAACCTCGCCGGCATCGGCAACCTGTACAAGAACGAGATGCTCTTCCTCGCCGGGGTGGCTCCCGAGCGACCTGTCGGCGAGGTCGAGGTCCTGGCGCGTCTGGTCGACCGGACCCGTCGCGCTCTGGTGGCGAACCGCGAGCGGGTCGAGCAGACGTTCACCGGGGACACCCGCCGGGGGCGGCGCACCTGGGTCTACCAACGCGAGGGACAGCCCTGCCGCCGGTGCGGTGAGTCGATCAGGGTCCGGATGCAGGGACCCGCGACCCAGCAGCGGGCGACGTACTGGTGCCCGGTCTGCCAGCCGCACTGAGGCCAGGGCTCAGGCCGCGGAGGCGACCACGTCGCCCGAGCGCGCACCGGGCTCGCGCGACGTCGTGGCCCGGCGCAGCGTCGTGGCGTCGACCCGGAGGTCGGCCAATCGCACCGCCACCGCGGCTTCCTCCAGCGCCACCGCATCGCTGACCTCGGAGAGGATCTCCGAGAGCGGGACGTCCAGAGCGGCGCAGATCGAGGCCAGCAGCTCGGAGGACGCTTCCTTCTGCCCACGCTCGATCTCCGAGACGTAGCCCAGGGAGACTCGGGCGTCGGCGGAGATCTGACGAAGCGTGCGGCCCTGCCGCATACGCTGGGAGCGCAGCACCTCACCGAGCAGACGCCGGAAGAGAACCATCGCTGCGCCTCCATCTCGTGGACTCTGCGTCGGGAGAACCGGCCCCCGGGGCCGCCGACCTGTGCTGGGACATAACGCTACCGTCCTGCGGAAACTTCCCGCCGGCGGATGTCCAGAACCGGCGCACCCTCAGCGCAGCGCACCGTGCAGGAGGCCGAGGACCTCGTCACAGGTGCGGGCCCGGATCTGGTCGCGGGTGCCTGCGAGCACCAACTCGACCACCCGGACCCTCCCGCCCGGTCCGGCCAGACCGACGAAGACCTGACCGACGGGATGGCCGTCCGGGCGATCGGGACCGGCCACTCCCGTCGTGCTGACGCCCCAGTCGGCGTCGAGCACCCTGCGGACCCCGACGGCCATCGCCGCGGCGCACTCGGCCGAGATCGGGCCCGAGGTCGACAGCACGTGGTGCGAGACGCCGAGCACCGACTCCTTGACGTCGGTGGCGTAACTGACCACGCCCCCGCGGAAGACGGCACTCGCGCCGGGCAGCGAGGACAGCAGGGCGGCCAGGGCCCCGCCGGTCAGCGACTCGGCACAGGCCACGGTGAGCCTGCCCGTGGTCAGCGCCGCCTGGATGTCGCCGAGCCGGGTGTCGTGAACAGGGGTCGCCCCGGCGCCCCCCGAGGGGGTCAGCGGGTCGGCCCCTGAGGTGCTCAGTGTCCCCGGCCTCCGTGCTGGTGACGGGACCGGACGCGCACGGAGACGGTGACGGTGGAGCCCTCACGCTGCGTGCTCGTGTAGGACACGGTGAGCTCGTGCACCCCGGGCTTGGCGAACCGGGGAAGCCGGAGCGTCGCCTTGCCCGCATGCACCGTCACGGTCCCCAGCACCCGATCTCCCTCGCGGACCGTGACCCGTCCGTCCCCGACGCGCTTGTGGTCGCTGCTGGTGACCCTAGCGTGGACCTTGACCCGCGTCTTGTCCTCCACGACCCTGCGGGGCGTCACCCTGACCCTCAGCGCCGAGCTCTCGGCTGCGACGACGGGCGTGGTGTCGATCCCGAACACCAGCGGGTCGTGGTCGGAGGCCCGGTACGGCGTGGAGCCGTCGTAGAACAGCGTGACGTTGTAGTTGTAGCGGCTGTACTCCAGCGCCACCGACTCCACCGAGTTGATGTTCCACACCGTGGCACCGGTCGTCGAGGCCAGCGCCGCGGAGTTGGCCAGACCGTGGTCCAGCGAGCCGACCAGCCCGTCGAACAGGTACGTGCTGCCGCCGTCGAACTGCGTCGCGAGGTTGGTGTAGCCCTCGTCGTAGAGGGCCAGCATCGGGTCCTCGTAGGTGTAGGAGTTGAAGTCGCCGTCGAGGTAGACCTTCTCCACCCCGACCTCGGCCTGCACCGTGCCCACCCAGTCCGCCAGCGCGCGCGCAGCCTCGGTGCGCCGCACGTTCCAGGCGCCCTGGCCGTCGTCGACGTTCACGTCGGGAGCGTCCGGCGCCGAGCCCTTGGACTTGAAGTGGTTGGCCACGAGCAGGAAGCGGTCGGCCTTGACCGCACCGACCGGAGCGAACACCTGGGCCAGCGGGTCACGCGCGTTGACGAAGGGATCGTCCTCGCCGACGCTGGGCCGGATCCGCGACTCACCCTCGGCGGTGACCGCCGCCGGCTTGTAGATGAAGGCCGTCCGGATGACGTCCTCGTCCGCCACAGCCGGACGGTTGGCCGGCGAGGGGACGAAGGCCCACGCGTCCGCGCCCAGGTCGGCGTTGAGGGCCTCGACCAGTGCCGCCAGGCTCGCGTCCCGGTCACGCCCGAAGGCGGCCGAGTTCTCGATCTCCTCCAGGGAGACGACCTCGGCCCCCAGAGAGTTGATCGCCTCGACGATCTTGTCCTGCTGGCGGGCGAAGTCGGCCGGCTCCGCGGCACCTCGGGCGTCACAGCCGCCCCGGACCGTGACCGGGTCCACCTCGGTCCGGTCGTAGTAGAAGGAGCAGCCGGGGACGTCGACACCGAGGTCGGTGAAGTAGTTGAGCACGTTGAAGCTCGCCACCTGGAGGTCGCCGCCGACGTCGGCCGGTCCCGCGGTGCGGGTGTCCCCGAACGTCGCCGGGGCGACCCCCTGGGCGTCGCCGGCGGTGAGCTGACCGGTGGGCTGGAAGCGCCACAGGCCGAAGCTGTAGTCGAGCACCACCGGAGCGACGAAGCGCACCGGCTCCCCGACGCGGATGGTCGGGTCGTCGCTCAGCCAGGGCAGCGCGACGTCCTCCCCGGCGTTGCCGAGGAAGTCGATCGCCGCCCCGTCGTCCAGGGTGACGCGCAGCGCCTGGTTCGTGGCCTGCACGGCGGCCGCGTCGGCGGACCCGAAGGGCGCGACGTCGGTAGGCTGACGCAGGGGCTCGGTGCCCGCTGCGATCCCGATCTGCGCGAAGCGGTTAAGGCTGTAGTTGTCACTGACCGTGAAGTCGCCCTGCGGCGCGAGGAGCATGCCCTCGAGGGCCTCGCGGTCGGCGTTCTGCTCCGGCCACGTGGTCGCGAAGGGCGTCACGGGGTAGGTGGTGTCCGTCCTGACCACCTCGCTCGCCTCGGCCGGAATCACCGTGGTCATCCCGAACCGCTCGGAGACGACACCGGTCACCTCGAGGCGCTCGCCCACGACGACGGCGTCGGCCCCGGTCATCGCCTGCACCACGGCGGCACCGTGCACGAAGACTCCGTCGGAGGCGCCGGACGTCAGGTCCGCCGGGCCGCCGGTCCCGGCGGTCTGGAGGAAGAGTCCGTCGACACCGCCGGTCGGGTACGCCGCCGTGACCACGCCCGTGGTGACCACTCGAACGCCCTGGACCCCGCTGGAGAAGCCAGTGCCCTGGATCTCGGCGATGCTCAGCGCGGTCGCCGGCTCGGGCTCGGGCTCGGGCTCGGGGTCCGTTCCGCCCGCACCGGAGCTCTCGGGTTCCGGCGCCGCGGCGGTGAAGTCGTCGCTGTTGTCGTCGCTGTCGCGCCCACCGACGCGCGAGACGGAGGTGGTGTTGGACGGGGCGGGCGTCGGACCGGCACCACCGGAGGCGTTCTCGAAGGTGCCCGCGGTGCTGCCGTACCCCACCAGGTCGACCAGCCGGGTGTCCCGCGGGTCGTCGTCGGTCACGTCGCCGGTCGCGGTGCCGTGCGGTGCCACCTCGGTCGAGAGGTAGACCACGCCCGCGGAGCCGGACATCGCGATGGAACCCTCGGCGTCGGGGGTCGGCAGCGCGGTGGTGCCGTTCTGGCCCTGGGCCTCCTGGACCAGGTAGTGCCCACCGGCGGGCACCGAGCCGGTCAGAGCGGTGGCCTGCGCCGCGGTGCCGTTGGCCGAGCGGTATTGCACGCTCATGCCCTCGACGCTGATCGCGGAACCCGTGGGGTTGAACAGCTCCACGAAGTCGTGGGTGTAGACGGCGTTGGTGTTGCCTCCGCCGCCGTACACCTCGCTGATCACCAGACCCGTACCGTCGGGCGAGGCGAGAGCCGCCGGCGGGGCGATGAACCCCCCGAACGCCACGGCGCCGGAGACGAGCAGGACAGTGCCGACGCGAGGTCGACGGTTTCCCGAGATGGGTGACATGAGGAGGCTTCCGTTGGGTCGATGGTCGGACCCGAGCGAACCTACCCCCTCCGACCGACCAGACCATGTCGCGTGGGCGAACAGTCAGGGTCCCCGGTAGCGTACGGGCATGGCCCTGCCCATCGAGGACTACGCCGTGATCGGCGACACCGGGACGGCGGCCCTGATCGGCCGTGACGGCTCGGTGGACTGGCTGTGCCTGCCCCGCTTCGACTCCTCCGCCTGCTTCGCCGCGCTCCTCGGCACGGCGGAGAACGGCCGCTGGCTGCTCGGGCCGCGGGTGGAGGACGGCCAGGTCCCCACCAGCACCCGCCGCTACGTCGGGCACAGCGCCGTGCTGGAGACCACGTACGTGACCGACACGGGGGTGGTCCGGGTGGTGGACGCGATGCCCGTGGGCGACGGCCGCGCGGACCTGGTCCGTGTCGTGACCGGGATCGAGGGCACGGTCGCGATGCGCCACGAGTGGGCGGTGCGCTTCGGCTACGGCCGGATCCGTCCCTGGATCCATCGCGCGGACAACCACGGCACCGCGGTGATCACCGCGGTGGCCGGGCCGGACCGGCTCCTCCTGCGCGGGACCCGGCTGCCGACGGCGCAGGACGGGCTGCACCAGGACGACTTCGACGTCGAG
>JBBPYL010000175.1:0-12930 GCA_038199935.1 Propionibacteriales bacterium | reverse complement strand
TCGCGCTCGGCCGCGGCCTGGCGCGCTGGGCCCTCCCCGCCGCCCCGGCCGGCGCCGGCGCCGGCGCGACGATCCGGGCGCCCGCGCAGGACTGGTTCGGGTTCGGGGCCCGCGAGGCGGTGCTGGCCGCGCTGCGGGGCCAGGATGAGGACCGCGTCGGTTTCGGTGCGCCGGCCGACGCCGTCGAGGTGCGCGACGTGCTTGAGGAGCTCACCGGGGCCCAAGCGGTCGTCGAGGACGGCCAGGTCGTCGTGCCGTGCGGCGACCCCGAGGCGGCCACGACGAAGGCCGCGGCGTACGCCCTGGGCTGGCGACCGGCCGCCGAACGTCACGAACCGGGCACGCCGCTCAGGTTCGTCCGCGCGACTCCGTAGACTGCGACCCCCGACCCGAAGCGAGCCGAGAGACCTGATGGCCAAGCCGACCAAGGACGACCGCCGCGCGGTGGTGGAGAAGATGCGCCGCGACCAGAAGCGCGCAGAGCGACGCCGCACGATGATCATCGTGGCCGCCTGCGCGGTGGTCGGGCTGGTCATCATCGGGGCCGGTGCCTACCCGCTGCTCAAGCAGCGACAGGTCTCCTCCGGTGACCTCGAGACTTTGGGTGCGGCCGCCTCGGCGGCGGGCTGCCAGGACACGGTGCGCACGAAGGCCGACGGCAACGCCGACCACCGCGAGATCGGCACCCAGATCGCCTACCCCGACTCCCCGCCCGCGTTCGGTTCGCACTACAACCAGACCGCAGGCTTCCAGCGCAAGTTCTACAGCACCGGGGACCGGCCCGACCTGGAGTATCTCGTGCACAACCTGGAGCACGGCTACAACCTGCTCTGGTACGACAAGACGATCGCCGACAGCTCCGAGGACCTGGCCGTGGTCAAGGCGATCGCCGAGAAGTACCAGGGCGAGGACCCGACCACGGACAAGTTCGTCGCGGTGCCGTGGACCGAGGAGGACGGCAAGGCCTTCCCCGACGGGGCACACGTGGCCCTGACTCACTGGTACGCCGACCCGGCGAATCCGGCGACGGGCCAGCAGGGGGTGTGGCAGTACTGCGACGCACCGAGCGGTGAGGTCGTCTCCCAGTTCATGAAGGACTTCCCCTACACCGACTCTCCCGAGCCGAACGCCATCTGAGCCGGTGCGGGACCTCGTTGCGCTCTTCTTCGTGGGCGTCGCCTCGGCCCTGATTCCGGTGATCACCATCGAGGCCTACCTCGGCGTCCGGGTGGCTCTGGCCTCGGTCGGCAGCATCTGGGCCCTCGGCCTCGTGGCCGCGGTCGGCCAGATGATCGGCAAGGTGGCCTGGTACTACCTCGGCGCCAGCTCGCTGGGCTGGGGCTGGATCCGGCGCAAGAGCGAGCAGCCGAAGAACAAGGCCCGGCTCGAGCGCTGGCGTACCCGCACCCAGGACCGTCCGCTGCTGACCGGGCTGCTCGTGTTCGGGTCGGCCCTGGTCGGGCTCCCCCCCCTCGCGATCACCTCGGTGCTCGCCGGTCAGCTACGGATGAGCCTGCCCCAGGTCTTCGTGCTCGGACTGCTCGGCCGCTGGCTGCGCTTCGTCGCCGTCCTCGGCGGCGCCGAGTGGCTGGTGCAGTACCTGCCCTGAGCACGCCGAGGACGCGCTGGTGGCCTAGCGGTCCGCCGCACGGACCTCACCGGCGTCCACGCGGTCGCCTTCGGGCATCGGGACGCGCACCTGGGCATCGTCCCCGAGGGTCACCCCGGTCAGCTGCACGCCCGCGGCTACCTCCGACCCCCGGCCCAGCACGCACTCCCTCAGGTGCACCCCGGCCCCGACGTGCGCGTCGGCCATCAGCACGCAGCCGGAGACCACCGCGCCCGCGTCGACCCGCACCCCCCGGCTCAGGGCCGAGCCCGCGTTGACCACGGCGTCCGGATGCACAAACGTCTGGTGGTGCATCAGTGCGCCCCACGGTGAGGCCTCGGTGGCCGGGCTGGTGACCACGCCGAGGACCAGGTCCCGCGACGCGGCCACGAGGGCGGCCGGGGTCCCCACGTCGCGCCAGTAGCCCGGCCCGAGGAAGCCGACCACTAGCGCACCGGCGGTCACCAGGGCGGGGAAGGTCTCCCGCTCGACCGAGACCACCCGGCCCGGGGGGATGTCGGAGAGGACCCGTCGGCGGAAGACGTAGCAGCCGGCGTTGACCTGGGAGCTCTCCGGGTGCTTGGACTTCTCCACGAAACCCCGCACCCGCCCGTCGTCGTCGGTGGGCACGCAGCCAAAGGCCCGGGCGTCCTCGACCTCGACCAGGTGCAGCGACACCTCGACCCGGTGTCCGTCACGGTCGTGGTGGAAGTCCTCGAGCTGACCGAGGAGGTCGTGGTCGGAGAGGATGTCTCCGTTGAGCACGACCACCGCGTCGTCGGGGCCGGACTCCAGCAGGTCGACCACGTTGCGCAGCGCGCCTCCGGTCCCGAGCGGCTCCTCCTCCCACACGTAGGTCAGCCGGATCCCCCACCGGGACCCGTCACCGAGCACGGGCTCGAACAGCTCGGCGCGGTAGGAGGTGGCCAGGACCACGTGCTCGATGCCGACCTCCGCGAGCCGGCTGATCTGGTGCTCCAGGAACGGCACGCCGCCGACCTCGAGCAGGTGCTTGGGGCGCGTCGCGGTGAGGGGGAGGAGCCGGGTTCCGAGTCCTCCGGCGACGATCACGGCCTCGGCCGGTCCGGGTGCCTGCATGGCGTCGATGATGCCACCCTCCGTACGATGACCTGCCGTGCCTACCTCCACCTTCCCCGCGGCCCTGGCCGCTGCGCTGCGAGCGGACCCGTCCCGCCCCCTGGTGACCTTCTACGACGACGCCACCGGCGAGCGGGTGGAGCTGTCGGTGACCACCTACGCGAACTGGGTGGCCAAGACCGCCGCGCTGGTGCAGGACGAGCTGGACGGGGAGCGGGGCCAGCTCGCCCTGGTCGAGCTGCCCACCCACTGGCTGGGCGCGGTGTGGCTCGGAGCCGCGTGGTCCATGGGCCTCCGGGTCACCGACGACCCCGGCCGCGCCGAGGAGGCCGACCTGGTCGTGTGCGGCCCCGACACCCTGGAGGGCCACGCGGAGCACGCGTCGAGGGTCCCAGTCCTCGCCGTCTCGCTGCGTCCGCTCGGCGCGCGCTTCGCCGAGGCCCTCCCCGTCGGCGTGGTCGACTACGGCGCGGTGGTCCTGGGTCAGCCCGACGTCTTCGCCGCCTTCGACCCGCCGCGGTCCGAGGATGCGGCGTGGACCGGGCCTGGCGGCGAGCTCTTGCACAGCGACCTGATGACCGAGTTCGGGGACCCGGCGCTGACCGCGGGGTCCCGGCTGCTCACCGACGTGAACCCGGTGAGCCGGGACGGACTCGGCACGCTCGTCGAGCCGCTGGTCGTCGGGGGCGGAACGGTGTGGGTACGGCACCGCGACCCGGCGACCTGGGCGAGCAAGCAGTCGGCCGAGCGTGCGTCGCTCACGCTGGTGGCCGACTCCTCGGGCTCAGGTCAGCCAATCAGGTCGTAGCGTCCGAATCCGGTCCCGATCAGCCTGCGGTCGCCGATGCGTCCCCCAGCCACCCGGGGAAGCAGCCACAGGGCTCCGGTGGAGCGCTGACGCGCGACCACGTCGGCTCGGCCGTCGCCGTTCACGTCACCGACGCCGAGCAGGGTGTCGTACTTCTTCGCTCCGTCGCCGATCCTGGTGCCGCTGCCGGTCAGGCCGCCGGGACCGTTTCCCGGGTAGAGCCACAGTGTTCCGTCGGCTCGGCGGATCACGCTGTCCGGGGAGCCGTCCGCGTCCCACAGCCCGACGCCGACCTGCGCGGTTGACGGCACCGCCCCATGCGCGACGTAGCTCATCCGGAAGCCGTGACGGTGGTTGCCGGGGTAGATGCGCAGTGCTCCCCCTCGCGGCTGGCCCATCAGGTCGGGGAAGCCGTCCCCGGTGAGGTCGCCGACCGCGGTCACGTTCTCCACCGCGCCCCAGCCACCGGCCGCCTTGACCGGGTCGGCGAAGCCGGCCCCCGACGTCCCGGCCCGGAAGAGCATCGTGCCGTCAGAGGCCCGCCGGGTCATCAGGTCGTTGCGTCCGTCCCCGTTCCAGTCCCCCACGTCGAGCAGCAGGTCGGTGTCGCTGACCGAGGTCCCGGTGGGCACCACACCTGCGAGGTTGCGAGTGCCCCGGTGCGCGAAGACGCGCATGGCACCGTTGGCGCCGAGGCCGACGAGGTCGGCCTGCCGGGACCCGGTGACCTGACCGGGCGAGGCGAGGAACCGCAGGGACCTGAAGCGGCTGAAGGGGCCGAGCCGAGGACCCAGGCCACCGCGTCCGTCGCCGGGGTAGAGGTAGGTCTGCCGGGAGTCGCGGCTACGGGCGACCACGTCCGGCACGCCGTCGAGGGTGACGTCGCCGAACCCGGCCACCAGATCACGACCGCCCCAGCGCCCGGGAAGAGTCGTGCGCCCGGCGAGCGAGCCCGTGCCGGTGCCGGCCACGAGCCAGAGCTTGCCGGCCTTGTCGCGGGCCAGCAGGTCCAGATGACCGTCGCGGTCGAGGTCGCCGGCCGCCGAGGTCAGGTCGTAGCCGGACCAGTCCCCCAGGGACCTGGTGCGCCCGAAGGTCCCGTCGCCACGACCGGGCACGAGCACGAGCCGCTTGCTCGCCCGAGGGCGTCCCACGAGGTCGTTCGTGCCGTTGCCGTCGAAGTCGCCGACGGCGGCGAGCTGGTCGAGGCCGCCGAAGCGCTTGATGGCCGAGGCGGAGGCGCCGAAGCCGCCGGCCGCGGTCCCCGGCAGGAGCTGGGTCACCCCGGTTCCCCGGTCGCGCACCAGCGCGTCGGCCCTACCGTCGCCGGTCAGGTCCTTGGAGACCACGGCGAGGTCCACGGCCCGGCCCCCGAGACCGGCCACCCGACCGCGAGCGAAGCCCACCTGACCGCCGGTCCGCACGACCGAGAGGACCTGGGTCTTATGGTCGCGGACGACGAGGTCGGGCCAGCTCGTCCCCGACACGTCGGAGTCCTTCTTCCGGGAGCGGAAGGGACGTTGGTAGGACGAGGCCAAGGTCCGGATGTTCGGGATCTTGGCGTACAGGTATCGACCCGGGCAGGCGGTCTGAGCGACGTCCCGGTGCCCGTTGATCGCGGGCAGGGTGCGGTTGCCAACGCGCTGGGAGGTGGCGGCCGGGTCGATGCCGTGCAGCCCGAGCTTCCAGGCGAACAGCCGGCCGTAGGCGTCGAGCAGGGCGGCCGAGGGCTGGGTGGTCTCGAAGTTGCCGATCGCCGACATCGCGAAGGCGTAGTCGTTGTAGTCCAGCGTGTGCGCCCCCACCACGGGTCGGGCGACCCCGCCGTAGCGGCCTTCCCAGATCCGGCCGAAGCGGTCGACCAGGAAGTTGTAGCCGACGTCACTCCAGCCCCGTGACTGCGTGTGGTAGGCGTAGATCCCGCGCAGGATCGACGGCACCTGGTCGCGCGTGTAGTTGTTGGCGTTCACGGTGTGGTGCACGAAGCCCGCGCGCACCTCGAAGTAGCGCAGCGAGCCCTTGTCGCGCATCCGCTCGTCGGCCCCCCACTGGGCCCGCGAGAAGATCTGCGGCTTGGGCGTGACACCGCCGCCGCCGAGCAGCTCCGCGTCGTCGCCGATGCCTGGGTCGCCGGGGACCACCGGGGTGACCGGCTCCACCGGGTCGTTGGGGTCCTCGCCGGTCCCCGCGGACGTGGCGCTGACGTCGGCCGGGCCAAGGTCCGCGGTGTCGATCGCGGGGAGCTCGCGTGCGGTGGCGCCACCGTCACCGGGGTCCACGATGTCCAGGCTCATGTCGGTGGGGAGCGCCGGACGTGAGGTGACCGCCTTGACCTGTACGTCGTCGACGTCGCCGACCACCACCGCGTCGGTGCCCATCCGCTCGTGGGCGGCCTCGGGGCTGCCCGCGGCCGGACCGTGCGCGGCGTCGTAGGGGATGACCTGCCAGCGCGACCACGCCCCGTCGGCGAGGCTGCGCACGGAGACGGTGATCTCGTCGTCGGCGAGGTGCTGCTCGGAGGACCAGGTGACCCCCACCGTGGCGAAGCCGTCGACCGGCTGGGGGTCCGAGAGGCCGGCGGCCTTCGGAGTCTCGACCGAGCCAAGGGCCTCCTCGTCGGCCTCGACCTCGCCGATCGGCAGCGGCCGGGAGTTCGTGGTGAGACGATCGTCGTCGTGGCCGGTGCGGTCAGGACCCGTCAGCGGAACCTCGGTCACCGTCGGCGTGACCGGCTCGGCGGCGACCAGGGAGCCGACCGGGCCGGACTGGCCCGGCTGGCCGGACGCTCGGGCGCCGGTGGATGGCGCGACCAGGTCGAGGCTGCCGATCCCGGCCGCCGGGGCAGCCAGCGTGACCACGACAGCGCAGGCCAGGGCCTGCTGGCACAGCAGCACGAAACGGCTCTTGTTCTCGGTCATACCGGCACTTTCTGGACGGAGAGGCTCTCACACGAGCCTCAAATGTCACATCCGCCCCACGGCCCCGCAACAGGTTCGATTTAACTACAGACCTGTAATTCTTCCGGCCCAGCTCAGGCCGGGCTCGCCGTCTCAGCGCACGCACTCAGATGTCGGCGCCGAGGTCGTCGTCGACGTCCTCGGAGTTCACGTCGTCCTCGTCGCTGTCGTCGTAGTGCAGGAACTTGATGCCGTCGTCGACGGGTCCGTCGAAGGCCAGCTTCCCCTTCTCCAGGACCAGGACCCGGTCGCACATCTTGCGCACCGAGCCCGGTGCGTGCGAGACGTAGAACAGCGTGCGCCCCGTACGCCGGATCTCCTCCATCCGCGCCATGCACTTGCGCTTGAACGGTCGGTCCCCCACGGCGAGCACCTCGTCGACCAGGAAGATGTCGGAGTCGGTGTGCACGGCCACGGCGAAGCCGAGCCGGGCGAACATTCCCGAGGAGTAGTGCCCCACCGGGGTGTCGAGGAACTTGCCGATGTCGGCGAACTCGACGATGTCGCCGAACTTCGCGTTGGTCTCCCGCTCCGACATGCCGAGGATGGCCGCGTTCAGGAAGACGTTGTCGCGCCCGGTCAGCTGAGGGTGGAAGCCCGCGCCGGTGGCGATCAGTCCGGCGATCCGGCCCCGGGTGAGCACGCTCCCGCTGTCGGGGCGCATCACGCCGTTGATGACCTTGAGCAGGGTGCTCTTCCCCGACCCGTTCAGACCCATCAGCCCGATGGCCTCGCCCTGCTCGACGGAGAAGGACACGTCGTCCACGGCGAGGAAGTCCTCACCGAGCTTCTGGCGGCGCAGCTTGGCCACGCTCATCTGCTTGATGGTGCGGTGGTAGCGCATGGTGAAGTTCTTGGTCACGCCGTTGCACACGATGGACTGGGTCACTTAGAGGCGCTCCGGGAACTTGTTCTCGAGCCGGGTGAAGACCACCTGGGCGATGACCAGGACGACCAGGCTGAAGGCCAGCTGGGCGAGGCCACGGGTGAACAGGTAGTCGGGCATGTGTCCGCCCGCATCGACGTTGTCGGGGTTGATCACGCTCGCGGTCGTCGCCGGGTCCGAGGTGACCCCGGTCCAGAAGCAGCGCTGCATCAGCAGCACCGCTTCGGCCAGCGGGTTCAGCAGGTAGATCTCCACCGCAGCGCCGTCCCCGAACCGGCTGGGGACCCGGGTGAACGGGTAGATCATCGGCACGCTGAAGTGCACGAACGTGGTCAGGGTCGCGACGATGTTGGAGAAGTCGCGGAAGAACACGTTGGCCGCGCTGAAGAACAGGGCCAGGGCGGTGCCGAGGACGGCGATGATCGACATGCCCAGCAGACCGGCGAGCAGGCCCACCCCGTCGGGCTGCCAGCCGGCCAGCACGCAGGCGACGGCCAGGATCACCATCTGCGGGATCGTGTGGTACGCCGAGACCAGCATCGAGGCCACCGGGAACATCTCCCGAGGCATCGCCATCTTCTTCACGATGGCCGAGTTGCGCACGATGGAGCGCGTCCCGGCACTGAAGGTCTCAGTGAAGTAGTGGATGATCACCATCCCCGCGAAGAGGTGGATCCCGAAGTACTCCACCCGCCGGTTGAAGCCGATGAGCTCGCCGAGGACGAAGTAGTACATCAGGAACCGCACCAGCGGCTGGACGTAGGACCACAGCATGCCGAGGACCGAGCCCTGGTACCGCGCCGCGATCTCGCGCCGGACCAGGAGCTTGAGCACGTAGCGCCGGCGGAAGACGTCGAGCAGGCCGCCCGAGCTCGAGGGCGGGCTCAGCGGTGGCGTCGTCGCCGCCGCCGCCGCCGTCGCCGTCCCCTTCGCGTCGGCGTCGGTGCGGGGCCGGTTCCGACCCAGGTGCAGGCTCACGACCCTCCGCCTGTGGCCTCGAAGGTCTTGCGCCAGCGCTCGGGAGAGGTGATCTCGGGCAGCGACTCCTGGTAGCGGCGGGCCAGCGAGGGCCACTCGCGGTAGAGCCGCTCGTGGATGGCCACCGTCTTGCGCAGCAACGCCGCGAACTCCTCGCGGTCGCGGTGGTGCCAGGCCGAGCTGGCGCCGTCCGGCATCGAGACGACCACCGAGTCGAACTGGGCCATCATCCACCACTTGGCGTCCATGGCCGCGAGTCGGGCCTCGGGGAAGTGCTCGGCAAGGTCGCGCTTGGGTCGGACCTGGCGCAGGGCGCTCGTCGCGGCGGCCATCAACTGACCGATCTGGCCCTTGGGAGCGGTGGGATCTGCTCCCCGCTTGGGCGGCTTGAGCCGCCGCACCGGCGGGAAGGCATCCGGGTCCGCCGCGGTCTGGGCGTCTCGGTACCGGGCCCGGATCGCGCGCAGCTCGGGCAGCTTGGTGGCCAGCTCCTCGTGCAGCACGTCGGGACCGGCGAGGACGTCTTCTAGGGCCTTGTGCCGCAGCTCGGCGGTCGAGTACTGCATCGCGAAGAGGTGCTTGACCTGGTGGTTGAAGCTCTCCCGCACCATCCGCCCGCCCCGGTCGTACGGCGAGTGCAGCAGCGCCGCGATGAATCGGTTGCGTTGGTGGAAGTAGGACTGCCAGTCCAGCGCGTCGTTCTTGTCGGTCCACGGGACGTGCCAGACCGCGGTGCCGGGCATGGTCACCGTCGGGTAGCCGTGCCGGGCCGCCCGCACCCCGAACTCGGAGTCGTCCCACTTGATGAACACCGGCAGGCTCAGCCCCACCTCGCGCAGGACCTCGGTCGGGATCAGGCACATGAACCAGCCGTTGAAGTCCACGTCAATGCGACGGTGCAACCAGCGTGAGGAGCGCAGGTTGCGCTCGGCGAAGTCCCAGTCCGGGTTGACCGTCGGCGGCGCGGTCCACCAGAAGCGGTAGAGGTTCACGATCTCCCCGAAGCTGTGCAGCCGAGACTTCGCGTAGAGGCTGAACATGTGCCCGCCGACGATCGTCGGGCGTCGGCACAGGTCTGCGAAGGTGACCGCGCGGACGATGCTCTCCGGCTCGCAGACGACGTCGTCGTCCATGCACATCATGTACGTCGACCGGCCGGCCTCGAGGGTCTCCAGCTGGGACCGGGCGTAGCCGCCGGACCCGCCGAAGTTCGCCTGCTCGATCACCCGCAGCGTGTCTCCCAGCGCGTCGCGAGCCGCCCCGAACCGCTCGGAGTCGCGGACCTTGTCGGTGCCCTGCTCGGCCACGACGACCTCGTCGAGGACCTCGCGCACCCCCGCGTCCTCGCCGATCTGCCGAAGCAGGTCGGCGCAGAAGTCGGGACGGTTCATCGTGGTGATGCCGATCGTCACCGAGCCGGGCGCCGCCCGCTCGGAGGGCACCTGCGCCACCCAGTCCGCCTCCTCGAGCACCGCGCCGTGCGGGCCGGCGACGATGTCGAACCAGTACCACCCGCCGTCGCTGAAGCTCTGCAGGGAGAGGTCGAAGCTGACCTCCTCGGTCTCCGCGCCGACGGTGGCGTGGTCCTCGACCCGCTGCGCGCGACCGTCGGGCATGGAGCGGTAGACGACGACCGTCGCCCCCGGCCCGGTGAGCCGCACCGTCAAGGTGACCAGCTCCACGATGGTCCACCGGCGCCAGTAGCTGGCCGCGAACGCGTTGAAGTAGGTACCGAAGGAGACGTGGTCGGACTCTGCGACCTGGTAGCGACGTCGGTCGAGGACCGCGTGCGGGTCCGGCGCGCGGTGCGAGGCGGACAGCGCCGCGGAGGTGCGGCTGCGCTCGGCGGCGGAGCCGCCCGCGGAGTCGAGCTGCGGGCGGTCCGGGTCGACGTAGAGGGGCAGGACGTCGACGTCGCGGGAGACCGGGAAGACGACGCGCTGCAGGACCCGGGGCTCGGTGCTCACGCCTGGACACCTCCACTGCTCAGGGGAGCCCCGGACTCGAAGTGCGGCCGGAGCTTGTTCTCGAACATGCTGAGCGCCGAGCCGATGGCCATGTGCATGTCCAGGTACTGGTAGGTGCCCAGCCGTCCCCCGAAGAGCACCACCGGCTCGGCTTCGGCCAGCTGACGGTACTTCAGCAGCTTCTCCCGGTCCTCGGCGGTGTTCACCGGGTAGTAGGGCTCGTCGCCCTTCTCGGCGAAGCGGCTGTACTCGCGCATGATCACGGTCTTGTCCCCGGGGTAGTCGCGCTCGGGGTGGAAGTGCCGGAACTCGTGGATGCGGGTGTAGGGGACCTCGGCGTCGGGGTAGTTCATCACCGGGGTGCCCTGGAAGTCCTGCGCCGCGACGACCTCGCGCTCAAAGTCGAGCGTGCGCCAGCCCAGCTCACCCTCGCAGCGATCGAAGTACTCGTCGACGGGGCCGGTGTAGACGATCGGCACCTGGCCCCGGAACTCCTCGGCGACGTCGAAGTAGTTCGTGTCCAGCCGGACCTCGATGAGGGGGTGGTCGGCCATCCGCTCCAGCCAGGCGGTGTACCCGTCGACCGGCAGACCCTCGTAGGTGTCGTTGAAGTAGCGGTTGTCGTAGGTGTAGCGCACCGGGAGCCGGCTGATGATGTCGGCCGAGAGCTCCTCGGGGTCGGTCTGCCACTGCTTGGCCGTGTAGTGCGCGATGAACGCCTCGTAGAGCGGGCGCCCGATCAGCGAGACCCCCTTCTCGACGAAGTTCTCCGGCTCCTTGCCGCCGAGCTCGGCGGACTGCTCCTTGATCAGGGCGCGCGCCTCGTCGGGGGAGTAGGCGGCGTCGAAGAACTGGTTGATCGTGCCCAGGTTGATCGGCATCGGGTACACCTGGCCCTGGTGGCTGGTGTACACGCGGTGCTGGTAGCCGGTGAAGGAGGTGAAGCGGTTGGCGTACTCCCACACCTTCTGGTTCGAGGTGTGGAAGAGGTGCGCACCGTAGACGTGCACCTCGATCCCGGTCTCGGGGTCGGGCTCGCTGTAGGCGTTGCCGCCGATGTGGGGACGGCGGTCCAGGACCAGGACGCGCAGTCCCAGCTCGGTCGCACAGCGTTCAGCGATCGTCAGTCCGAAGAAGCCGGACCCGACGACGACGAGGTCAAAGTTCACCACACACTCCAGGGTTGGGGGCGGGCCCAGGTCGGGGGCGGACCTGAGTCTATCGGCCGGGGCGCCAGGATCAGGGCCGCGACCTGCGGCCGACCCGGTTGGCGATGAGGGCACGGTACGCGGTACGCCGCACCGGCTCGGGCACGAGCCGGTAGCCCCCCCGTACGGCCACGTTGCGCACGTACTGGGTTCGGGTGACCAGGCCGAGCTCACGGAACCGGCGCTGCAGCGCGAGCTCGGAGCGGAGTAGTGCGCGGCCCCCCCGACGGGCGTAGGCCCCGGCACCCACCCGGTAGTAGACCAGGGGCTCGGCCAGGTTGGCCGGCCGCGCGCCGCCGGCCACCATCCGGGTGAAGAGCAGGTAGTCCTCCATCAGCGCCATGTCGCTGTAGCCCCCGGCCGCGAGCACGGCGGACTTGCGGTAGACCACGGTGGGGTGGTTGAAGGGGTCCCGGAAGGTGATCACCGACCGGATCACCTCGGGGTCCACCGGGGGCGTCCGCCGGCCGACGATGTCGTCGATCCCGGTGCCGAACTCCAACAACCCGGAGCCGACGATGTCGGCGCCGGCCTCGATCACCGGCAGCTGACGTGCGAAGCGCTGGGGGCGGCTGATGTCGTCGGCGTCCATCCGCGCCACCACCTCGTGGCGGCACGCCGCCAGGCCCGCGTCCAGGGCCGGCCCCAACCCCAGGTTCTCGGCCATCACCACGTGCCGTACCGGCACCGGCGAGGACGCGACCAGGTCGGCCAGGGTGGCGGCCAGGGAGTCGGGGACCGGCCCGTCCTGGACCAGGACGACCTCGTCGGGCCGGCGGGTCTGGTCGTCGACCGCGGAGGCGAAGGCCTGGCGCAGGAAGCCGCCGTCGTCCCCGCCGTAGGTGGAGATGAGCAGGCTGAAGGGCTGCCCGGCGGCGGGAACGTCCCCGGCCGGGGGCTCCCACCCCGCGGCGGCGAGGACCTCGGGATTGCTCCGAGGCGCGCGGGTGAGCCCGTGGACAAGTCCACGCGCCAGCGCCCGGCGCAGCACGGCCCGGTCCGAGGAGCCGGCGAAGGTCCTCCCCCAGCGCCGCAGCGTCGAGGCGCCGTAGAGCGCCTTCTCGCGGGGCGAGAGGCCCCGCGCCCGGGTGAAGAGCCACACTTTGTTGCGCACCTCGTAGAAGAACCTGGCCCCGGGGTCGGCGTCGGTCGAGCCGAAGGTCCGGGTCTTGTGCACGACCAGGCTGGCCGGCACCGCGAGCCCGACCGCGCCGCGGATGAGTCGGGTGGAGTACTCGAAGTCGTCGTTCCACAAGAAGTAGTCCGCCACGGGCAGCCCCCGGGCCCGGACCTGCTCGGCGTCGCACATCACCGAGACGAAGGAGGCCGACCGGATCGGCCGGGCCCCGACCGCCGCCGCGGCGGCCAGCTCCTTGCGTCCTGCCCCGGGCTTGGTCCGCGGGGTGGGCATCGGGTGGT
>JBBPYL010000174.1:0-10581 GCA_038199935.1 Propionibacteriales bacterium | reverse complement strand
GACGCGTCGCAGGGTGTCCAGGCTGCGGGCCACCGCGGGGACGTCGCCGAGGAACACCGACGCGTCGTCGACGGTCAGGGCGAGCACGTCGGCGATGCTGTGGCCGCGGTGGGAGATCTCGAGTGTCTCGGGGTTGTACCGCGCGCCGTGGCACACCGGGCAGGGGGAGTAGCTGCCGGGGAGGAAGAGCAGCTCGACCGAGACGAACCCCTCGCCCTGACACTTCTCGCAGCGACCGCCCGCGACGTTGAAGGAGAAGCGGCCGGCGTCGTACCCACGTGAGCGGGCCTCCGGCGTGCCGGCGAAGAGGCGGCGGACGCCGTCGAAGAGGCCGGTGTAGGTGGCCAGGTTCGAGCGCGGCGTACGGCCGATCGGTCGCTGGTCGACGGTGACCAGGCGGGTCAGCGGCTCCAGGCCGGTGACGCTCCGGACCCGCAGTCTCTCGCGGGGGGTCACGTCGTCCGGGTCCTCCTCCGAGGTCTCCGTGGGGCTCGGTGCTGACCCATCGGAGGAGTCCGCGCGCCGGCCGGGCTCGGCGTCGAGGTGCGCGCGTACGACGTCGGCCAGGACCCGGGTGACCAGGGTCGACTTCCCCGAGCCCGACACCCCGGTGACCCCGGTCAGCACCCCCAGCGGAACGTCCACGTCGAGTGCGCGCAGGTTGTGCAGGTCGACCCCGCGCAGCGAGACCGTCCCGGTCGGGGTGCGCGCCGGGCGCGGCTCGGGCCCCGCGGGGTCGAGCAGGAAGGGACGGGTGGCCGAGTCCGCCACGTCCGCCAGCCCGGCCACCGGCCCGCTGTGCAGCACCCGGCCGCCCTGGGTGCCCGCGCCGGGACCGACGTCGACGAGCCAGTCCGCCCGTCGCATCACCTCCACGTCGTGCTCGACCACCAGCAGCGAGTTGCCCGAGTCGCGCAGCCGGCCGAGGACCTCCAGCAGCGGCTCGGTGTCGGCCGGGTGCAGTCCCGCCGAGGGCTCGTCGAGCACGTAGAGCACGCCGAACAACGTGGAGCGCAGGGCGGTGGCCAGCCGGAGGCGCTGATGCTCACCGGCGGACAGGGTCGGGGTGGCGCGGCCGGTGCTCAGGTAGCCCAGCCCCAGCTCGGTCAGCACCTCGATGCGAGCGACGAGGTCCGGCACGATCACGCTCGCGACGTCCCCGTCGTCGGCCCGAGAGGTTCGCAGGGTGTCGGCCAGGACGCGCAGCGGCAGCGCGGAGAGCTCGGCGATCGTGTGGCCGGCGAAGGTCACCGCACTGGCTTCGGCGCGCAACCCGGTCCCGGAGCAGACCGGGCAGGGGTCGATCTCGACGTACTGGAGGACGCGTCGTCTCAGGGTGGGGCTGGAGGTCCCGGACAGCGTGTGCAGGACGTAGCGCCGCGCGCTCTGGTACGTGCCCTGGTAGGGGCGCTGGATCCGGTGCGCCTCGCGGTGCGCGTGCACCGTGACCACCGGCTGCTCGTCGGTGAAGAGGATCCAGTCGCGGTCGGCCCGAGACAGGTCTCGCCACGGACGGTGCACGTCGTACCCGAGCGCAGAGAGGATCTCGCGCAGGTTCTTGCCCTGCCAGGCGCCGGGCCACGCAGCGATGGCCCGCTCGGCGATGCTCAACGACGGGTCCGGGACCATCGAGTCCTCGGTGGCGTGGTGCACCCGACCCAGGCCGTGGCACTGGGGGCAGGCGCCCGCCGCCGTGTTGGGGGAGAAGGCGTCGGAGTCCAGCCTGCGCGCCCCCGCCGGATAGGTGCCGGCGCGCGAGAGCAGCATCCGCAGCGAGTTCGACAGGGTCGTGACGGTGCCCACCGTGGAGCGGGTCGTGGGCACGCCGCGGGCCTGGCGCAGCGCCACGGCGGGCGGCAACCCGGTGATCTCGTTGACGTCGGGCGCCCCGACCTGCTGGAGCAGCCGACGGGCGTAGGGCGCGACGGACTCGAAGTAGCGCAGCTGCGCCTCGGCGTACACGGTGCCGAAGGCCAGCGAGGACTTGCCGGAGCCGGAGACGCCGGTGACCACGACCAGGGCGTCCCGCGGGAGGTCCACGTCGACGGCACGCAGGTTGTGCTCCCGCGCACCCCGCACCCGGATGGACCCGGACGGGACGGGGGAGCCCTCGGACTCGGGCACGGTCGACTCCCTGGGCTCGGCGGACCTGCGATGCTAGTCGTCTCGCCGAGGGTCTGGCCGCGGCGGTCCCCTCGGTCCAGACTGGGGCGCGTGGCCTATGACGAACAGCTGGTGGACCGCATACGCGACCTGGTCGCGGGCGACCCGTCGATCAGCGAGCGGCGGATGTTCGGCGGACACGCCTTCCTCGTGCACGGTCACCTCGCCGCCAGCGCGAGCGCCCACGGCGCTCTGATGCTGCGCGTCGAGCCGGGCCGGACCGAGTCGCTCCTCGACCCCCCGCTCGTGCGTCGCTTCGAGATGCGGGGCCAGGAGCTCAACGGCTGGCTGCAGATCGACGCCGCCGCGGTCAGCGACGAGGAGGCCCTGCGTGGATGGGTCACCCGGGGTCTGGAGTACGCAGGATCGTTGCCCCCGAAGACGCCTGCCTGACGCGTTCTGGCTGCGTGCGGTGGGCACGGTCCCGCGAGCCTTCGGGACGAGGACGCCGACGTCTGGTAAAACATCTGTGTCGGCTGCCCGGTCGACCTTGTCGTGCACGGTCGCAGGGAGAACGCTATGCGCAGGATCCTCATCGCCATCGCGGTGCTGTTCGTGCTGTTCTACGTCATCTCTCAGCCGGCCAACGCCGCCGGTGCCGTTCGTGGTGCGGCGGACGCGCTCTTCGGCGCCTTCGAGAGCCTGGTCAGGTTCTTCACCGCCCTGTTCCGCTGACCATGGGCTGGCTCGCCCGCACGATCGACCCGAACATCGCCAGCCACCTTCTGCGGGAGGAGGGCGAGGTCATCGTCGACGAGGTGCACCACCACTGGGTCGTCTACGTGCTCCCGGCGGCCGAGGTTCTGCTCGCCGTGCTGTTCGTCTACTGGTTCCTGTTCTCCCCGCTGGACCTGGCCTGGTTGCCCCTGCTGCTCGCGTTCGGCGTGCTTGGTCACGCGGCCTGGAAGTCGCTCAACGAGCACATGGACCGCTTCGTCATCACGAACATGCGAGTCTTCCGGGTGCGAGGCGTGCTCTCGCAGAAGATGGCGACGATGCCGCTGGGCAGGATCCTGGACATCACCGTCGAGAAGCCGCTCACCGGGCGGCTCGTCAACTACGGGCACTTCGTCTTCGAGTCCGCGGCCCAGGAGCAGGGGCTGCGCGACATCCGCTACGTGGCCCGGCCCTATGAGCGGGACCTCACGATCCAGCGCGTCGTGCAACGTGCCGGTCTGCGCGGCCCGAAGCTGGCGAACTGACCGGGCCACTAGGCTCTCGGTCCATGTCGCCCAAGCTCCCGTTCGACCCGATCGACGAGGCGGCGCGGCAGTGGGGTCTGCGCTGGGACGGCGTCGACCAGATGCACGCGGTCACCTCGTTGATGCGGGTCCATCAGCTCGTGCTGGCCCAGCTCGACGACCTTCTGCGCCCGCACGGGCTGAGCTTTGCGCGCTACGAGACGCTGGTGCTGCTCACGTTCTCCTCGGCCGGGTCGCTGCCGCTGGGCAAGATGGGGGAGCGGCTGCAGGTCCACGCCACCTCGGTGACGTCGCTGGTCGACCGGCTCGAGACGGCCGGGCTCGTCGTGCGCCGTCGGCATCCCCAAGACGGGCGAGCCGTCCTGGCCGAGATCACCCCGAGCGGGCGGGAGGTGGTCGAGGCCGCGACCGCCGACCTGGTGGAGGCGCGGTTCGCGCTGGCCTCGATGGGGGAGAGCGACCTGCGGGCGGTCTCGGCCCTGCTCCGACCCCTCCGCCACGACGCCGGCGACTTCTGACCCACCCACCCACCCACCCACCGTCCGTCGAGTCGGCGCGTGTGCACGCGGAGAATCCGTCGAGTCGGTGGGGTTTCGCCGACATAGTTGGGCGTCCTAGTATCTGGGGATGACAGCGAACGAGGAAACGGCAGACACGGCGCGGAGCCGGTGGGAGCAGCGGTACGCCGCGTCCCGGGCCCAGGGCCGGGTCCGCGAGGTGGATTTCACCACCCTCTCGGGCCTCGAGGTCGCCCCGGCGTACGGCACCGACCACTCCGAGTGGCCCGGGGAGTTCCCGTTCACCCGGGGCCTGCACTCCACCGGCTACCGCGGTCGCGCCTGGACGATCCGCCAGTTCGCCGGCTTCGGCAACGCCGAGCAGACCAACGAGCGCTACAAGATGATCCTGGGACGCGGCGGCGGCGGGCTCAGCGTCGCCTTCGACATGCCGACGCTGATGGGTCGCGACTCTGATGACCCGAAGGCCCTGGGCGAGGTCGGGCACTGCGGCGTTGCGGTCGACTCGGCCGCCGACCTCGAGACACTCTTCGACGGCATCGACCTGGCTGCGGTCACCACCTCGATGACGATCAGCGGTCCGGCCGTCCCAGTCTTCTGCATGATGATCGTTGCCGCCGAGCGGGCCGGCGTCGATCCCGCCGTGCTCAACGGCACGCTGCAGACCGACATCTTCAAGGAGTACATCGCGCAGAAGGAGTGGATCTTCGGTCCCGAGCCGCACCTGCGGCTGATCGGCGACCTGATGGTGCACTGCGCCGAGAAGATCCCGGCCTACAAGCCGATCTCGGTTTCGGGGTACCACATCCGCGAGGCCGGATCGACTGCGGCGCAGGAGCTCGCCTACACGCTGGCCGACGGGTTCGCCTACGTCGAGCTGGGTCTCTCCCGAGGACTGGACATCGAGACCTTCGCTCCGGGGCTCTCGTTCTTCTTCGACTCCCACCTCGACTTCTTCGAGGAGATCGCCAAGTTCCGTGCCGCCCGCAGGATCTGGGCGACGTGGCTGCGCGACGTGTACGGCGCGCGGACCGAGAAGGCCCAGTGGCTGCGCTTCCACACCCAGACCGCCGGGGTGTCCCTGACCGCCCAGCAGCCCTACAACAACGTCGTCCGCACCGGCATCGAGGCGCTGGCCGCGGTGCTCGGCGGCACGAACTCGCTGCACACCAACGCGCTCGACGAGACCCTGGCGCTGCCGAGCGAGCAGGCGGCCGAGATCGCCCTGCGTACACAGCAGGTGATCATGGAGGAGACCGGCGTGGTCAACGTCGCCGACCCCCTCGGTGGGTCGTGGTACGTCGAGGAGCTCACCGACACCATCGAGGCCCAGGCCTACGAGATCTTCGACCGGATCCTGACGCTCGGCGGCTCGGCGACGCGGGCCCGCGACCACGAGGCCCTCGCTGCCGAGGTGGACGCCGCGCGCGGTCGCACCGCCGCGGCGGCGTGGCCGATGACCCCGGGCATCCTGCGGGGCATCGAGGACGGGTGGTTCATGTCCGAGATCGCTGACGCCGCCTTCGTCTACCAGACCGCCCTGGAGAAGAACGAGAAGCGGATCGTCGGCGTCAACTGCCACCCCGACTCGGTTACCGGGGATCTGGAGATCCTCCGGGTGTCCCACGAGGTGGAGGTCGAGCAGGTGCGTGCGCTCGCCGAGCGCAAGGCCGACCGCGACCCGACGGCGGTCGAGGCGTCGCTGGCCGCGATGGTCCGGGCTGCGCGCTCAGAGGAGAACATGATCCCGTCGATGCTTGAGGCCTGCCGGGCGGAGGCCACGCTGGGGGAGATCTGCGACGCGCTCCGGGCCGAGTGGGGGGAGTACCGCGAGCCGGCGCGCTTCTGAGGCGACCGGCGACGACGGCTCAGCGGTGGCCCGCGACGGCACCGCCACGCCCTGGTCGCGGTACAGCGGGATCATCTCCCGCTCCTCCTTCCGGTAGATCAGGTTGTCGTGGTTCTGCATGGACACGAAGGGAGTCCAGCCGTGGCTCTCGGCGACGTGCTGTGCCTTGGCGAACTGCCAGGCGCACATCGACGACGCCCCGAGGTAGCGGACCCTCCCGGCCCGGACCACGTCGTGCAGCGCCTCCATGGTCTCCGCGATCGGCGTCGATCTCGGTCAGGATCGCTGACCGGGAGAGGCCGGCGCCGTTGGGCCCCGGCCGCATCCGTCGGTGCACCTTGGTGGCGATCACGACCTCGTCGCGCGAGGCGAAATCGGCCAGCGCACGGCCGGTGATCTCCTCGCTGCTCCCGGCCGAGTAGACGTTGATTGGTGTGTCCTCTCCGGGGCGGCCCGCGTACGTCGTACGTCCGGCGTGGTCGGGCCTAGTGCGGGGTGGGTCGCCGCCTGTCCGCCCGGTCGGCAAGAATGAGCCCATGAGCACCACACCCTTCTCCCGTCCTGGAGCCGTCGACCTCTCCGCCCTCAAGCGACCCGCCGCCGGAGCGGCTCCGGTCGGGGGAGCGCCGGCTGGGGGAGGTCCGGCCGGCGGGCCAGGCGGCGGCCCGTCCGCGGCCGGGTCCTACGCGCTGGAGGTGAGCGAGGCCTCCTTCCAGCAGGTCCTGGAGTCCTCGATGAACGCCCTGGTGCTGCTGGTGTTCTACTCCCGGACTCAGATGCCGGCCAGTGCCCAGCTCGCCGACGACCTGACCACGCTCTCCGACGAGTTCGAGGGCCGCTACCTGCTCGGCCGGGTCGACGTGGACGCCGCGCCGCAGATCGCCCAGGCCGTCCAGGTCCCCAGCGTCCCCTACGTCGTCGCGGTGGTGCAGGGTCGGCCGATGCCGCTCTTCCAGGACGCGGCTCCGCTGGCGGACCTGCGCGCCGCGCTGACCCAGGTCATGGAGCAGCTCGCCACCCAGGGAATGACCGGACGTCACCAGCCGCTGGCCGGTGCACCCTCCGAGCCGGACGAGGACGGCCCCGTCGCGGACCCGCGCTACGCCGCGGCCGAGGACGCGCTCGCCGCTGACGACCTCGACGGCGCCGTCCGTGAGTACCAGCAGCTGGTCGACGCCAACCCGGCCGACGCCGAGGCGGCCGGTGGCCTGGCCATGGCCACGGTGCTCCAGCGCACCCAGGGCGTCGACCTCGCCGCGGCACGCCAGGCTGCCGCGGACGCGCCCGCCGACGTCGACGCGCAGACCCTGGTCGCCGACCTGGACCTGGCGGGCGGTCACGTCGAGGACGCCTTCGGCCGCCTGGTCGACCTGGTCCGTCGTACGAGCGGGGACGACCGGGACCGGGCCCGGACCCACCTGCTCGGACTCTTCGCCGCGGTCGGGAACGACGACCCCCGGGTGCTCGCCGGCCGGCGCGGTCTGGCCTCCGCCCTGTTCTGAGCCGGAGCGGCTCGGGCCCGCTCAGCGAGCCGATGGTGCTGCGCGAGGGCGCGACCCACTCCGAGCCGATCTCCTGCTCGAACATGTGCCACGAGTCGACCTCGGTCGCGCTGGCCGAGTCGATCGGCATCGGCAAGGGCAGCGTGAGCCTGCAGGACATCTACGCCGCCGAGCTGATCGTGATCGCGGGCCACGAGGCCGGCCTGGTCAACTTCAAGAACCCGCAGAAGCCGCGCGGCGTGATCGGCAACGGCACCGACCTCTCCGACCTGCACCTGCCCGTCCGGGTCAACGGGGACCTGGCGCTGTTCCAGGCCATCGGGGCGCTGCTCCTCCAGTCGGGGCACATCGACCGGGAGTTCATCGAGCGGCACACGGTCGGCTTCGAGGAGTGGGCCGAGAACATCGCGGCCCTGGACTGGGACGCCGTCGAGCGGGCCACCGGGCTGTCCCGCGCGCTCATCGAGCAGGCGGCCCAGATGTTCCGGGAGTCCTCGGCGACCATCACCTGCTGGGCGATGGGCATCACCCAGCACCGCAACTCGGTGGCCACGATCACGGAGATCACCAACGTCGCCCTGCTCCAGGGCAACCTCGGCAAGCCCGGGGCCGGTCTGTGCCCGGTGCGCGGCCACTCCAACGTCCAGGGGACCGGACGATGGGTATCTGGGAGAAGCCGCCCAAGCACTTCCAGGACGCGATCCAGGCCGAGTTCGGCTTCGACCCGCCCCGGCCCCACGGGCTCGACACCATCGAGTCGATCCGAGCGCTCCGGGACGGCCAAGCCAAGGTCTTCATGGCCATGGGGGGGGGAACTTCACCGCCGCCGTACCGGACACGCACGTGACCGAGAAGGCCATGCGCGGCGCCGACCTCACCGTCCAGGTCTCCACGAAGCTCAACCGCTCGCACGTGGTGCCGGGACGGACCGCGGTCATCTGGCCGACCCTGGGCCGTACCGAGAAGGACCACACCGGCGGTCGCTCCCAGCGGGTCACCGTCGAGGTCTCGATGTCCGCGGTGCACGCCTCACAGGGCCCGCGGGAGCCGGCCAGCGCCCACCTGCGCTCCGAGGTCGACATCGTCTGCTCCCTGGCCGAGGCGTTGCTGGAGGGCCGCCACGACCTGCCGTGGGGCGAGTTCCGCGCCGACTACACCGAGATCCGGCGACGGATCGCGCGGGTGGTGCCCGGTTGTGCGGCGTACGACGAGAAGGTCGACCAGCCGGGCGGGTTCGTGCACCCCGACGACATCGAGGCGCTGGGGCTGCACGTGGACCAGGTCGTCGACCTGGTCAGCGAGTGGACCGACGGCTCGGAGCGCCGGGCCGAGGACTTCCGGATCATCTCCTACGACCAGCCACGCGGCTGCGCTGCGGCGTACTTTCCCGAGACGAACCCGCTGGTGCCCTTGGACTCCAGCGCGATCGGCAGCAACTGCCCCACCTCGAAGTCGATCATCGTCCGCCTCGACACCCGGACCGACAGGCCGGCCGGGTCCGAGGGCAACGGGGGAGGCGCGGGTCAGGGCGAGGGGCACAAGTCGGGGGTTGAGCCCGATCAGCTCAGCTGAGCGTGGCGTCCCGGCGTCCCGTCGGCTGATCGGGCGTTCAGCGGTCGGCAGCGCGGTGGTGGTGTCGGCTGAGGGGCAGTCGGGTGGCTGTGCGCGGTTGTGGTCGCGGGCGGTGGCTGCGTGGGCGCGGTCGGCAGGGTGTGGGTCAGCGGCCTGACTCGGTGTAACCCGATCTGCCCTCAGCCAGCGCGGCCAGGGCGGCCTCGACGCGCCGGGCGGTGAAGTCGGCGGCGTGCGCACGGACCTCCTCGACGGTGCAGAACCGCGCGGACCTGATCTCCCGGGGCTGGACCACGATGTCGTCCACAGCGTTGGCCGGGAGCACCCCGCCGTCGAAGACCAGGCAGAGGGCGTCGTCCCATCCGCTCCACGGCGGCAGCCAGTCGGTCAGGAGCAGTCGGCCCGCGTCCACGGTGAGGGACAGCTCCTCTTCGACCTCGCGCGAGACCGCGAGCCGCGGCGACTCACCCACTTCGACCACGCCGCCGGGCAGGTCCCAGTCCTGCTTGTAGGTCAGCCGGCACAGCAGCACCCGGCCGGCCGGGTCGACCACGAGCATCTGGGCGATGGCCCGCTTGCGCGGCAGGAACGAGTTCAGCAGGGCCCGGAAGCTCTCGGGCTCGGTGGTCGGCGGGTCCGTGTCGAGCCGGGCCAGCACCACCATGGCCGTGCTGTCGGGGCGGTCGGCCATCCCCGGGGTCACCCGCTTGACGCCCTCGCGGCGCAGCCCGGAGCGGGTGGCCACCCGCAGCGAGCGCTGGTTCTCGGGGTCGACCTCGGCCTCGACCCGATGCAGCCCGAGGGTTTCGAAGGCGTAGTCCACGAGCAGGCGCACGGCCCGGGTGGCGTACCCGTACCCGCGGTGCCCCCGGTAGAGCGTCCACGACAGCCGACCGAGGCCGGACCCGTGGTCCTGCACCTCCACGTTGCCGACCACGCCGCCCTCGTGCTCGACCACGAAGTTCACTCGCGAGCGGTCCGCGGCGTAGGCGCTGTCCCACTCCGAGACGGCAGCCCGGTGCTGGTCCGGTGTGGGACCGACCTCGGGGTAGCCGAACCAGGTGGCGATCTCCTCGTCGTACCCCGCCACGGCCAGCTCCACGTCCGCCTCGCGCCAAGGCCTCAGCAGCACGACGCCGTCGGTCAGCTCGGGCTGGGCGGGGACGACGTCGGGCACTGGACCAGCCTAGTCAAGCCCCGGGCACCAGCCAGAGCGTGCCCAGCGGGGGCAGCGACACCGTGGCCGAGGCAGGCTGCCCGTGCCACGCGTCGTCCTGGGCGTGCACCGCTCCGAGGTTGCCCACGCCGGAGCCGGCGTACAGGTCGGCGTCGCTGTTCAGCGCCTCCACCCACGTCCCGGCCGACGGAAGGCCGAGCCGATAGCCGTGGTGCGGGGCGGCGGAGAAGTTGGCCACGCAGACCAGCGTGCTGCCGTCGGACCCGGTCCGGACGAAGCTGAACGTGTTGCTGCCGGAGTCGTTGGCCTCGATCCAGGCGAAGCCGCTGCCGTCGTTGTCGAGGCTGTAGAGGGCCGGGCTGCTGGTGTAGACCCGGTTCAGGTCCCGCACCAGCGAGCGGACGCCCTCGTGCTCGGCGTGGTCGCGCAGCCACCAGTCGAGCTCGCGACCCTCGGCCCACTCCGACTCCTGCCCGAGCTCACAGCCCATGAAGAGCAGCTGCTTGCCCGGGTGCGCCCACATGTAGGCCAGGTAGGAGCGCAGGTTGGCCAGCTGCTGCCAGCGGTCGCCGGGCATCTTGCGCAGCAGCGAGCCCTT
>JBBPYL010000173.1:0-7604 GCA_038199935.1 Propionibacteriales bacterium | reverse complement strand
GCTGTGCAGGTAGAACACGTCGCCGGGGTAGGCCTCGCGGCCCGGCGGACGACGCAGCAGCAGCGAGACCGCACGGTAGGCCTCGGCCTGCTTGGTCAGGTCGTCGAAGACGATCAGGACGTGCTTGCCCTCGTACATCCAGTGCTGGCCGATGGCCGAGCCGGTGTAGGGAGCGAGGTACTTGAACCCGGCCGAGTCCGAAGCGGGCGAGGCCACGATCGTCGTGTACTCCAGGGCGCCGGCCTCCTCGAGGGCACCGCGCACCGCGGCGATGGTCGAGCCCTTCTGGCCGATGGCGACGTAGATGCAGCGGACCTGCTTGTCCGGGTCGCCGGTCTCCCAGTACTGCTTCTGGTTGATGATCGTGTCGATGGCGATGGTGCTCTTGCCCGTCGCACGGTCACCGATGATGAGCTGACGCTGGCCGCGGCCGATCGGCGTCATCGCGTCGATGGCCTTGATGCCGGTGGCCAACGGCTCGTGGACCGACTTGCGGGCCATCACGCCGGGTGCCTGGAGCTCCAGGGCTCGACGCTCGCTGGTCTCGACCTCGCCGAGACCGTCGATCGGCGTGCCCAGCGGGTCCACCACGCGGCCGAGGTAGGAGTCGCCGACGGGGACCGAGAGGATCTCGCCGGTGCGGCGGACCGTCTGGCCCTCCTCGATCTTCTCGAAGTCACCGAGGACCACGACACCGATCTCGCGGGTGTCGAGGTTCAGGGCGATGCCGAGCGTGCCGTCCTCAAACTCGAGCAGCTCGTTGGCCATCGCCGACGGCAGCCCGGACACCCGCGCGATGCCGTCCCCGGCCTCGGCGACCCGACCGACCTCTTCGCGGCTGGCGGTCTCGGGCTGGTAGTCGGACACGAAGCGCTGAAGCGCGTCCCGGATCTCGTCCGGACGGATCGAAAGCTCCGTCATGTTCTTCCCTGCTCTCTTGGATTCGGTGCTCGTACGCGTGGCTGGTTCAAGGGACGCCTAGCCGGCGAGGCGGCGTCGTGCTTCGTCGAGGCGGCTGGAGACGGTGCCGTCGATGACGTCGTCACCGATCTCCACCCGGATGCCACCGATGATCTCGGGGTCGACCAGGACGTTGAGGTGGACCGGGCGGCCGTACTGCGCCGCCAGGGCTGAGGAGAGACGGTCGACGTCTCCCTCATTGAGCTCGTTGGCGACGTGCACGGTGCCAGTGAGCTGGTGGCGATGGCTCGCGGCCACCGACTTGTACTCCTCCAGGGCCACCGCGACCGTGCGGTGCGTCCCGGAGACGGACTGCTCGGCCAGCCGCAGCGAGGAGGCTGCGACCTTGCCCTCGAGCAGACTGCGCAGCAGCATGCGCTTGTCCTCCACGGACCTCGCGGGGTCCGAGAGGGCGTCGCGCAGCTCGTGCTGGGAGGCGATCAGCTGCTCGACGGCGAAGAGCTCGTCCTCGAGCCGTTCACCGTCGTCGTCCGCCTCGGCGGCGCGCACCGTGGCCACGACGGCCACGTGCTCGAGCGCGTCGGCGAGGTCACGGGTGCCGGCCCAGCGGCGTCCCGCGGCCTGGGCCACCAGGTCCAGCGAGGGCCCGTCGAGCTGATCGCCGAAGATCTGACGGACCAGGTCCGACTTCGCCTCGGCGGGCAGGGACGCGTCGGTGGCCACTCGGCGCAGGCTGGCCTCGCGGGTGAGGATGCGCGCAACGCCGAAGAGGTCCTCGGCCACGCGCATCGCGTCCGCACCCTGGTCCGCCGCAGCCCGGAGGGCGTCGGTGAGGGCGTCGAGGGACTCCGCGGAGGCGCCACGCATCAGCGGGATCCCTCCGAGGTGGTGTCCTCGATGGCCTGCTCCTGCTCGAGCTCGGCCAGGAAGCGCTCGACCACGCGGCTCTGGCGAGCCTCGTCGTCGAGGGACTCACCCACGATCCGGCCGGCGAGCGAGGTCGCGAGGGAGCCGACCTCGGTCCGCAGCGAGGTGACCGCCTGCTTGCGCTCGGCCTCGATCTGCGTGTGGGCGTGCTCGACGATGCGTGCCGACTCGCTCTGAGCCTGCTCGCGCATCTCCGCGATGATCGTCGCCCCCTGCTCGCGCGCGTCCTCTCGGATGCGTGCCGCCTCGTGCCGGGCGTCGCCGAGCTGCTTCTCGAGCTCGGCGAGACGCTTGTCGGCCTCGGCCTGCTTGGTCTCGGCCGCAGCCAGGCCACCCTCGATGGCCGTGGTCCGCGCCTCGAAGGTCTTCTCGAAGGCAGGAACGACGTACTTCTTGACGAGGAAGTACAGGATGCCGAAGACGACCAGCGCCAGGACGACCTCGACCCACTCGACAGCCAGAGGGCTGGGAGTGTGCCCGCCCTCCTCGGCCAGGATCCAGTTCATGGTGGTGTCCTTCGTCAGCGGGGCAGGGTCAGTTCAGCACGAAGGCAAGGGCGATACCGATGATCGCCAGCGCCTCGGCGAGCGCGAAGCCCAGGATGGCGATGGACTGGAGACGACCCTGCGCCTCCGGCTGCCGGGCGACACCGTTGATGTACGCCGCGAAGATCAGGCCGATGCCGACGCCGGGGCCGATCGCAGCCAGGCCGTAGCCGACCATATTCAGGGAGCCACTCACGATAGTTCCTTTCGGTTGTTTCTCATCAGGTTCTCTCAGTGCTCGTCAGCGAGAGCACTGGAGATGTACATGGCGTTGAGCAGAGTGAACACGTAGGCCTGCAGGAACTGCACCAGCAGCTCCAGGAAGGCGACCGCGATGAACAGCACCCAGGCCAGTAGGCCGACGGGCTTCACCAGCGCCGAGGCCTCCAGGAGCAGGTACTCGCCTCCCGTGGCGAACAGGATGGCCAGGATGTGCCCGGCGAACATGTTCGCGAACAGACGCAGCGAGAGCGTGATCGGCCGGATGATCAGGTTGGACAGGAACTCCAACGGGATCAGCAGGACCAGGATCGGGCCGGAGATGCCGGCAGGCACGCACTGCAGCTTGAGGTAGCCGGCCAGCCCGTGCCGGCGGACTCCGACCGCGTTGTAGATGACCCAGCTCAAACCGGCCAGGGCGTAGGCCATCGAGGCCCGGCTGAAGGTCGGGAACTGGATGAAGGGGATCGAGCCGAACCAGTTGCTGACCAGCAGGAAGAAGAACAGCGTGACAAGGTACGGGATGAACGGGCGGAAGTCCTTGCTGCCGATGATGTCGCGGCCCAGGCCGTTGCGCACCGAGGAGTACATCTGCTCCCCGGCGAACTGGAGCCGCCCGGGCACCATCGCCTGGCGGCGAGCGGCGGCGTAGAAGAAGGAGAAGACGATGATCGCGGCCAGGAACAGCAGCAGCATCGGCTTGGTCACCCCGATGCCGCCCAGCTCGAAGACCGGGGGCAGGTCGAAGTTGCCAGGACCCGGAGGGACGTAGCCCTCGGCTCGGACCAGGTTCGTCCCGACAAAACTCACAACGTCTCCTGTGTCTTCCTCGTCGTCACGGGTACTGCCTCTCCGCGGCGGGGGGCGCCTGCGGTGATCTCTCGGTCTGCCACGGCCGGTTGAACCGCGCCCAGGTCATCCACAGCCCCAGCCCGGCCCCGAGGAGAATGCCGACCACCACCAGGAACGAGGTGGCGATCAGCCGATCCACCACAAGTCCGAGCAGTCCGTAGACCAGGACACCCGAGACGAGATACCCAAAAGCGTGCCAGGGATCGCCCTGAGCAGTCGTGGGTGATGCGTCGTCGTCGGGAGCAGGGACCGGCTTCTGCTCTGACATCGCGCTCCGGACAATAGCAGCCGCCCACGCTCATCAACGACTCACCTCGTCCGCTCCCGAGACGTCTGCGTGAGCACGCCCGAGCCCGTCTCGCCGCCCGCCACCGGTCGTCGTGGCGGGCTCGGACGACGGCAGGTCGTAGAGCAGGACCCGGGCCCGCATGCTGGACCAGAGGTGACCGCCCAGCCAGCCGAACGTGGCGACGATGACCGCGACACCGAGCCAGGTGCCGTCCCAGATCGAGTCCAACAGCCCGGAGTCGCCGAGCACGACGAAGACGAGCCCGACCAGCACCACCTGCAGGGTGTAGGTCAGCAGGGCGACGAGCAGGGACGCACCGGGCACGACGCGGGTGGTGACCTGCAGGACGGTCGCTCCGAGTCCGAAGAAGACCACGACGACGGCGGTACCGGCCAGCGCTCCCCCGGCAGCGGGGGTGCCGACGACGAGGGCGCCGACCATAGCCGTGACCAGGCCGGCGGCCAGGGCCGCGGCCAGCGCGGGCATCAACCCGGCAGCGCTCGCGCCAGGCCGGGGCCTGGGGGCGGAGATCCGTGGTGCGGTCGTCATGTCGGCGGCCGTTCGTTGGGTCTGCTGGGACTGTCATCCGAGAGGTGCGACGACGTGGTGTGACGCTGCTCTCCGTTGCTTGTGAAAACTAGCACAAAGTCTGTCGGTCACGGAAACTGCCCGCGCACGACGGCCGGGACCGCCGGGTCAGCGCAGATGGGCGTGCGGGGCCTGGACTCGCGGGACGACGAACGTCAGGGCGACGGTAACGACCACCCAGACACTGAGGATGACCGTGGTCAGGCGCCCGGAGTACAGGCTGGCCAGCACGACGCCGAAGGCGATCAGTCCCGCCCAGAGCCACATGATCAGCACCGCCCGGCGGTGCGAGTGGCCGATCTCGAGCAACCTGTGGTGCAGGTGCTCCTTGTCTGCGGAGAAGGGTGAGCGCCCGGCCCGGGTCCGACGTACGACCGCCAGCACCAGGTCGACGAAGGGGACGATCAGGATCGAGATCGGCAGCAGGATCGGGAGCAGGGTGGGCAGCAGACTCGCCTCGGACTCCCCCGCCCCCTGGGTCATGCTCACGGTGGTGAACTGCCCGGTCAGGGTCAGCGCCGAGCCGGCCAGCACCAGCCCGATGAGCATCGACCCCGAGTCCCCCATGAAGATCCGAGCCGGGAAGAAGTTGTGCGGCAGGAAGCCGGCGCAGGCGCCACCCAGCGCCGCGCACAGCAGGGCCGCGGTGATGGCCAATGTCTCGCCGTTCGAGGCCGCGAGCTGGTAGGAGAACAAGAAGAAGGCCACCGCACCGATGCCCACCACCCCCGAGGCCAGCCCGTCGAGGCCGTCGACGAAGTTGACCGCGTTGATGGTGGCCACCACGACCACGACGCTGAGGACCTGGCCCTGCACCGGATCGGCGGCGAGCTGCCCGTCGCCCGGCAGCGGGAAGGAGTAGTAGTAGATGTCGAAGGTGACCAGGATGCTGGCCACCACGACCTGACCGCCGAGCTTGGTCAGCGCGTCGAGCTCGAAGAGGTCGTCGAGGACTCCTAGCAGACAGATCAGCGCCCCCGCGACGAGGACGACGGCACCGTCGCGGAAGACCTGGTCGTGACTCGGCTGGGAGAGGAAGGGCAGCCGCTCGGCGATGAGGTACGCCGCGACCAGTCCGCCCAGCATGGCGATGCCACCGAAGTAGGGGATGGGCACCGCGTGCACGTCGCGGTCCCGGACCTTCGCCACCGCACCGGTCCGGAGCGCCACCTCCCGGGCGACCACGCCGAGCAGGTAGGTGACGGTCGCCGCGACCAGGAAGACGGTGAGGTACTCACGCACGGGAGGCGTTCACCAGCCTGTGCCCAGGTCCACGATTTCGGCGCCCAACGGCTCGACGACATCGGCCATCCGCCGCCAGCCGATCGCACCGGGACGGAGGATCCGCCCCACCTCACCGGTCACGTCGAGGATCGTCGAGGCGGTGGAGCCCGGACTGGGTCCGTCGTCGAGCAGCACCAGCACGGCCTCCCCCAGCATCTCCAGCGCCGCGTCCGCGTCCGTGGCCGCGGGCTGGCCGCTGACGTTGGCGCTGCTGACGGCGAGCGGACCGGTCCTGGCCAGCAGCTCCAGGGCGACCTCGTGGTCGGGCATCCGGACCGCGACCGTGCCCCGGGTGTCGCCGAGGTCCCACTGGAGCGAGGACTGCTGACGACAGATCAGGGTCAACGGCCCCGGCCAGAGCTCCTCGACCAGCGCACGCGCGTAGGCCGGGACTCCCACCGCGAGAGCGTCCAGCGTGGTGGCGGCGGAGACCAGCACCGGTGGGGGCATGTCCCGGCCCCGGCCCTTGGCCGCCAGCAACCGGCTGACTGCTTCGGGGGAGAACGCGTCGGCGCCCACGCCGTAGACGGTGTCGGTGGGGAAGACCACGAGCTTTCCGCGCTGCACGGCGCGCGACGCCGCGGCGATGCCCGCCTCACGCTCCTCGGGCTCGACGGTCGCGTAGCGGTGGGTCACGCAGTCATCGTGCCAGTCGCGCGGTCAGATAGCGCGGACGCCCGGCCAGGTCGGAGTGGTCCTGCACGTCGCTCCACCGCCCGCTGGCGGCGAAGACGGCCGGCGCCGAGGTGCCCTGCTGGTCGGCGTGCTCTGCACCCAGCACCCCGTTGGGCCGGAGCAGACGCTGACCGGTCCTCTCCAGGTCACGGATGGCGTCGAGGCCGTCTCGGCCGGAGAAGAGGGCCAGGATCGGGTCGTGGTCCCGGGCCTCCGGCGCCACCGACTCGTAGGCGTCGAGGGGGATGTACGGCGGGTTGCAGAGCACGACGTCGACCTCACCGTCCAGGTCGGCGAAGGCGTCGGCCAGGTCACCGTGACGCAGGTCGACCCCGGAACCGGTGAGGTTGCGCCCGGCCCAGGCCAGCGCGTCCTCGCTGAGCTCGACCGCGTGGACGACCGCCTCGGGGACCTCGGTAGCCAACGCCAGGGCGATCGCGCCTGAACCGCAGCACAGGTCCACCACGACCGGTGCCCGCCCACGGGCCAGCACCAGCCGGGCCTGGTCGATCCCCCAGCCGGCGAGGAGCTCGGTCTCCGGCCGTGGGGTGAACACACCAGGCCCGACGGCCAGCTCGAGGTACCGGAAGGCCGCCGTGCCGAGCAGGTGCTGCAGTGGCTCCCGCGCCGCGCGGCGCGCGACCAGCGCCGCGTAGCGGTCGCGCTGCCCGCCGTCCGGGTCCGGCTGGACGAGCAGTCCCGGCCGGGTACAGCCCAGCACGTGGGCCAGCAGTTCGGCGGCGTCGTGCTCGGGGCTGGGGACGCCGGTCGCGGCCAGCCGGCCCGCCGCCTCGAGGACCAGGCGGCGGATCTGGCTCATCGGCCGTCGCGCGGCTCGAGCGACTCCAGCCGGGAGACGAGGTCCGCGTCCACGCACGAGCCGATGATCGCGTCCAGCTCTCCGTCCAGCACCCCGTCGAGGTTGTAGGCCTTGAACCCGGTGCGGTGGTCGGAGATCCGGTTTTCGGGATAGTTGTAGGTCCGGATCCGCTCCGAGCGGTCGACGGTGCGGACCTGGGAGCGCCGGGCCGAGGACGCCTCGGCGGCCGCGCTCTCCTGGGCCGCCTGCAGCAGCCGCGCACGGAGGATCCGCATCGCCTGGTCACGGTTCTGCAGCTGGCTCTTCTCGTTCTGGCAGCTCACCACGATGCCGGTGGGCAGGTGCGTGATGCGCACGGCGGAGTCGGTGGTGTTGACCGACTGACCTCCCGGGCCCGAGGAGCGGAACACGTCCACGCGGAGGTCCTTCTCCTCGATGCTCACGTCGACCTGCTCGGCCTCCGGCATCACCAGGACGCCGGCGG
>JBBPYL010000172.1:0-9739 GCA_038199935.1 Propionibacteriales bacterium | reverse complement strand
GGCAGTGGCGGCCTCGGTGGCCGTGGGGTTCGGCGTCGCCGCCTCGGTGCTCGCTTTGGGCTTCTCCGGCTCCCAGGCGCTGCTCTACGGAGCGTCGGTGGCGGCCCTGGGAGTGGTGTTCGCCGCGGTCGGCGCGGTCGCCGCTCAGCTGGTCGGGCACGCCCGGACGGCCAGCGGCGCCGCCCTCAGCGTCCTCGGCGTCGCCTTCGCACTGCGCGCCGTGGGCGACGTGAACGACTCCCTGCTGTCCTGGTTCTCCCCGGTCGGCTGGTCCCAGCAGGTGGAGCTGGCGACCTCGCCGCGCTGGTGGCCGCTCGCGCTCTCGACCGTCACGGGCCTCGTCCTGCTGATCGTGGCCGCCGCGCTGGTCACCCGGCGGGACGTCGGCTCGGGGGTCCTGGCCTCACGGCCCGGCCCGGCCGTCGCGTCACGTCGTCTCTCCTCGCCGCTCGGCCTGGCCTGGCGCCTCCAGCGCGGGTCCGTGCTCGCCTGGACCGTCGCGATCTTCGCGCTCGGAGTCGTCTTCGGCTCGGTGAGCGGAGACCTGGAGTCGCTGGTTGCTGACAACCCGACGCTGGCCGCGTACTTCGCGGCGACCGGTGGATCGGTCACCGACGCCTTCCTGGCCACCTCGCTGGTGCTCGTGGGCCTCGGCGCGGCCGGCTTCGCGGTGGGCTCGGTGCTGCGGCTGCACGGAGAGGAGACCCAGGGGCGTCTCGACCAGGTGCTCGCCACCGCAGTCTCGCGCGTCCGGGTCGCCGGGTCGGGGCTGGTCGTCGCGGTGGTCGGCGTAGTCGTCGTGGTCAGTGCCGGCGGTCTGGGCCTGGGCCTGACCGAGGCGGTGGTGGGCGGTGACCCCGGTGCGGTGGCCCGGCTCGTGAGCCAGTCCTGGGTCCAGGTCCCGGCGGTGCTGGTGCTGGTCGGTCTGGCTACGACGCTGGTCGGGCTGATGCCGCGAGCCAGCGTCCTGGCCTGGGTGGCGATGTCCTGGAGCCTGGTGGTGGGCTGGCTCGGCGGCGTGCTCTCCCTGCCCTCGTGGGCCAGCGGGCTCTCGCCCTTCGATCACCTGCCGACGGTCCCGGTCGAGCCGGTGTCCTGGGCGCCGTTGCTGGTGCTGCTGCTCCTCGCCGTCCTGCTGGCCGCGGTGGGACTGACGGGCTACCGGAGGCGGGATCTGGCCTGAGTGGGAATGTTTAGCAAGGGTAATGAGTTACGCTAACCATCATGGTTCCCACTGCTGAGCGCGTCGCGCGCACCGACTCCGGACTCGCCTCCGGGCTGCGCATCTCCGTCGCCCGGCTCAGCCGCCGGCTGCGCGCCGAGCGCGACCCCGAGAGTGAGCTGCTCCCGGTCGGTCAACTCTCGGTCCTCGGCGCCCTGTCCCGGCACGGTGAGTGCAGCGTCGGCGAGCTCGCCGCCCTCGAGCGGGTCCAGCCGCCGTCGATGACCCGGACCGTGACCTGTCTGGAGGAGGGCGGCTACGTCGTACGCCGTCCGCACGAGACCGACCGCCGCCAGGTCGTCGTCGCGCTCTCCGCGCAGGGCCTCGAGACCCTGGGGGCCGACCGGCTGCGGCGGGACGCCTGGCTGGCCCAGCGGCTTCGTGAGCTGACCCCCGACGAGCGGCGCGTCCTGCGCCAGGCGGCGCCGCTGATCGAACGGCTGGCCGACGAGTGAGCCCGACCTTCCGCGCCCTGTCCAACCGCAACTACCGCCTCTACGCCGCCGGTGGCGTGGTCTCCAACACCGGGACCTGGATGCAGCGGGTGGCCCAGGACTGGCTGGTCCTCGTGCTCACGGCCAACAGCGGCACCGCCCTGGGCGTCACCACCGGTCTCCAGTTCCTCCCGATGCTGCTGATCTCACCCTACGCCGGCGTGATCGCCGACCGCTTCCCCAAGCGACGGCTGCTCCAGGTGACCCAGCTGATGATGGCCGTGCCGGCGCTGGTCCTGGGCGCGCTCGCGGTCACCGGAGTGGTGCAGACCTGGCACGTCTACGTGCTGGCCCTGGTCTTCGGGATCGGCACCGCCTTCGACGCGCCCGCCCGGCAGTCGTTCGTCTCGGAGATGGTCGGTCCCGAGGACCTGACCAACGCCGTCGGCCTGAACAGCGCCTCCTTCAACGCCGCGCGGATCGTGGGACCCGCGCTGGCCGGCTTCCTGATCGCCGCCGGCGGCTCGGGCGTGCGGGCCACCGGATGGGTCATCCTCGCCAACGGGCTGAGCTACGCGGCGGTGGTCTGGGCGCTCCAGCGGATGCGCACGGTCGATCTCGACTCCCCGGACCTGGTGCAGCGCGGGCCGGGCATGATCCGCGACGGCGTCCGCTACGTGCGGGGCCGACCCGACCTGATGCTCGTGCTGGCTATCGTCTTCTTCGCTGGCACCTTCGGGCTGAACTTCCAGATCACCTCGGCGCTGATGGCCACCGACGTGTTCGGCAAGGGCGCTCAGGAGTACGGGATCCTCGGCACGACGATGGCCGTCGGGTCGCTGTCCGGCGCTCTGCTGGCCGCGCGGCGCGGCCGTCCGCGCTACCGGCTGGTCATTTTGGCCGCGGTGGCTTTCGGCACCGTCGAGATCCTCGCCGGCCTGGCCCCCTCATACCTCACGTTCATGCTCTGGACCCCGGTCCTGGGCTTCTTCGCTCTGACCATGATCACCGCGGCCAACTCCAGCATCCAGCTCGGCACCTCGGCGATGATGCGCGGCCGGGTGATGGCGCTCTACCTGATGATCTTCATGGGGGGCACCCCCCTCGGAGCGCCGCTGATCGGTTTGGTCGGCGAGGTGTTCGGCGCCCGGTGGACGCTCATCGGCGGTGGCGTCGGGACGGTGCTCGGCACCCTGGTGGCCGCGGCCCTGTTCGGTCGGAGCCAGGGCCTGCTCGACCCGGAGGTCAACGACACCGTCCGTCTGCGCCGTGCCACCCGGCTGTCCCGGCCGGCCGCCTGAGCCGACCGGCTAGCCTGGCGAGCATGGATCCCCGGGTACGACGCATGGTCATCCCGGCCGCCCTGGTGCTGCTGATCGGTATCGTCGTCGTCTCCGCGCTGACCAGGGGCTGAGGTGGCCGAGCCGCTGGTGCGCGCACTGACCGGCCTCCGAGCCGCGCTGCTCGACCCCGAGACGCTGGTCCGCGCCGTGGCCTCGGGTCGCCGCCGTGGAGCGGACCCCTCCTGGCGGCGTGCGGAGATGCGGTACGTCGACCTCAAGGCCGGGCGCCGTCTCCAGGTGACCTGCTACGACGCGACGCAGGCCCACACCCACAACCACGATGCTGCCGCAGCGCCTGAGGCCCTCGACGCGCTCCTCGACGAGCCGTTCGGCAACTGGCACCTGGAGACCGCCACGCACAGCACCCAGCTGCGCGTGACCAAGAAGGGCGAGGCGGAGGTGCACACCCGGGCCCGACCGGCGCTCGGCACCGCAGATCCGGCTGCGTCGAGCCAGCCCGATGGTGAGGGGGCCGGGCACGCTCAGCCCTCACCGGCGCAGGAGGGCCGCGAGCACGACCGGGTCAAGCCCCGACTGCTGGCCGAGGACCACCCGTGCCTGCGGGAACTGGGCATCGCCGACGACCAGGGGCGCGTCAAGCCCAGCCGCCGCGCGAAGTACCGCCAGGTCGAGGAGTTCCTGCGCAACCTGGAGGCCGCTCTGCGTGCGGCCCGCCAGTCCGGTGCGCTACGCGACCCCACGCCTCAGCAGCCGTGGCTGCTGGTCGACCTGGGCTGCGGCAACGCCTACCTGACCTTCGCCGCCCAGGCCTTCCTGGCCGACGTTCGTGGGCTGCCGGTGCGCCTGGTCGGGATCGAGCAACGGGCCGACCTGGTCGCCCGCAACGAGGACCTGGCGGTCCGGCTCGGGGTGAGCGACACGGTGTCCTTCCTGGTCGGGGACATCGACGAGGCGGACCCGGCGGGCCGCCCCGACGTGGTCCTCGCCCTGCACGCCTGCGACACCGCCACCGACGACGCCTTGGCCCGGGCGGTCGGCTGGGCCGCGCCGCTCGTCCTGGCCGCTCCGTGCTGCCACCACGACGTCTCCGCCCAGCTCCGCGCCACCCCGGCGCCAGCGCCGTACGCCCTGCTAACCCGCAGCGGCATCCTGCGCGAGCGATTCGCCGACACCCTCACCGACGCGCTGCGGGCGGCGGTGCTCAGGCTGCACGGCTACCGGGTGGACGTGGTGGACTTCGTGGACAGCAAGCACACGCCGCGCAACACCCTGCTGCGCGCGGTGCGCACCGGAGCGGCCGCGGACGAGTCGGTGCGCGCCGACTACGACGAGCTCACCGGGACCTGGAACGTCCGACCCCACCTCGCGCGCCTCCTGCATGACCGGGTGGGCTAGCGCGGCGAGCGTGCTGCTCGCGTCGGTGACGTCGACCGGGCTGTTCGCCTTCGCCGACCCGGCGATCACCGAGTCCAGCGGCCTGGTCGACAGCGGGCGGGTGGTCTACACAGTCAACGACTCCGGCGCGGCGCCGATCCTCTACGCCGTCGACCCCCGGACCGGACGCACACAGGGCACCACGACCTTCTCGCCCGACCCGGTGGTGGACGTCGAGGCCCTCGCGCCAGCCGGGGACGGCGACGTCTGGGTCGCCGACATCGGGGACAACCTCCGCGTCCGCGACATCGTCTCGCTCTACCGGGTCACGCCGGGGGAGTCCCAGGCCACCCGGGTCGACCTGACCTATCCCGGAGGGCCGCGTGACGCCGAGACCCTCCTGGCCGACCCACGCACAGGTCGGCTCTACGTGGTCTCGAAGACGATCTTCGGCGGGGTCGTGTACGCCGCCCCGCGCCGGCTCGACCCCGACCGGCCCAACCGGCTGCGACGGGTGGGGGAGGTCCCCGGCTTCCTCACCGACGGCGCCGTACTGCCCGACGGTCGGCACGTGCTGCTGCGCGGCTACGGCTCCGCGACGCTGCTGACCTTCCCCGGGCTCGTCGAGGTCGGTAGTTTCGATCTCCCCCCTCAGGAGCAGGGCGAAGGTCTGGCCGTCGGCCGGGACGGACGCATCCTGCTCAGCAGCGAGGGCCGGGAAAGCACGGTCCTCGAGGTCGCTCTCCCGGCCGAGCTCCGCTCCGCCCTCGAGGCCGCCTCCTCTCCTTCCCCCGCCGGTCCGGCCACGGCTGACGCGACGGCTTCGGGATCTCCGTCCGGCACTGCGCGGCCCCCTCCGGAGCCGGTGCCGGCGGACGATGGTGCACCATTCGTGGGCAGCGAGCCGTGGGGCCGGCGTCTCCTGAGCGGCGGGGCGGTGGCCCTGGGGGTCGGCGCCGTGATCTCGGGTGCGCGCGCGCGGCGTCGTCCCGAGGGGGTGGCCGTGGCGATCGGGGGGGTGGAGGCGTGGAACGGCGAGACCTGGCTGGGCGAGGTCACCGATTGGGTCGACTCGGCCCTGGCCGAGCACGGCCACCGCCGCCGCGGCCCCGTCGTGCGCGCCAAGGTAGGCCCTGGGCGGTGGTGCTGCGGACCGAGACCGACCACGGTCGGGTGTGGATCAAGGAGAACTGTCCCGGGCAGCGCACCGAGGCCACCGTCGTGGCTGCGGTGGCCCGGTTGGCCCCCGAGCGTGTCGTCGTGTGGGCTCACCCCTTCGCCTCGCTGCGCGTGCTGCTCAACGTGGTGGGGCAGGAGTGGGGGATCGAGGACGACCGCCACCCTCGGCTGCAGCGCATCGTCGGCGCCTACCTTGAGGGCTGGTCCGACCTGGGCACCGCCGACGAGCGGCAGGCCCTGCTCGAGGCGGCTCTGGTGGTGAGCCGGCTGCACCGCTACGTCTCGTGGGACCGGTGCCTGGCCGGGATCGAGGTACCGGATATCGGTGAGTACGCCGACTATCCTGTGCGCTGGTTGGGGACGCTGGCTGGCGCGCTCGAGCGGCACGCGGGCTGACCCAAGACCCGCGCTCGGGCATGCCCCGGCCACCCCGGGGGTATCACGCCTGTCATGGTTCGTCTGCGCACGGTGTCCCCGCACGACAAGGGATGGGCGCGTCGCCGGTCTGGCCGAGGCTTCGCCTACCTCGACGAGGCCGGCGAGCGGCTCGGGGCCCCGCAGGTCGCGAGGATCAAGGCCCTGGTGATCCCGCCGGCGTGGCAGGACGTGTGGATCTGCCCCTACCCCAACGGTCACATCCAGGCGGTCGGGATGGACGTGGCCGGGCGACGGCAGTATCTCTACCACCCGGACTGGCGGGCCAAGCGTGACCAGCTCAAGTTCGACCGGGTCGCCGAGGTGGCGCGCAAGCTGCCCGAGGTGCGCTCGGCGATCCTCGAGCACCTGGCTCTGGAGGGGATGCCCGCCGAACGGGCCGTCGCCACTGCGGTCCGCCTGCTCGACCTCGGCTACTTCCGGATCGGCAGCGACGCCTACGCCGACGCCAACGGCAGCTTCGGCCTGACCACGCTGGAGAAGCGGCACGTGACCACACGCCAGGGTCGACTGGTGTTCAAGTTCGTCGGGAAGTCCGGCGTCGAGCACGAGATCGAGATCGAGGACCCCCTGGCGGTGGAGGCGGTGACCGCCATGCGCCGTCGTCGGGGTGGGGGTGACCGGCTGCTGGCCTACAAGGAGCGGGTCTGGACGCCGATGGACGCGGCGATGGTCAATGAGTTCCTCCGCACCAGCACCGGCGCGGAGATCACCGCCAAGGACTTCCGCACCTGGCACGCCACCGTCCTGGCCGCGACGGCGCTCGCCTCGACCGAGGAGCCCGGCGACACCAAGGCGTCTCGCAAACGGGCCGTGGTGGCGGCGATGAAGCAGGTCGCGGACTACCTCGGCAACACCCCGGCGATCGCGAAGAGCTCCTACGTCGACCCGCGGGTGCTAGACCTCTACGAGGACGGCGTGACGATCGAAATGGCTCTGCGCCGCTCCTACGCCACCCCGGACGACCGGCAGCGGACCGTTGAGCGGGCCGTCAGCCGGATGATCGCGTCGGCACCGAAGCGACGGGTGCGACCGGCTCGTCCGTAGCCAGGGCGACGGTCAGGGCGAGCAGCACCGCCGGGTCGTCGAGCCGTACGCCGAACAGGTCGCGCACCTGGCCCATCCGGTACCGCACGGTCTGCGGGTGGACGTGCAGGTGGGCGGCCACCTCCTCGCGACGTCCGTGGTGCAGCAGCCAGGAGCGCAGCGTCTCGGTGAGCCGCTCGGCCGTGCTGGGCCGCAGCTTGGCCAGCGGAGCCAGCAGCTGGGCCCGCAGGTCTGCGGTCGCCGCGGGGTCTGCGGTCAGCACCAGTGCCGTCAGGTGGCGCTCGGTGTCCAGCGCCGCGCCGCCGGTGTCCGCCTCGCCGAGGTCCAGTCGACGGGCCTGGAGTGCGCGAAGGTAGGAGGACCGGGCCTGGGTCCACGCTCGCTCCGGGCCGACGCAGGCCTGGTGCCCGCGCAGCGTGCGCAGCAGGACCGCGCGGGCTCCGCCAGGGCCGTCGGGCACCAGCAGCACCGCGAGCTCGTGCTCGTCCTCGCCCGCCAGGTCGGGCAGGTCCTCCTCGGGGCGCAGGGTGCGCGGGTCGAGGGAGCCCTGAGCGCGACGGGCCTCGGCGGGAGGCAGCAGCACCGCGGTCAGGGTGGTCGGCGGCTCCCAGTCCGCGCGCTCGGCCAGGGCCGCCAGCTCGGCGGCCGGGGCGCCGGCGAGAATGCTGCGGCCCAGGCGCTGGAGGTAGCGCTGACGCACCCGTCCCGTGGTGGCCAACTCGTCGGTATGGCCGGCGACGCTGGCCGCCGACAGCTCGTCGATGTAGGCGAAGACCAGCTCGGCGAACTGGGCCAGGGTCCGGGCCGTGGCGCCGGACTCCACGGCGGTGGTCGACAGCTCGCGCCAGGCGACCCGGGCCCCGACCCGGTAGGCGGCCAGCAGCGCGTCCATGCTCCGGCCGCTGCGGGCTTCGCCACGGCCCAGGGCGTAGGCACCCTCCCGTGCCGGGGCCAGCGGCGTTCCGGGATCGGTGCCGCGAGGTCGGGCGGCGAGGGAGAGGAAGCCGCCCAGGGCGAGCTGGACGGCGTTGCGGATGTTGGCACCCATCGGGCCGGTCAGCGCTCCGGCGTACCCGGGCACCTCCACGATGATGGCCGTGACCGTGTCGTCGGCGACCTCGGGCAACCGGGCCAACAGCCGGTCGGTCGCCGCCCCGGTCAGGTCGAGCTTGGACGCCTCGGAGGCGACGGTGTCGCGCGCGGTCGGCGGGGCCTCGGGGGCCTCGGGTGTGGGGGTGGTCACGACCGCGCCATCCCGCGTCGACCTGAGCGGAGCGACATGGGCGGTCTGCTCGCTTCACGCACCGATATTGTTCTCAGCGAACAAATGCAGCCTACAGGTTCACGTCTCACAGTGGTGACTCTACCCCCGCGATCCAGCACTCTAGAGTTATGCCTCTCTTGCAGGACAGCTCCTCCGGATCCCGACGCTCGGCGGCGCTGCCGAGCGTCGCCGGGGTGCGCGGTCGTCTCTGGAAGGTCGCGGCGGCGATGACCCACCCCCTCGAGCCCGGCGACTACCTCGACATGGTCCGTCCGCTGCGCTCGGGTGCCCCGTTGCGCGCCCGCGTCGTCGAGGTCCGGACCGAGACCGCAGACGCCGTGACCGTCGTGCTGCGACCCGGTCGGGACTGGCGCCCGCACCGCCCCGGTCAGTACGTGCGGGTCGGGCTCGACGTGCAGGGCGTGCGGCTGTGGCGCTCGTACTCACTGACCTCGCCCGCGCTCGCCTCCGACGGACTGCTGATGATCACCGCCAAGGCGGTGGCCGACGGGGTGGTCAGCGCGCACCTGGCGCAGGAGCTCAGCGCCGGCCAGATCGTCCACCTCGAGCAGGCGCTCGGCGACTTCGTCCTTCCCGAGCCTGCGCCGGCGAAGGTCCTCTTCGTGACCGGGGGAAGTGGGATCACCCCGGTGATGGGCATGCTCCGCTCGGGTCTGGACTCGCTGCGGGACATCGTCCTGGTCCACTCCGCCGCCCGCGCCGACGACGTCCTGTTCGGCGACGAGCTCCGGGCCCTGGCCGCCGAGGGGCGGCTGCGTCTGGTCGAGCAGCACACCGACGACGCCGGCCGCCTCGATGTGCCCGCCCTGGCCGCGCTGGTCCCCGACCTGCCCGAGCGCGAGACGTGGGCCTGCGGGCCTGCGGGCCTGCTTGACGCCGTGGAGGAGCGCTGGGCCGAGCTCGGGCTCAGCGACCTGTTGCACACCGAGCGCTTCCGCACCGAGCTCGCCGCCCCCGGCGACGGTGGCACGGTGCGTTTCAACGGCGGCGACCCCGTCGCCGTCGACGGGGCCACCCCGCTGCTCGACGCCGGTGAGCAGGCCGGCCTGCTGATGCCGTCCGGCTGCCGGATGGGGATCTGCTACTCGTGCGTCCTCCCGCTGCGCGAGGGCACCGTGCGCGATCTCCGGTCCGGAGACGTCACCACCGCCGTGCCCAGCGAGTCCGACAAGGGCGGGGTGCCCATCCAGACCTGCGTCTCCGCCGCCGCGGGAAACTGCCACATCGACCTCTGAGGCGGGCCCGCCCGCCCACCCTCCACCACTATCCGTCCGCACGAACCAGGAGTGTCCATGACCGTCTTGCAGAAGAAGGAAGTCAACCCGATCGCTCATCTGAGCGCCGACGACGTCGAGGAGATCGGCCGTCGCCTCGACGCGATCCGCGCCGAGGTCATCGCCGAACGAGGCGCCAGCGACGCGGCGTACATCCGCCGGGTCATCGAGGTCCAGCGGACCCT
>JBBPYL010000171.1:0-8383 GCA_038199935.1 Propionibacteriales bacterium | reverse complement strand
TACCTCGCCGAAGGTGAGCAGCCCTCGTTGATCGACTTCGACGTCGAGGTGGCAGACGGCTATCTGTGGGTCCAGGGCGACCACCGCTCTCGCTCGGGCGACTCCCGGGTCCATCTCGGTGACCCCGGAGGCGGCCAGGTGCCCGTCGACGACGTCGTCGGCAAGGTCTTCGCGGTGGTCTGGCCCTTCTCACACGCCACGGTCCTGCGCCGCCCGGCCACGTTTGACGACGTGGGCTGACCCCGGGTGCCGACGACCTCGGGGGCCGTGCGCGAGAATGAGGCTGTCATGAGTGCTTCTCCCCGCGGTCTCACCGTGCGTCGCGACGCCGGCCTCTACGGCTACGAGCGCGCCCTGCGGCGCGCGGGGCTGGACCCGGTGGCGGGTGTCGACGAAGCCGGACGCGGGGCGTGCGCAGGCCCGCTGGTCGCGGGGGCGGTGATCCTCCCCGACACGGCGCGAGGTCGGGTGCCTGGTCTGGCCGACTCCAAGCTCCTCACGGCGCGAGCCCGCGAGCGGTGCTACCAGGAGATCCTCGAGCGTGCCATGGCCTGGTCGGCCGTGGTCATCGGGCCCGAGGAGTGCGACCGGATGGGGATGCACGTGGCCAATCTGGAGGCGCTGCGGCGGAGCACGGCGCTGCTCGACGTACGCCCGGCTTACGTCCTGACCGACGGCTTCCCCGTCGACGGCCTGGACGCGCCCGGCCTGGCGGTGTGGAAGGGGGACCGGGTCGCGGCCTGCGTGGCGGCCGCCTCGGTGGTGGCCAAGGTGACCCGGGACCGGATCATGGCCGGGATGGACCTGCAGTGGCCGCACTACGACTTCGCCACGCACAAGGGGTACGTCACGGCCTCGCACACCGCGGCGCTGGAGGCGCACGGGCCGTGCGAGATCCACCGGCGGCGATTCATCAACGTTCGCCGTGTCGAGGGAGCCGCCGTACCCCTCCAGGCGGGACACCTGTCGTCAGGTCCCGACGACCTCAGGAAGGCCGAGCAGATGGAGGGTGTGCGATGAGCGCCGAGGAGCTCGAGAAGTACGAGACCGAGATGGAGCTCCATCTCTACCGCGAGTACCGCGACGTGGTCGGGATCTTCAAGTACGTGGTCGAGACCGACCGCCGCTTCTACCTGTGCAACCAGGTGGACGTAAAGGCGCGCACAGAGGCCGACGACGTCTTCTTCGAGGTCACCATGACTGACGCCTGGGTGTGGGACATGTACCGTCCGGCCCGGTTCGCCAAGAACGTGAAGGTGCTGACCTTCAAGGACGTGAACGTCGAGGAGCTGAGCCCGGCCGAGATCGAGCCTCCGAAGGACTGACCCGGCCGGCGCCGGGTCAGCCCTGCGTGCTGAAGGCGGCCGTGGGGGCGTCGAAGGTGAGCCGGCGGACGAACTCCGGCGTCTCGGGGGCGCCGGAGGGGGCAGTTCATGTCCGCGTCCTCCCATTCGACCGAGATCGGGCGTTCGTCCACCAGCCGCCGCGCCAGGGACGCTGCCGGCGTGCGTCGGTAGGTGAAGCCCACGATGGCCCAGACGCCGCGTGCGTGCGCGGCGAGCGCAGCGTCGTTCATCTGCTCGGCCTCGGCCACCGTGTTGGCCAGCGGCTTCTCGCACAGGACGTGCTTGCCGGCCTCCAGGGCAGCGATCGCGATCTCGGCGTGGGTGTTTCCCGGGGTACAGATGGTCGAAGAACCTCGGCGCCGTCCGCCAGGCCGGCGAGTGTTCGGCCCCCATGGAGGAGTAGCCCACGGCAGGGGGCTCCGGTGGGCGGCCCGGAGTCGATGCTTGGGGTGGTCAGGAGGTCGCTTCCAGATCGGTGACCCGGCTGACCCGGGTCGGATGGTCGACGACGCGCTCGAGGGCCAGCAGGGCACCGCCTCGCACCGGCGCAGTGTCCGCTGGTCGGTGGCCGGGAGGCTCGGGCCGCAGAGCACGGTGTGGGACAGAACGGTGCGGGAGAAGTTGGTGTGGGGGGCCCGTTCGCTCCTCTCCGCGCTGATCCGATGCCTTGGTTTGACTAGGCGTCAAACGAAGGACGTGGCGGTCGTCACGTCACGGGGGCGCGCCGGTGCTTCTCCCCAGGGGCACCGGATCCCACCTTGTCCACAGCACCCACCCGGCACCTACGGCGCCACCCCGCCTCCCGGCAGGGTGGCGGGTGGAGGTGCGGCGATGGCAGACAGCACAAGCACACACACGGCGCGGGCGGCCCGGGGACGAGCCTTGGGTGCCTTCGGCGAGGACCGGGCCGCGGAGTACCTGCGCGCCCAGGGGATGGTGGTCGTCGACCGCAACTGGCGCTGCGACCTCGGGGAGCTCGACCTGGTGCTGCGGGACGGTTCGGTCCTGGTCGTGTGCGAGGTGAAGACGCGCAGCTCCGAGCGCTTCGGCCATCCCCTGGAGGCGGTGGACGGCCGCAAGGCGTCCCGGCTGCGACGGCTGGCCGCTCGCTGGCTGGCCGAGCACGCGGTCCGTCCCGCCGAGATCCGCCTCGACCTGGTCGGTGTGGTGGCCCCACCCGGCTGTGAGGCCCGCATCGAGCACGTCCGGGGCATCGGCTGAGATGGGCGTCGCCACCACCCGGACCGTCACCCTGGACGGGGTCGACGGTCACCTCGTGGACGTCCAGGTCGATCTCGCCCAGGGTGTGGTCAAGACGGCGCTGGTCGGGCGTGCCGACCTGGCCATCCAGGAGGCGCGGGACCGCTGCCGCGCCGCGGTGGTCAACAGCGCCTACGAGTGGCCCTCGACCCGACGGGTGACGATCCTGCTCTCGCCCGCCGACCTGCCCAAGCGCGGGTCGCACTTCGACCTGGCCATCGCCGCCGCCGTGGTGTGCGCCCAGGCCACCACACCCACGCCCGGACTGCGCGATGTGGTCCTGGTCGGCGAGCTGACCCTGGACGGACGGCTGCGCGCCGTGCCGGGAGTGCTGCCGATGGCGATGGCCGCCGCCGCACGCGGGGTGCACCGGATGATCGTGCCCGAGCCGCACGCCGCGGAGGCGGCGCTCATCCCCGGCATGGAGGTCGTCGGGGTGCGCTCGTTGCGGCAGGCGGTGGCCGTCCTTCGGGGTGAGCCGGTGCCCGCCGCTCCAGAGGTTGCTCCGCTGGCCCTGGGGCGGGTGATGAGCTGGCGCGGGGACCGGCGCACCGAGGAGCTCGACATGGCCGACGTCCTGGGGATGGCCGATGCCCGCTACTCCCTCGAGGTCGCTGCCGCCGGAGGCCACCACATGCTGCTCTCCGGTCCCAAGGGAGCCGGCAAGACGACGCTGGCCGAGCGGATCCCCGGACTGCTCCCCGACCTGCCTCTCGAGGAGTCGCTGGAGCTGACGGCGGTGTACTCCCTGGCCGGCGGCCTTCGCCCGGGGGAGACGATGGTGCGGCGTCCGCCCTTCCGCGCCCCGCACCACTCCGCGACACGCGCCAGCGTCCTGGGTGGGGGGACCGGTCGCGTGAGGCCGGGGGAGATCAGTCGGGCCCACCACGGCACGCTGTTCCTCGACGAGTTCCCGCTGTTCTCCACCGACATCGTCGAGGCGCTGCGCGAGCCCCTGGAGAGCGGGGAGGTCACCATCGCCCGGGGAGAGGAGGCAGCGACCTTCCCGGCGCGGGCCATGGTCGTCCTCGCCTGCAACCCGTGTCCGTGCGGTGACTACCACCCAGCCGATCCTGGACACCGCTGCATCTGCAGCGAGGTCCGACGCCGGGAGTACCGCCGCAAGCTGACCGGACCCGTCATGGACCGGATCGACATCACCCGGCACGTCGAGCCGGTGCCGCCACACGAGGCGCACGACCCGCTCGCGGTCCCCGAGACGACCGCGACCATTCGGGCTCGGGTCAGTGGTGCGCGCCTGCGGATGCGCGAGCGGTACGCCGGGACTCCCTGGCGCCTCAACGCCGATGTTCCCGGCCCAGAGCTGCGTTCCAAATGGCCGCTCCCGGAGGTGGCCGACCGGCTCGTCGATGAGGCCGTCCGGCGCGGACGCCTCACCCGGCGGGGCGCGACCCGGGTGCATCGGCTGGCCTGGACGGTGGCCGACCTGCGAGCGCTCACCCGGCCCGGGCCCGACGAGGTCGACGTCGCGCTGCGGCTCCGCGCCGGCGATCCGCTGCTCGTCGCGAGCCTGCAGACCGAGGGCGGGCCATGAGCGAGCGGGCCGCGCGTGCCGCGCTGACCCGGCTCGCCGAGCCGGGTGACCTCCGCCTGCGCGGCGTCGTCAGCGAGCTGGGCGCGCAGCGGGTGCTGGCCCTGCTGCACGACGAGCAGGACGTACGCGGGGTCTACACCGACGTGGCGCAGCGGTTGCGCGACGTCGACCCTGATCGCGATCTCAGGAGCGCGGGCGAGCGAGGGATCCGCTTCGTGATCCCCGGGGACCCGGAGTGGCCGGCGACGCTGGGTGACCTGGACCGGGCGGGCTCGGTGACGGACCGGGGCGGCGAGCCTCTCGGGCTGTGGGTCCGGGGTCCGCTGGACCTGAGTGAGGTCAGCCACCGCGCCGTCGCCGTGGTGGGCTCGCGGTCGGCGACCACCTACGGGGCGGGCGTCGCGGGTGAGCTGGCCGCTGAGCTGGCCGGCGCCGGGACCGCCGTGGTCTCCGGTGCGGCGTTCGGCATCGACGTGGCCGCCCACCGTGGCGCTCTGGCCGGGCGCGGGCCGACGGTCGCCGTGCTGGCCTGCGGAGTCGACCGCGCCTACCCCGGAGCGCACGCCGGACTGCTGGACTACGTCTCCCGTCACGGTCTAATCGTCAGCGAGCTGCCGCCCGGATGCTCACCGACCCGGCTCCGGTTCCTCAGCCGCAATCGGCTCATCGCGGCGCTGGGGCAGGGCACGGTGGTGGTCGAGGCCGCAGTACGGAGCGGGGCGCTGAACACCGCGCACTGGGCCGGTCGACTCGGCCGGGTGGTGATGGGGGTGCCGGGGCCGGTGACAAGCGCTCCGTCGGTCGGCGTCCACGAGCTGATCCGTCGCGGTGAGGCCCAGCTGGTCACTACCGCCGAGCACGTGCAGGAGCTGGTCTCGCCGATGGGCCAGTGGCTCACCCAGTCGCCCCGCGGCGCCGAGATCGCCACGGACCGGCTTCCCCCGGCGGTCCGCCAGGTGCTCGACGGTGTCCCGGTAGCTCGGGCGGTCCAGGACACCTCCATCGCTCGCGCTGCGGGGGTCTCGGTGCACGAGTGTCGCTCCGCGCTCGAGCGACTCCGGTCCGCCGGACTGGTGGAGCGCAGTGACCGAGGGACGTGGCGGCTGCGACCGGCGGAGGCGACCCAGTCCGTCCTCGTCGCGGGTGCGTCGCCTGCGCGCCGCCCGGGGGAGGGGGACCCCTCGCCGTAGCCTCGGGTCATGGTCGACGAGGCGTCGCAGACCGAGGCTCTTCCGGAGGCGATGGCTGCCGTGCTGGCTGACTACGAGGGCCACCTCGTCGGTGAGCGCGACCTGTCGGCGCACACCGTGCGCGCCTACATCGGCGACATCGGCTCCATGCTGGGACACGCCGCGCGGCTCGGCCACCGGGACGTGAGCACACTCGACCTGGGCACGCTACGCAGCTGGCTGGCCAAGCAGCAGAGCCTGGGCCGAGCGCGCACGACGCTCGGTCGCCGAGCCACCTCCGTGCGGGTCTTCACCGCCTGGGCGACCAGGCGCGGACTCGTCGTCCCCGACCCCGGTGCGCTGCTGGGATCCCCGAGGGCCCGTCGTACCCTGCCGGCGACGTTGCGCGCCGAGGAGGTGCGCGAGCTCCTGGCCGTCGCCACCACCCGGGGCGACGATGGGAGTCCGGCCGGACTGCGCGACGTGGCCCTGCTCGAAGTCCTCTACGCGACTGGCATCCGGGTCGGCGAGCTCTGCGGTCTGGACGTGGACGACCTCGACGCGGAGCGCAGGGTCCTCCGCGTGCTCGGCAAGGGACGAAAGGAGCGCGTCGTGCCCGTCGGCCTGCCCGCCGAGCACGCGGTCGAGGAGTGGCTGGTCCGGGGGCGCCCGCACCTGCGTCGCGACGTCTCCGGGTCGGCGCTGTTCCTCGGTACGCGCGGCGGCCGGATCGACCAGCGGGCGGTCCGGTCGGTGGTCCACCGTCGGCTTGCCGACGTGCCAGGCCTACCCGACCTGGGCCCGCACGGGCTGCGTCACACGGCCGCGACCCACCTGCTGGAGGGCGGAGCGGACCTCCGCACCGTCCAGGAGCTGCTCGGTCACGCGTCGTTGGCGACGACGCAGCTCTACACGCACGTCACCACCGATCGGTTGCGCCAGGCCTACCGTCAGGCCCATCCTCGCGCCTGACGGGTCGTGCCGCGAGTCGGCGATCGACCACCGAGGCCACGGCGAGCAGGGCGAGGAACAGCACCGTGACCCCGACGCAGGCCACCAGCACCGCGCCGGTGCCGCCCTGCCGGTGATCCAGGAACGGGTAGGGGTACCACCCGGTCAGCGCACCGACCACCATCGTGACCGCGAGCCAGGCCACCGGCCAGGCCAGGGCCCAGGCCACCACCGTCCGGGTCACGCGGGGCCGGGGGCCGAAGGCGGCCCACCCTCCGATCGCCAGGACCGGGACCACCATGTGCAGCAGCTTGTCTGCGGCCCAGTCGGCTCCCTGGAGATCGAGCAGCGGCCGGAGCAGGACGAAGTGCACCAGGCCGGTGACGGTGATGCCGACCACGGCCGCGAGGCGCAGGACGCGCCAGAGGCGTCCGTCCCGTTCTGCCTCGCGGCTCAGGCTGAGGGCGGTGAACGCCACGAGCATGTTGCTCTGGATGGTGAAGTAGGCGACGAATCGCGCCAGCCGCAGGCCGAGGGAGGGGGGTGTGACCTCGTCGAGCACCTGCCCACCGCGGATCACCAGCACCAGCTGCAGGGGCAACGCGAGCACGGCCACCACGGCGGTGAGTGCGTGCCAGCGGCGAGCCGCGACCTCGTGCATGCCGATGAGCCTAGTAGTCCTCAGCCCCCTAGGCCCTCCCACGGCACCAGCCGGACGGGACTCAGGCCGAGCAGGCCCAGGGGGTCGAGGTAGGTCGTGCCCTCGATCAGACCCCAGTGCAGGCACCACTGCGGCCAGCAGTGTGAGCCGAAGAGCTCGATCGTGCCGAGGCTCTGCCCGGGGTCGACCAGCTCCCCGACCCGAACGGCGGCCTCGACGGGCTCGTAGGTGGTCCGGAGAGCCCCGTGGTCGACGACGACGACCCCGCGTCCGGCGATGCGGCCGGCGAAGGCGACCCGTCCCGCCAGTGCGGACCGGACCCGCTGCCCGGCACGGCTGGCCAGGTCGACGCCCCGGTGCCCCGGCGCCCAGGGTGCCGGCGGACGGACGAACCCCGCCCGCACCTCGGGGTCGGGGTGCAGCGGCCACACCGCGAGACCACGGAGACCTGCGCGGACCGCGGTCCCGCGACCCGGGGAGCCGGGGGAGCCGGGGGAGGTCCGGGCGGACGACGTGGGTCCGACCGCGGGGCCCGCGGACACCGGCGACGACGGTCCGTGAGCCTCCGAGGCGCGGGTCGGGCTCCCCTGCGCAGCGGGAAGGGCCCCGATCAGCCCGACGGCCACGACAAGTCCCAGGGCCCCGCCCCGGAAGGTGCCCCGGAAGGTGCCCCGGGACGTTCGGGGTCGCTCGACGAGGATGCGCATGGCCCCAGGCTGCAGTCGTCGACAGGCCACACCGCCGTCGACGTCCCATCCTGGGGACGCGGGGCCAGCACGGCCTCCTGTGCACGAGATGCGGCGACGTGCATTCGGCGTGTCAGCATGGGCACCCTCCGCCTGAGCGGATTAGGGACCGCCTCTGCTCCGGGCTAGGATGACCTCAGGAGCCGGTATCCATCGGCTGACTTCGCACGCTCGAGACCGCACCGAGCTGCTCGAGGCCTCCGGGTCGTGGGCAGGTCACCGCGGGCGATGTTCCTCAGTCCTTCCGGCTCCGGTCGGTGGGTCCGGACACGCCGGGCGTCAGGGCAGAGGGACACCCGTCCGTCTGCGACAACTGAGCAGGCCCGCCCAGTGCGGGCAGCGGATCCCCGCTGTCGCGCGCGTGGGGGGTCGCGACCGAAAGAGGGATCGACAGCCATGGCCGTCGTCACCATGCGCCAGCTCCTCGAGAGCGGCGTCCACTTCGGGCACCAAACCCGCCGGTGGAACCCGAAGATGAAGCGCTTCATCATGACCGAGCGCAACGGCATCTACATCATCGACCTGCAGCAGTCGCTGGCCTACATCGACCGTGCCTACGCCTTCGTGAAGGAGACCGTCGGCAAGGGCGGCACCGTCATGTTCGTCGGCACGAAGAAGCAGGCCCAGCAGGCCATCGCCGAGCAGTCCACGCGCGTGGGGATGCCCTACGTCAACCAGCGTTGGCTCGGCGGCAT
>JBBPYL010000170.1:0-29223 GCA_038199935.1 Propionibacteriales bacterium | reverse complement strand
CTGGGCGCCGCTTCGCCCTGCCCACTTGACAAAGAGCCCGCCATATTAGCCTCGGCAGTACGGAGTGATCCGCTGTGAAAGGGACGACATGCTGCCGATCGTGACCCTGGCCATCCTGCTGGTGGCCGGTCTCGCGGCCGCCGCCGGGTTCGTGCTGGGACGAGGCTCGGCCCGGCAGGCGGGGCTGGACGTGGTCAGCCTCGAGGCCCTGCGTCGCGAGGTGGGTGGCCTCCGCCGTCTGGTCGACCGGCTCAAGGACCTCGCCTGGGACCACCGCGAGCTCGACTCTCCCCTGTCCACCATCGTGATAGACGAGATCCGCACCCACGAGCGTGGACAGCTCGACGACTGAGCGTCTTGGCGAGGTGTCACCGCGGGGCCTCGCGGGTACTCAGTGGGACAGGGGAGGAACGCGCGGGACGCCCGCCACTCTCGGACTCTCCCAGTCGGCTCCACCGGAGTCGGCCTGCGAGCACACACGAAGGAGCACCGGATGAGCCACGGCAGCGCTGAGAACGAGGGAACCGGGAACGACAGCACCGGCGAGGACGGCACGGGTCCCGACACGACCGAGCAGACCGGTGCCTCCGCCGAAGAGACGGGGAGCATGACCGAGGCCGGAGACGCTGCGGACACCGAGAGCCACGACGCCGAGGCCACGCACGACGAGCACCACGGAAACGACGAGCACGACGGGCACGACGAGCACGACGGGCACGACGAGGCCGACGGGCACGCGGACGCGAGCGACTCCGATGGGGACTCCGACGGCGACTCCGACGGCGACTCGGACGGGGACGAGCGGGACCTCTTCGTCGGCGACTCCGGGGGTGAGGGGCGCCCGGTGGTGCTGATCCACGGCTGGCCGCTCTCCAGCGAGTCGTGGTCCGCCCAGATCCCCGCGCTCAAGGAGGCCGGCTACCGGGTCGTGGCCTACGACCGCCGTGGCTTCGGCAAGTCCGACCCGGGTGACAGCTACGACTACGACGCGCTGGCCGACGACCTCGACAACGTCCTGGGTGACCTCGACCTCAGCGACGTGACCCTGGTGGGCTTCTCGATGGGTGGTGGCGAGGTGGCCCGCTACGTCGCCCGGCACGGCGAGGAGCGGCTGCACAGCGTGGTCTTCGCCTCCGCCGTCCCGCCGTACATGCTCACGTCGGAGGACAACCCGGACGGCCCGCTGAACGAGGAGGTCGCGGACGAGATGCATAGCGGCCTGGAGTCCGACCGGGACGGCTTCTTCGACAGCTTCACCACGTCGTTCTTCTCCGCGGGCGACGAGCTGAAGGTCAGCGAGGAGCAGCGTCAGGACGCGATCCGGATGGCCGGCCAGTCCAACCAGGAGGCGGCGCTGGGGTGCATGGACGCCTTCGGCGCCACGGACTTCCGCGACGACCTGACCAAGATCACCGTGCCGACGCTGGTCATCCACGGCGACAGCGACGGCACCGTGCCGTTCGAAGGCTCGGGCCAGCGTACCCACGAGGCGGTCGAGGGCAGCCGACTGGTCCTGATCGAGGGCGGTCCGCACGGCGTCAACGTCAGCCACCCCGACGAGTTCAACGCCGCCCTCCTCGACTTCCTCTCCTAACCCATCCACCGGCCTCACCCCCACCCCGATTCGTCCGCGATTCCGAGCCCCATCGGCACGGGAGGGTCGCGGACGAATCGGGTTTGTCAGTCGACGGAGCGGGAGATCAACAGGCCGGCGACCACGGAATCAAGCTGCCCCCGCACCACGAAGGTCAGCCTCGGCGTCTCCCCCGGCTGTACGACGAGGCAGCACCCGGTCGACGTGGGGTCTCCGGCGCTGACGTTCCTGCTGTCACCGCGACGACCGTCCACCGTCAGGAAGCTCCTCGTCCGGCCCTGACTCTTACCGGTCACCGCGGTGGTCACGATCCGAGTCCGGTCCGACGCCGAGAGCCGGGTGGTGACCTCGCTCTGGCCGGGCCGGCCGCGCACGGTCGACTCCTCGACGAACTCGTGTCCCTGCCACTCCTGGGAGGTCGGCAGGGTCCACCCCCCGACCTCGACGGTTCGCTCCGGCTGGCTGTAGACGCCAAGGGCCAGCACGAGTCCCGACGCGTCGGTGAGGGGCTCGTCGTCGGCGTCCCTGGCCTGCAGGGTCACGGTCACCGTGGACCCGGGGGGCGCATCGGCCAGGAGGCCTCGGCCGGAGGACTCCGACCCCAAGTAGCCGTCGTAGAAGGACTGCTTCGCGCACCCGAGACCGGCCACCGACTCGCCCTCGACGCGCACGTCCATCACCGCGCGACCGTCGCCGTAGCAGCCGGTGTGGAAGCTCACCGGCCCGCGCGGCACGGTCAGCTCGAACGAGACCAGCCTCTGCCCCGGGTCGCCGATGGCCGCGCCCAGCAGCCGACGGTCCAGCACCCGGTCCCGGAAGGTGACCGTGCCGTTCGTGACCCCGGGCGGCGGGGCGTCGACCAACTGGTAGATCGCCATCGCGAGCTGCGAGTCGGCGGAGGGGTCCTGGTCGGTGAGCCTCAGGTCGTGGGTCGCGTCGCCGGCCAAGAGCGAGTAGCGCGCGAAGGCACCGGTGAAGCCGTGCTCGGCCCGGCTGCCGAGGTTGTCCCGCAACCGCAGGGTGGGCCGGTCCCCCGCACCGGTGTCGCACCAGTCCACAGCACCAGGTGCGGTAGCTCGTCGGAGTCACGGTCCACCGTGGTCTCCAGGACAGCCTCACCCTCCTCCGACTCGACCCCCCGGACGTAACGGAAGGTGAAGCCTCCGGCGGTCTGGGTCACCGGCACGCTCAGGCCGGCCAGCTCGCTCGGGGCGTCGACCGGCGCCAGCGTGGGGTCGGAGACGAAGGGCACCACCGCGAGCCCGCCCGCGACCACGGCGCCGACGACCGCGGCCACCAGCGTCGTACGACGGCGGCGACGGGCGACCGCCACCCGGACTCGCACCGAGCCCACCCGGGACACCGGGTCCCCACCCTCTGCTGCGGTGACCTCGTCGGCGTGGTCGTGCAGGGTGTCGCGCAGCTCGTCGATCCTCATCGGGAGTCCCTCCCCGTCTCGGTGATATCGTCGCCGACCAGCGCAGGGTCGACCCGCAGCTTGGCCAGCGCCTTGGAGGCCTGGCTCTTCACGGTGCCGACCGAGCAGTCCAGCAGCCGGGCGGTCTCGACCTCGCTCAGGTCCTCGAAGTAGCGCAGCACCACGACGGCCCGCTGACGGCGCGGGAGTCGGCCCAGCGCGACCCACAGGTCCTGGGAGGTCTCGGTTCCGCCCGCGTGCTCGCCGTGCCCAGTCTCGGGCAGCACCTCGGTGGGCTGCTCCCCACGCCACTTGCGCCGCCACCAGGAGGCGTAGGTGTTGACCAGAATCTTGCGGACGTACGGCTCCGGATCGCCGCTGATCCGGACCCAGCTGAACCACGCCTTGGTCAGCGCGGTCCGCAGGAGGTCCTCGGCCAGGGCGCGGTCACGGGTCAGGAGGTACGCCGTCCGCAGCAGCTGTCCCGATCGGGCGGCGACGAAGTCGTCGAAGTCCGCCGTCCCGTCCCCTGGCGTCATGGCCGTCCCCCGTCCGACGGTCGTTGATGTGCTCACACTCATCTGACCCGGTGGAGCCCCCAGAAAGTTGCCCCGCAACCCCGATTCGTCCGCACCCACCCTCCGGAAAGGCGACGCGGGATCGCGGACGAATCGGGGTGTGGCTAGCGGGCGCCACCCAGGAAGGCCGCCATCCTCTCCCGGGCCACCGGGGAGGCGAAGAGCCGGGCCGAGAGCGCCGCGAGGTCCTCGCCCTGCGCGTCGATCCGTTCGAGGAGGGGGCGCGCGAGGAGCTGTTTGGTCTCTCGCAGCCCCTGGGGATCTCCTGTGGCCAGGCTGGCGCAGACCTGTCGGAGCCGGGTGTCCAGGACGGTCTCGGGCATCGACTCGGTGACCAGCCCGGCCGCGCAGGCGGTGGCGCCGTCGACGACCTCGCCACCGAGGAAGGCCAGGGCCGCGGCCCGGTCGGTCATCCGGGGCAGCACGGTCAGCGAGATGGCGGCCGGGGCCAGACCCAGGCGGACCTCGGAGAAGGCGAAGGTCGACTCGGCGGCGGCCAGGGCCACGTCGGCGGCGGCGACGATGCCGATCCCCCCGGCACGGACGTGACCGTGCACCCGGGCCACGACGGGCTTGGCCAGGGCAACGATGCACCGCTGAAGGTCGACCAGGGTCCTCGCGGTCTCCTCCATCCCGTCGGCGTGCGCCTCGCCGAGGTCGGCGCCGGAGCAGAAGGTCCCACCGGCGGCACGGATGACCACCACGGCGGTGTCGTCGTCGGCCTCCGCCCGTGCGAGGCCCTCGACCAGGGCGGAGACCAGGCCCCGTGAGAGGGCGTTGCGGTTGCCCTGGCTGTCCAGGGTCAGCGTGGCCACCCGCTCGGTCACTTCGTGGTGGACCAGCTCCTGCGTCGCCATGGTCACTCCTCGCCCGGTGCCGCGCGGGCGCGTCCCGGCGGCACCGGCCACGGTAGGCGGTGGCAGGCTGAGCGCGTGTTCCGACCTGCCCGTGCCGACGACGTGTCGGCGCTGCGCGACCTCGAGCGGGAGGCCAACCTGGCGGCACTGGGCCACGTCTTTCCTCCCGAGCGCTTCGGCTTCCCCGACGACGCGGTGCTCGCCCGGTGGGCGCTGGTGCTCGAGGACCCGACGTGTCGCACGCTGGTGGTCGACGACGACGAACGCGAAGGACGGCTGGTGGCCTACGTCGCCTCCGACGACGAGACGCTGCGGCACCTCGCCGTGCACCCGGACCGGTGGGGACAGGGTCTGGGCACCGCGGCCGTGGAGTCGGCAGTCGCGGACATCGCCGGACGAGGAGCCACGACCGCCTCGCTGTGGTGCCTGGAGGAGAACCGACAGGCGCGCCGCCTCTACGAGCACCTCGGCTGGCGAGCCGGCCGGGAGCGCCGGGACGCCCCGTGGCCACCGCACCCGGAAGAGATGCGGTACGAGCTCCCCCTGAGGCCGCCGTCCCCCCGGGGATGACCCGAGCCGACGCTCAGCGACGCACTGCCGTGCCCAGCCCGGCTCGGCGGCCGCGTCCCACGACCCGCGCCCGGCCCTCGCGGCGCTCCCGGCGCAGCTCCGCGAGGTACTTGCCGAAGTCCACCTGGATAGTGTGCCGCGGCGAGGTGACGTAGCGCTGACGTACCCGCTGGTCGTAGACCCGGATCTGGCGGACCATCTCGTCGTAGGACGGCAGCGCCGCGCGCCCCTCGAGCAGGTCGCCGACCCACGCCGCCTGCGCCTCGGCCAGCGGCATCACCGCGCCGACGGGCTGGACCAGCCCGACGAAGAACAGGCCCGGGTGCCGAGGGTCGACGACCCGGCGGAAGAGGTCGATCTGGTTGCGCGAGCGCCGTACCACCCGCTCGGCCAGGAAGGGGAACGAGATCTTGTAGCCCGTGCAGTAGATGACCGCGTCCACCTCGCGCGCGGTGCCGTCGACGAAGAAGACCTTGTCCCCTTCGAACCGGTCGATGTTGGGCACCACCGTGAGGTCGCCGTGACCGAGGCGGGTCAGCAGGTCGTCACTGACCGTGGGGTGCGCGCGCAGCACGGCGTGGTCCGGACGGGGCAGCCCGTAGTCGGTCACCCGCCCCTGGGTGAGCCGCAGCAGCGTGGACAGCGACGCCTGCTGGAGGGCGGTCGGCAGCCGGGCCACCGCGGAGCCGGTCAGGTGGTCGGTGGGACGTCCGAAGAGGTACTTGGGCACGATGTGGGCGCCGCGGCGCATGGCCAGGTAGGTCTCGTCGGCCACCCGGGAGATCTCCACCGCGATGTCGGTGGCGGAGTTGCCGATGCCGAGCACGAGCACCCGGCGTCCGGCGAAGCGTTCCGGGGTGCGGTAGTAGTGGGCGTGGATCGCCTCGCCGGGGAAGGTCTGCGCACCGGGGAACGACGGCTCGGGCCACCGTGGGTCCCAGTGGTGCCCGTTGGCGACGACCACCTGGCTGTAGACGTGGGTCTCGGGCTCCGTCGGCTCGTGGTACTCGTTGCGGCCCCGCACGGTCACCGCGAAGCGGCCGCGGGCGCCGACCCCGGAGACCCCGGCGCCCTCGGAGAGGCCGAGCGGCTCCACCTTGACGACCTCGGTGCCGAAGCGGATCCGGCTGCGGAAGCCGAAGTGGTCGACGTAGTCGTCGAAGTAGGAGGCGACCTGCCAGTGACTCGGGTAGTCGGGGAGGTCCTCGTCCATCGGGTACGCGGCGTACTGCATCATCCGGCGGGAGGTGTTGATGTGCAGGGACTTGTAGGCCGAGGACATCTGGTTGTCGTTGCCGTAGCGCCAGTTGCCACCGATCTGACTGCCGGCTTCGAAGCAGTCGAAGTCGAGGCCCCGCTCGTGGAGCATCTGCGCTGCGGCGATACCCGAGGAGCCCGCACCGATCACGCAGACCCGCTCGGTCATGGGTGGCCCCTCCGCCCCTCGTCGCTGGGCCGAGGCTACCCCGATTCGTCGGCGATGGGCCCGGTCAGAGAGGGCTCGCTTTCGCGGACGAATCGGGGTGGGGGTGTCAGGCGTCCTGCCAGAGGCCGATCACGTTGCCCTCGGGATCGGTGAAGTACGCCGAGTAGCCGATCTCGCCGACCGGGGTGGAGGGCAGCAGGACCGTCCCGCCCGCCTGCTCCACCTTGGTCAGGCTCCCCGCGAGGTCCTCGACCCCGAGGACCACCGTCGGACCCGCCAGGGGCCGGGACCTCGGGACCAGCCCCCCGTTGACGTAGCCGGGAATCGTCGGCGGACCGGACGCGCCGTGCGGCCCGGTGGACACCGTCGTGTAGTCCATCCCCGGCGTCTGCGCCGTCTCCCAGCCGAAGGCCTCGGCGTAGAAGGCGCGGGCCCGGTCGCCGTCGTCGTAGGGGAGCTCGAAGTGCACCACGGGGCCGCTGGACATGAGCGCGACTATCCCATCATCCGGCGGGCCAGCGGAAGCGGCAGGTGCCGCAGCGCGAAGCCCACCGGGACCCACGGCCACCGGGGCACGCTGGCCCGGGCCACCCGCTTCTCCATCGCCTCGACGATCGCCCGCACGCCCTTCTCGGTCGAGGCCATGAAGGGTGCCTTCGCGGCGCCGGCGTTCATCTCCGAGCGGATGTACCCGGGATAGACCACGGCGACGTCGATCCCGGTGCCGAGCATCTCCGCGCGCACCCCCTCGGCGAGGTGCGCCACGCCCGCCTTCGTCGCGGCGTAGGTCGTCACGGCCCCCGGTGCCCAGCGGGGCGCCCTTGCCGAGACCGGCATTGACCACCACGCGGTCGAGCCGCCCGAAGTCGGCACGGAAGGCCTCCACGACCGCGAAGACGCGTCATGGTCGGTGACGTCGAGCCCCGCACCTCCACCCGTCGCTCCGGGTGGGTCCTGCGGATCTCCGCGCGCAGCGACTCCAGTCGGTCCGTCCGGCGCGCGCACAGGGCCAGGTCGTGACCGCGCGCGGCCAGCTGACGGGCCATCTCCTCGCCCAGGCCGGCGCTGGCGCCGGTGATCAGGGTGGTCGGCACAGCGGCGCTCCTCGGACTCAGCGGTAGGTGAGCAGGCCGGGCTCGGCCTCGAGGTCGGCGTGCTCGTTGAGACTGACCAGAGTACGTCCGCGGCGGCCGGTCACCACCCGGGTCACCGACGCGTTGAGGACGACCGGCGCGATCCGGGTGTACTGCGCGGCGCCACCCCCCAGCAGCGCGCACCCCACCGCGGAGATCGGTCCGCCGGAGGTCACCACCACCGCGGTGCGACCGCGACCGAGCCGCTCGGCCACCCGGTCCAGGGCCGCGTCGACCCGGGCCAGAAAGGCCCCGAACGTCTCGGTGTAGTCGTCGTCGTGGTCCCCGCCGACCCAGCGGTCCGTGGCCGCGGTGAACCAGGCCTGAAACTGCTCACGGTCCGGTCCCCCCTCGGGGAACTGTTGGGGCGCGGCGTCGAGCACGGCCAAGTGGTCCATCTCGTCCCACCCCCGGTCCTCCTCACGTGCGTCGACCCAGCCGGCCCCCTCGGCCAGCAGGCGCGCGGTCTCCCGCTGGCGCTGCATCGCCCCGTGCAGGACGAGGTCGGGCACGACGCCCCGAGCGGCCAGGGCGGCGCCGAGCATCCGCGCCTGTCGTCCGCCGAGCTCGGAGAGCACGTCGTAGTCCTCGGCCCCCCAGGAGGCCTGCCCGTGGCGAACCAGGAGGATCCGACTCACGCCGGGGCCTCGCCGAGCAGCCCGAGGCACCGCTGCTCGAGGTGGCGGACCATGGGCAGGAAGTCGGCGTAGGCCTCGTTCGTCGTCTGCCCGAGGTGGTAGCGGTAGTAGATCTGCTGGGCGATCACGGCCAGTCGGAACAGGCCGAACACCTCATAGAACCGCCACTGGGCCGGGCTGACCTCGATCCCGGTGCGCTCGGAGTAGGCCGCGACCATCTGCGCCCGGGTGAGCATGCCGGGCCGGTCCGAGGGCTGACGACGCAGGCGGCGGAAGGACGCGTCGTCCTCGGCCTCGATCCAGTAGGCCATCGCGCCGCCGAGATCCATCAGGGGGTCACCCAGGGTGGCCATCTCCCAGTCGAGGACCGCCCGGATCCGCCACGTCCGGCCCCCGCTCGGCGGGTCGAGCACGAGGTTGTCGAGGCGGAAGTCGTTGTGCACCAGGCAGGTCGCCACGTCGTCGGGCCGGTGCTCCTCGAGCCAGGCCATCACCGGCTCGAAGTCGCCGACGTTCTCTGTGCGAGCCCGACGGAAGCGGGCCGACCAGCCGGTGACCTGTCGCTCCACGTAGCCCGCTCCCCGGCCGAGGTCGGCCAGCCCGGAGGCGTCGAGGTCGACGGCGTGCAGCTCGACGAGCACGTCGAGGAAGGACTGGCACAGACGCGTGGCGTCCTGGGCGTCCATCGTGGTGCCGGCCGGGATGTCCCCACGCAGGACGGCGCCCTCGACCTTCTCCATCACGTAGAACGGCGACCCGAGCACGGACTCGTCCCCGCACTGCGCGACCATCCGCGGCACGAACGGGAAGACCGGCGCGAGACGCGACTGAACCAGGTACTCCCGGCCCATGTCGTGCGCGCCGCGGGCCTTGGCGCCGCCAGGCGGGCGGCGCAGGACGAGCTCCCGACCGGGGTAGCTCAGCAGGTAGGTGAGGTTGGATGCACCCCCCGCGAACTGGCTCACTTCTGGCCGCTGGTCGAGAGCCCGCGGGTCCTCGGCGTGGTTGCGCAGCCAGGAGGTCACGGCGTCGACGTCGAAGGCGTCCTCGGAACGCAGCGCCCCCGTCGGGTTGCCGCCTGCGCTGCCCGGCGAGCTCCCCGGCTCAGCCATCGGAGCGCTCCTTCATCCGGGCGGCGGTCCGTCGCATCTCGGCGTCGTAGGTGGCTCGGTCGCCGGTCTTGAGCGCGACCGCAGCCCGGGCCGGCTCGTCGGGGACGATGACGTCCAGTCCCTCGTCGAGTCCGCTGAGCACCGCGGCCGCGATGTACTCGGCGGTGATCGGCGAGTGCTCGACCATGGCCGCGATCTTGGCCGCGACGTCGGTGTCGCTGCCCTGCATGGAGCGGATCAGGTTGGTCCTGAAGTACGACGGGCAGACCACCGCGCACCGGACGCCGTACGGCGCGAGCTCGTGGCCGAGCGTCTCGGAGAAGGCCACCACCGCCGCCTTCACCGCGTTGTAGGAGCCCATGCCGGGCGGATGCACCAGACCGGCCAGCGAGGCCACGTTGACGATGGTGCCGCTGCCCTGGGCCTTGAGCATCGGCGTGAACCGCCGCGCCCCCCGGACCACGCCGAAGAGGCTGACCTCGGTGAGGACGGCCCACTCGGCCATCGTGGTCACGTCCACGCGGCCGCCCCCGGCGATGCCGGCGTTGTTGACCAGGACGTCCAGTCCGCCCCAGCGGCGCTCCACCTCGGCCAGCGCGGCGGCCCAGTCGTCCTCGGAGGTGACGTCGAGCCGGAAGCCGTCGGCCGGGTCGTCCCAGACCCGGTCGGTGGCCAGGACCTCGTCCCCGCGGGCGGTGAACGCGGCGCACAGCGCGGCCCCGAGGCCCGAGGCGGCTCCGGTGACCAGGACCCGGCGGGTCACGAGTACTTGCCCAGCTCGAGGCGGGCCACGACCCCGCGGTGGACCTCGTCGGGCCCGTCGGCCAGCCGCAGCGTCCGGGCGGTCGTCCAGGCCGCGGCCAGCGGGAAGTCCGCCGACACCCCGGCGCCACCATGCAGCTGGATGGCCATGTCGATCACTCGCTGGGCCATCAGCGGCACCGCCACCTTGATCTGGCTGACCTCCCCGAGGGCGCCTCGGGACCCGGCGGTGTCGAGCTTCCACGCGGCGTGCAGGACCAGTAGCCGGGCCTGGTCGATGGCGATCCGCGCGTCGGCGATCCGCTCGGCATTGCCACCGAGCTTGGCCAGCGGCCGGCCGAAGGCGACCCGGGAGGTGGCCCGGCGACAGGCCAGCTCCAGGGCCATCTCGGCGAGTCCGACCAGCCTCATGCAGTGGTGCACCCGCCCCGGCCCCAGCCGACCCTGGGCGATCTCGAAGGCCCGGCCCGGACCGAGCAGGATGTTCTCCTCCGGGACCCGGACGTCGGTGAAGGTGATCTCGGCGTGGCCGAGCGGCTCGTCGTAGAGGCCCATCGCGCTCAGCGTGCGCACCACCTCCACGCCCGGGCTGTCGCGGGGGACCAGCACCATCGTGTGCCGGGCGTGCCGGTCCGCGTCCGGGTCGGAGAGGCCCATGAAGACGAAGATGCGGCAGTCCGGGTTCCCGGCCCCGGTCGACCACCACTTGCGTCCGTTGATCACCACCTCATCCCCCTCGAGGACAGCGGTGGCCTCCATCGTGGTGGCGTCGGCGGAGGCGACGTCCGGCTCGGTCATGGTGAAGGCCGAGCGGATCCGTGCGTCGAGGAGAGGCTCGAGCCAGTCGGCCCGCTGCTGGTCGGTGCCGTACTTGAGCAGCACCTCCATGTTGCCGGTGTCCGGGGCGTTGCAGTTCAGCGCCAGCGGAGCCAGCGGCGACCGTCCGGTCTCCTCGGCCACCGTGGCGTAGTCCACGTTGGACAGGCCGGCGCCGCCGTCGGTGCCGAAGCGTGCGGCGTACTCCCCCTCGTGACCCGCCGGGAGGAAGAGGTTCCACAGGCCCTGCGCCCGGGCGGCTCGCTGGAGCTCGCCGATCAGCGGGAGCGGGGTCCAGTGGTCTCCCCCGGACTCGCGCAGCCGGGTGAGCTCGCGGTGGTAGTCCGCCTCGACCGGGACGATCTCGCTGTCGACGAACGACCGCACCCGGGCGGCGAGGTCGGTGGCGCGGGGAGAGGCGGCGAAGTCCATGAGGCGACCCTAGCCGTCGGGGTACGGCGGCTAGGCTGGCCCGATGTGGACCCGCACCGCCGCCGTGGCGACCGCCCTTCTGCTCACCCTCTCCGCCTGCGGGAGCGATGAGGACGCGACCGCCTCCAAGGCCATCTCCGACACGTTGGTCGACAGCGGTGGCGACAACGGCTCCTCGGCGTTCTTCGCCCTCCAGCGCGAGGAGGCCGACTGCGTCGGTGACGGCTTCGTGGACCAAATCGGCGTGGAGAAGCTCCAGGAGTACGGGCTGGTCAGCAAGGACGGCACCAAGCCGGGGGCGATGCAGGACGTGACGATGTCCGCGGACGACGCCGAGTCCGCGGTGGACACCCTGTTCGAGTGCACCGATGTCGCCGCGCTGATGAACGACGCCTTCGGCCAGTCGCCCAACATCGACGCGACGATGCGGGCCTGCCTGAAGGAGACGCTGGACGAGAAGCTGCTCCGTTCGATCTTCACCAGCTTCTTCACCGGCAAGACCGACGAGGTCAACACGCTGCTCGGCGGGCCGCTGACCACGTGCGTGACGCTGCCCCAGGGCTGAGGGCTCGCGCGCTCAGCTGGCGACCGTGGCCACGACCCGGGCCCGGGGCGACGGGTCGGCCCACTCCGCCGACGTGCCGACCAGTTTCGCCGCCGAGAACAAGAAGAACGGCAGCGCGAGGAGCACCGACCACGGCCAGGGTAGGAAGGTCGCCACGCCGAAGACCATCCCGGTCAGCGTCGTGGTCAGCGCCAGCCGCGCGGAGTAGCCGACCATCACCACGGGCGGCGCCGGGGTCGCTCGGGCGCTGCGCAGGTCGACCGAGAACGGCCGCCGGACCGACCAGCGCAACGAGGTGGCGACCACCTGGAGCGTGACGACGACCGCGCAGCAGAGCACGGCCGCGAGCTGACGGCCCGAGGGCACCCCGGCCCGCAGGCTGCCCAGCAGCAGGGTCACCACGGTGGCGAAGGCGAGAACCTCGACCAGCACGATCACCCGGGAGGCGAAGACCACCCGGAGATCGACGGGCAGGCTGTCGCGCCACAGGGCTCCGCGTCCGTCCAGGCACCACGAGTTGACGCCGAACAGGAGCGCCCCGCCGGAGGCGACCAGTCCGGGCAGGATCGTGAGCATCGACCACTGCAGTCCGCCTGCGAGGGCGACCAGGCCCGGCATCAGGGCCAGCACGAACAGGCCGCGGCGGAGCGGGACCGAGCGCCACAGCCCGGCCCGGTCGGTGCGGATCAGGGCGCCCAGGTCGGAGGTCGGGTGTGGCCGGGTCGACCGCGAGGAGGACTCCTCACGCAGCTCGTCGCGAGCCGGACGTCGGGCGACCGCCGCGGCGACGACGGCTCCGAGGACGACGGCGGCCCCGGTGAGGAACAGCAGGCTGCCCACGACCTGGAGCCAGGGCCAGATCTGGCCCTGGGCCCCGAACAGCACCCCGAAGGTGATCCTGATCGTCGGGCTCCGGTTCAGCAGCGGGAGCAACTCGTCGGCCACGACCAGGGCTCCGGCGGCCACCACGAGGAGTCCGACCAGCGTCCGCACGACGAGCAGGCCGCGTTCGCCACGACGGAGCCACTCGATGCCCCAGGCCACGACCTGGGCGATCGCCGTGGCTCCGACGAGCCAGACCAGCACGGGGACCTGAGCGAGCAGCAGGGTCCACTGCGGGCCGACGACGTACGCCGTGGCTCCCAGCAGAGTCCAGGCCTGCATCAGCCACGCGATGTTCAGCGGGGCCATCAGCAGGGCCCCGAGGTGGTCGGTGGTGCTGCTGACCGGGTAGGCGACGGCCTGCTCGCGGGGCAGCAGCTCGCGTCCTCCGCCCGAGGCCGCGGCGGAGATCATCGCGATGAACAGCACGCCGAGGTAGCCCGAGGGCAGCAGCAGGAGCACCTCGTCGCGACGCTCGTTGCCGGTGGGGAGGTAACCGGGCAGCCAGGCGGCCAGCACGGTGAGGAGCAGGATCAGTCCGAGACCGCCCTGGACCATCGACCGCGAGCGACCGGTCGTGCCGGACGTGCGGAAGCTGACCAGCGGCCCGACGTCCGCGACGGCCCGACGACCGCGGGACCAGGCCGAGGGCCGGGGCGCGGTCGCCCGGTCACTGGAGGAGAGCGCGGTAGACACCGGCTCCCTCCTCGCCGGCCATCTCGGCCGCAGTCAGCTCCCCGACCGCGACGCCGCCGCGCAGCACGAGGGCGTCCTGGCAGGCCTCGACGGCGAGCTCGCGCAGGTGCGTCGAGATCAGCACGGCGCTGGCCCGCGAGCGTGCGTCGGCGATGACCTTCATGGTGGCCTCGACCCCGAGGGGGTCCACGCCGTCGAAGGGCTCGTCGAGGAGCAGGACGCGGGGCTCGTGGAAGGCCGCGAGGACGACCGACATCCGCCGACCCATCCCGTGGCTGAAGCCGGCGGTGACCCGGTGCGCCGCGCCTGCGAGGTCGAACTGCTCGAGCAGGTCGCGGGCGCGGTCCTCCCACCCCTCGGGCAGCCGGCGCAGCCTGGCTGCGAGCTGCAGGTGCTCCCACGGGGTCGCCCGCGGGACCAGCCCGCCGACGTCGGGGCAGTACCCGGTCGCGCGCTTGGCGGCCAACGTGTCGCGGGCCAGGTCGATCCCCGCCAGCGTCACCACCCCACCGGTCGGAGGGATCACCCCGGCCAGCACGCGCATCGTGGTCGACTTGCCGGCCCCGTTGCGGCCGAGCAGCGCGGTGGCACGCCCGGCGTCGACGCTGAGGTCGATGCCACGGACGGCGTCGACCTGCCCGAAGCGGACCCACAGGGCACTGACCTGGACGAGCGGTGTACTCACGGCGCTGATTGTCCCCGCCGGGCGCGCACCGCGCCTAGGTTTCGTCCCGATCGACTCGCGGACGGCTCGCTCAGCGCGGCAGCGACCCTCCGGACGCGGCGAGGTCGACCAGGTACGACGGCGGCGCGAAGCGCTCCCCGTAGGTCTCGGCGAGCTCCTCGGCCCGGGCCACGAAGCCGGCCATTCCCCCGACGTGACCCGTCACGAGCCGCGCTGTGCCCCCGGTCCGGGGCGGGAAGCCGATGCCCATGATCGAGCCGATGTTGGCGGCGGCCGAGGAGTCGAGGACGCCCTCGGCGAAACAGCGAGCAGTCTCCACGGCCTCGATGTAGAGAAACCTGTCCTTCAGGTCGTCGAGGTCGCCGAAGGCCGGCGTCCGGTCGGCGACCGGGAACTCCCGGGCCAGACCCGCCCACAGACCGAGTCGGGAGCCGGAGTGGTCGTAGTCGTAGAACCCCGCGCCCCGGAGCCTGCCGGGCCGACCGGCCGCGATCATCGCGTCCACCACGGCGGCGGGGCCGGGGCTCTGGTCGGGGACGCTCGCGGCGGCACGGATCTTGACCAGCAGCTCGAGGTTGAGCTCGTCACAGAGCTGGAGCGGACCGACCGGGTAGCCGGCCTGCGTCGCGGCCCGCTCGATGCTCACCGGGTGGACGCCCTCGGCCAGCATCGTCAGTCCCTCGTCCAACCGGGTGCCGATCACCCGCGAGGTGAAGAAGCCGCGACTGTCGTTGACCACGATCGGGGTCTTGCCGAGCGCGCGCACGACGTCGATCGCCCGGGCCACGGTCCTCGGCGAGGTGCGCGCCCCCCGGATGATCTCGACCACCGGCATCTTGTCCACCGGGGAGAAGAAGTGCAGGCCGACGAAGTCCTCGGGACGGGTGGACCCCTCGGCCAGACCACTGATCGGCAGCGTGCTCGTGTTGGAGCACAGCAGCGCGTCGGACGCGACCACCGGCTCGGTCTCGGCGTAGACGGCGGCCTTGAGCCCCGGGTCCTCGAAGACCGCCTCGATGACCACGTCGCACCCGGACAGGTCGGCCGGATCGGCGGTCGGGGTGATCCGCGCCAGCACGTCGCGAGCCTGCGACTCGGACATCCGGCCGCGCGCCACCCGGGCCACGAGCAGGGCCTCGGCGTGGGCGCGGCCCCGCTCGGCGCTCTCGGCGTCGACGTCCTTGAGCACGACCTCGAGCCCGCTCCGGGCACAGGAGTACGCGATGCCGACGCCCATCATCCCGGCCCCCAGCACGGCCACCCGGGTCGGGACGAACGCGTCGACCCCCTCGGGGCGCAGCGCTCCACCGTGCAGGGCCTCGAGGTCGAAGAAGAAGGCCTGGATCATGTCGTGGGCGTTGCGCCCGGTGAGCAGGTGGGTCAGGTAGCGCGACTCGATCCGTGAGGCCGTGTCGACGTCGACCTGGGCGCCCTCGACCGCGGCGGCCAGGATCGCCCGGGGGGCGGGGTAGTCGGCCCCCTTGAGCTGCCTGCGCAGCGTGGCCGGTAAGGCGGGCAGGAGCGCCGCGAGCTTCGGGGTCGAGGGAGTGCCGCCAGGCATCCGGTACCCCGGGGCGTCCCACGGCTGACCGACCGGCCCCTCGCCGTCCCGGGTGACCTGGATCCAACCCCGAGCGGCGGGGAGGAGCTCGGCGGGCGAGGTGACCAGGGCGTCGACCAGGCCCTTCTCCTTCGCCTGGGCCGGACTCATCCGCGGCCCCAGCAGCAGGACGTCGCTGAGCGCGGCACTCAGACCCAGCATCCGGACGGTGCGGGTCACGCCACCTCCGCCGGGCAGCAGGCCGAGGGTGACCTCGGGCAGACCGAGCTGGATCCGGGGGTCGTCGAGGACGATCCGACGGTGGCAGGCCAGAGCGATCTCGAACCCCCCGCCGAGGGCGGTGCCGTTGATCGCGGCCACCACCGGGCGACCCAGCCGCTCCAGGCGACGCAGCTGTGCCTTGACCCTCTCGGCCGTAGCGAACACCTCGGGTGCGTCCTCGGGGCCGGCCTCGAGCATGGAGCCCAGGTCCCCGCCCGCGAAGGAGGTCCGCTTCGCGCTCGTCACCACCACGCCGACGACGTCGTCCCGCTCGGCCTCGAGCCGGTCCACGGCGGCGCCCATCGCCTCGACGTACCGCGCGTTCATCGTGTTGGCGCTCGAGCCGGGGTCGTCGAGAGTCAGTGTGACGATGCCGTCCTCGTCGCGCTCGTAGCGCACGGCGGTCGGATCGACCCCGGGCTGATCGGTGCGCGGCTGATCAGTGCGGGGCTCCTCGCTGTGCTGGGTCATCGGCGCTCAGATCCGCTCGATGATGGTGGCGATGCCCATGCCGCCGCCGACGCACAGCGTGGCCAGGCCGCGGCGCAGGTCACGCCGTTCGAGCTCGTCGAGCAGGGTGCCCAGGATCATCGCCCCGGTCGCACCCAGAGGATGGCCCATCGCGATGGCCCCGCCGTTGACGTTGACCACCTCCTCACAGAGCCCCAGGTCCGACATGAAGCGCAGGACCACAGCGGCGAAGGCCTCGTTCATCTCCCACAGGTCGATGTCCCCGACCTCCAGCCCCGCCCGGGCCAACGCCTTGCGGGACGCCGGCGCCGGTCCGGTGAGCATGATCGTCGGGTCGGCCCCGGAGACGGCCGTGGCCAGGATCCGGGCCCGGGGGGTGAGCCCCAGCGCGGCGCCCACCTCCTCGGTGCCCACGACCACGATCGCGGCCCCGTCGACGATGCCGGAGGAGTTTCCGGCGTGGTGCACGTGGTCGATCCGCTCGACCCAGTGGTACTTCTCCAGGGCCACCGAGTCGAAGCCGGCCTGCTTCCCGATGCCAGCGAAGGAGGGCGGCAGCGCGGCCAGGCTCTCCACGCTCGTCTGCGGGCGGACGTGCTCGTCGCGGTCGAGGACCACCAGGCCGTTCAGGTCCCGGACGGGCACCAGTGACCGGTCGAAGAACCCCTCGGCCTGGGCCTTGGCCGCCCGGGCCTGGGACCGGGCCGCGTAGGCGTCGACGTCGGTGCGCGACCAGCCGCCCAGGGTCGCGATCAGGTCCGCGCCGATCCCCTGAGGGACGAAGGAGGTCTCCAGGGCCGTGCGCGGGTCCAGCGCCCACGCCCCCCCGTCGGTGCCCATCGGGACGCGCGACATCGACTCGACGCCACCGGCGAGGATCAGGTCCTCGAAGCCGGAGCGCACCCGGGCCGCCGCCTGGTTCACCGCCTCGAGGCCCGAGGCGCAGAAGCGGTTGAGCTGCACCCCGGCCACCGTCTCGGGGTAGCCGGCTGCGAGCGCGGCGGCCTTGGCGATGTCCCCGCCCTGGTCGCCGACCGGCGTGACGACGCCGAGCACCACGTCGTCGACCCGGGCCGGGTCGAAGCCCGAGCACCGCTGCGTCACCGCCTCGAGCAGACCCACGACGAGGTCGACCGGCTTGACCTCGTGCAACGCCCCGGAGGCCTTGCCGCGTCCTCGCGGGGTGCGGAGCGCGTCGTACACGAAGGCCTGAGGTGTCGTGGACATGCGGCTCCCTGCTCGTCGTACGCTGGTGGCTCGATTGTGACACTAGTGCTGTTAGCGTCGTCAACCCGAGAGCGACCGCGGAAGCCGAGGTGAGCAGGCATGACGACGCCCGTGAGCCCGCCCGACCTGGATCTGGATCTGGAGACGCTGTCGCGGCGCACCGGCGTCAGCGTGCGCACCATCCGCTTCTACACCGGGCGAGGGCTGCTGCCGGCGCCCGAGCGACGGGGACGCTCGGGCTACTACGGGCCCGACCACGTCGCCCGGCTCGAGCTGGTCCGTGAGCTGCAGTCGCACGGCTTCACGCTGGCCGCCATCGAGCGTTACGCCGCCCGGATCCCGGCGGACGCGACTCCACAGACGATCGCCCTGCACCGGACCATGCTGGCCCCCTGGAGCGCCGAGCAGCCCGAGACCCTGACCCGCCGGGAGCTCGACCGCCGGGCGGGTCGGCCGCTCGCCACCGAGGACCTGGACACACTGAACGCCCTGGGCATCATCTTCGAGACCAAGCAGGGGCGCTTCCAGGTCGTGGTCGCCCACCTCTCGGTTGGGGTGATGCTGCTGGACCTCGGGATGCCGCAGGAGGTCGCGCTGGCCACGCAAGAGATCTTCGCCGCCCACGGCCGGGCGATCGCCGAGGAGCTCACCGAGCTGTTCCGGACCAAGGTCTGGCCGGAGTACGTCGAGGGGGGGCGGTCGCCCGAGCAGCTTCAGGCGGCGCTCGAGCGCTTCAAGCCGGTCTCGGTGGCCGCGCTGGTGGCCGCCTACGAGTCGGCCGTGGACGAGACCAAGCGGGAGACCGCAGCTAGGAGGGCCCGGTGACCTGCCCGGAGGGCCCGAAGACCGGCCCGCCGGACTCGACGACCGGCGCCGGGACCACCCCCGTCGACACCGCGGCCTACGTCCGGGGCGCGGGCACCGGACCGCTGCGCGGGGTGGGCGTGCTCGAGCTCGCCGGGAGCGGGCCGGGGCCGCACGCGGCGACCCTGCTGGCCGACCTCGGCGCCGACGTCCTGCGCATCGAGCGTCCCGGCGGCGTACCCGGAGGTCCCCGCCGCGAGCACGACCTGCTGACCCGCGGACGTCCCAGCGTGACCCTGGACCTCAAGCACCCGGAGGCGGGGGAGACGGTGCTGCGCCTCGTGGCGGGGGCCGACGCGCTCATCGAGGGGATGCGCCCGGGGGTGAGTGAGCGGCTGGGACTGGGTCCGGAGCCGTGCCTGGCCCGCAACCCTGCGCTGGTCTACGGCCGGATGACCGGCTGGGGGCAGCAGGGCCCGCTCGCCACCACCGCGGGGCACGACCTGACCTACCTGGGAGTCTCCGGGATGCTGCACGGCCTGGGTCAGGACCCCGTCCGACCGCACTTCCCCGGCAACCTCCTCGGCGACTTCGGCGGCGGCTCGACGTACCTCGTGGTCGGTGTCCTGGCCGCACTGCTGTCCGCCCGCAGCACCGGGGAGGGACAGGTCGTGGACGCGGCGATCGTCGACGGGGTGGCTCACCTGGGGCTGATGCACGCCGGCCTGACCGCCTCGGGGCTCTCCGGCGGGAGCCGGGGGACCGGGATGCTCGAGGGTGGGGCGCCGTTCTACGACCTCTACGAGACCTCGGACGCCCGGCACGTTGCGGTGGCGCCGCTGGAGCCGCAGTTCTTCGACGAGCTGGTCGGTCGTCTCGAGCTACCGGACCTGCACAGCCTGCCGGACCGGCGAGACCCGGCGAGCTGGCCCCGGCTGCGCGAGCGGCTGGCGGCGCGGTTCGCCGAGCGCACCCAGGCCGAGTGGACCGCCCTCTTCGAGGGCAGCGACGCCTGCGTGGCCCCGGTGCTGCCCTGGGACGAGGCGCCCGAGCACCCGCACCTGCGGGAGCGGGGGACGTACGTCGAGCGCGACGGGCTGCTTCAGGCCGCCCCCGCGCCGCGGTTCTCCCGGACGGGAGCGACCCTCACCACCGGGCCGAGCTCGCCCGGCTCCGGGACCCGCTCGGCGCTCGAGGCCTGGGGGATCCGCGACGTCGACGCCCTGATCGACGCCGGCGCCGTCCTCGAACCCTGACCGCGGAGGGCCTCACCACCTCTCGGAGAGGATGGCGGGTATGACGTCGCGGACCTCCTCGGACTCCCGCGCCCGGCTGGTCGACACCCGGGTGCCGCGCGACCCGGACGGTGTCGTCCTGGTCCTGCACGGCGGGGCCAGCCGCGGCGACGGCGTCGCGGTCAGTCCGACCCAGCTCTCGGTGCTGCGAATGATCCCCCTCGCCCACCGAGTCGCCCGCGCCGGTGCTGGGCGGCTGGCCGTGCTCCGGCTGCTCAACTCCGCGCGGGGCTGGGACACCGAGCACACCCCGGTCGACGACGTGACCTGGGCCCTGGACCGGATGCAGGAACGGTTCGGACGGCGCCTGCCCACCACTCTGGTCGGGCACTCGCTGGGTGGCCGGGCCGCGATCCTCTCCGGCGAGCGGCCCGAGGTCTGCAGCGTCGTCGCGCTGAACCCCTGGGTCTACGAGAGCGACGGACAGATCGCGGTGCCGGGACGTCGGATGCTGCTCGTGCACGGCACCGAGGACCGGATCGCCCGGCCCAGCAGCTCGGCCGCCGTGGCCCGGGACCTCTCCCGGACCGCGGAGGTGGGCTACGTCCGGGTCGCCGGCGGGAAGCACGCGATGCTGCGCCGCCATGCCACCTTCGACGGGCTGGCCGCCGACTTCGCGGCCGCCACCCTCCTGGCCCGTCCTCTCGACCCGGTCGCCCAGGCGGCCTTCGACGGTCGACCGTGGGCCGAGGTCTGAGGCCTCAGGGCAGCACCCGGCGGAGGAAGCGTCGGGTGCGTTCGTGCTCAGGGTCGGAGAGCACCCGCGAGGGCGGACCCTGCTCGAGAATGCTGCCGGAGTCCAGGAAGCAGACCGTGGTGGCCACCTCGCGGGCGAACGCCATCTCGTGCGTGGCCAGGATGAGAGTGGTCTGCTCCGCGGCCAGCTCGCGCAGCAGGTCGAGCACCTCCCCGACCAGCTCGGGGTCCAGCGCGGAGGTGACCTCGTCGAGCAGGAGCAGGTCCGGTCCGGTGGCCAGGGCACGGACCACGGCGACACGCTGCTGCTGGCCTCCGGAGAGCCGGTCCGGGTGGTCCTCGGCCTTGTCGGCCAGACCGAAGCGGCCCAGCAGCGCGCGGGCCTCCTCCTCAGCCCGGGCCCGGACCACGCCGTGCACCGTGCGGGGGGCGAGCGTCACGTTGTCCAGCACGCTCATGTGCGGGAAGAGGTTGTAGGACTGGAAGACCATCCCCACCCGGCTGCGCACCTCACGCGCGTCCACCCGGGGGTCGGTCACCTCGCGGCCGTCGAGGAAGATCGAGCCGTCGTCGACCGTCTCGAGCAGGTCCAGGCAGCGCAGCAGCGTCGACTTCCCGCTACCCGAGGACCCGATCAGGCAGACCACCTCGTGCTGCTCCACGACGAGGTCGAGCCCGCGCAGGACGACCTTGTCGCCGTAGGCCTTGCGCAGCCCCTCCACCCTCAGCAGCGGCTGGCTCATCGGACCCCCGCGCGCTCGCGGCGGGCGTAGCGCCGACCGAGCCAGTCGGTGAACCGCGCCAGGGGGATGGTCAGGGCGACGAAGAACACTGCCGTGACCAGGTACGGGGTGAAGTTGAAGTTGAAGTTCGCGTAGTCCCGAGCCGCGAGCAGCGCGTCCACCACCCCGACCGAGGCCACCAGCGCGGTGTCCTTCTGCAGGGACACGAAGTCGTTGAGCAGCGGCGGTACGACGCGGCGCACCGCCTGGGGCAGCACGACGTGCCGCATCGCCTGGGCGTGGGAGAGCCCCAGCGCGTCCGCGCTCGCCAGCTGCGAGGGGTGCACCGACTCGATGCCGGCCCGGAACACCTCGGCCACGTAGGCGCCGTAGGAGAGCACCAGAGCCGCGGAGGCGAGCCAGAAGAAGCTGGTGGTGACCCCCTGGAGCTGCAGGGCGGGCACGCCGTAGCAGGCCAGGAAGATGAGCAGGATCGTCGGGATCCCGCGCAGCAGGTCGGTGTAGCCCACGGCGAGCAGGCGCAGGGGCAGCAGCGCCGCCGCGGTGGTGCTCCGGGTGACCGCGACGAGGATTCCCAGCAGCAGGATGGCCGGCTCGCAGACCAGGAACATCCGCACGTTGAGCCAGAAGCCGTCCGCGATGAGCGGCAGCGCCTCGCGGGCGTGGACCGGCGAGAAGAAGGTCTCCTGGACCCGGGGCCAGCCCGGGGAGAGCAGCACGAGCGCGAGCAGGCCGCCGAGCACCACGACGGTGGCCACGGCGGAGACGGTGCCGGAGCGGGCGTCGAGACGACGACGCGCCGACTCCCGCTCGAGCTGGCGCGGGCTGGGGCTCCAGTCAGCCACGGGTCACGAGAGCTCGGGGACGTCGACGACGTCGGAGAGCCAGCGCGACTCGATGTCGGCCAGCTTCCCGGACTCGCTCAGCGAGGCGAGGGCCTGGTTCACGCAGGGCACCAGCTCACTTCCCTTCTCGAACAGCATCCCGAACTCTTCCCGCGTCCCGGTCGTCGGCTGGAACTGGCCCACGATGGTTCCCTTGGGCAGCTCGACGGCGGTGATGTAGAAGGCCGTGGGCAGATCCACCAGGAACGCGTCGACCTGTCCGTTGGTCAGGGCCTGCTTCGGGGCATTGGTGTCCTCGAAGACCAGCGGGTCCTGGTCGGGGGCGATCACGTCGCGGATCGCGCTGAGGGAGGTGGTGCCGGTCTGGGCGCCCAGCTTCAAGCCCTTCAGGTCGGCGAGCGAGGTGGCCGAGGCTGCGGGCGAGCCCTTCAGCGCGATCACGGCCTGGGCCGCCTGGTAGTACCCGTCGGAGAAGTCCACGACCTTGGCCCGGGCCGGCGTGATCGAGATCTGGTTGATGTCGAAGTCGAACTTCTTCGCCCCGGGGGCGTACGAGCTGTTGAACGGGACCCGCACCCAGTCGACCTGCTCCTCGGCGAAGCCGAGCTCGTCGGCCACCGCGTAGGCGACGGCCGACTCGTACCCCTTGCCGTTAGTCGGGTCGTCGTCGCTGAACCAGGGGGTGTACGCCGGGAAGTCGGTGCCGACGGTGAGCCGTCCCGGATTCCGCAGGGCGAGCTCCTCGGTGGCGCACGCCTGCGCCTCTGACCCCGAACCGGGACTGGCCGAAGGATCGTCGCCGGCCGCGGAGGACTCGCCGGCGGAGTCCGTCGGGGCATCGGCGGCCTCGTCGACCGGGGCGCACCCGGACAGCACGACCAGGGCGGCGAGCGGAGCGAGGGCGGCGGCGAGGGTGTGGGACGAGCGCATGGGGTGATGCTAGAGCCCCCCGGTCGCCAGGAGTCCACGACGAGAGCGACCTCACCCGCCGGGCGTAGGCTCGCGGCCATGTCCGACGCCGACCTCCGGTTCTACTTCGACCCCGTGTGCCCCTTCGCGTGGATGACCAGCACCTGGGTGCGTCAGGTCCGCGACCAGCGGGACTACCAGGTCGAGTGGCGGTTCATCTCGCTGCGGCTGCTCAACGCGCACATCGACTACGACAGCCACTTCCCCCCGGAGTACGAGGCCGGCCACACCTCGGGGCTGCGGCTGCTCCGGGTCGCGGCCGCGGTGCGCGAAGCCCACGGTCCGGACGCGGTCGACCGGCTCTACGAGACGTACGGCGCGCACATCTGGGACTCCGTAGCGGTGGACTGGCTGCGGGAGTCCCAGGACCTGACCGGCTGGGCCCGTCCGGTGCTGCGCGAGGCGGGACTACCCGAGGAGCTCGCGGCCGCCGTCGACGAGGCCGGGTGGGACGAGACGATCCAGGCCGAGACCGACGAGGCCCTGGGCCTGACCGGCAAGGACGTCGGGACGCCGATCATCCACGTCGACCCACCCGAGGGAGTCGCCTTCTTCGGGCCGGTGATCAGCCGTCGTCCCAGCGACGAGGAGGCCGTGGCCCTGTGGGAGCACGTGGTGGGGCTCGCCGGCTTCGCCGGCTTCGCCGAGCTCAAGCGCTCGATGCGCGAGCGCTCGCAGCTGAGGGGGATGGGCGTCGAGCCGGACGAGGTCGGCCTGAGCGAGGACTGGCACGGCGGGAGCAGACGCCAGAAGAAGTAGCAGGACGTCAGACCGGAGTCCCGCAAAAGCCGGACACGACCGGTGCGCCGGTGGACCTCGCCTGGGGCGCGGTCCTCTCGGCCACAGTCAGCCTGGTCACCTACACGGTGTGGCGCCGGCTCGGCGACCGGAGCGCAGCGACCGGCGTTGGACACCAGCTCCCCGGCCGGGCGTGAGCGCAGCGCCTGGGCCGCTCAGCGCGCCAGGCCCTCGAGCACCTCGGCGCCCGGCAGGACACCGAGCGCGTGCCCGGGCAGCAGCAGCTTGGAGCGTCGGACGCCGCTGCCGATCACCGCGACGTCGATCTCGAGGACGGCGGCGTCGACCAGGAGTCGCCAGCCGCCGGGCAGCCCGACTGGGGTGATCCCGCCGTACTCCATGCCGGTCTCCTCGACCGCTCGCTCCATCGGGTGGAAGGACGCCTTGCGTACGTCGAGGAGCTTGCGAACCCGGGTGTTCACGTCGGCACGCGTGTCGGCCCGGACCACGCAGGCAGCCACCCGCTCGTCGCCCGCACGGACGCCGGAGACGATCACGCAGTTGGCCCCGGCCGCCATCGGCACGTCGTAGGCCTCGCTCATGGCCGCCGTGTCGGCGACCTCGGGGTCGATGCCGACCACGCCGACCGCCTCCGCGTCGCTCCACGACGCCAGCGCTTCGGCCACCGCGCGAGCGAGGAGATCGGGGCGCTCGGACCAGGGAACGGTGCTCAGGCTGCCGAGGGCGGGAGGGCTCACGGCGCCTACCCTAGGTGTTCACCGGGAGGCGGCCCGGACGTCGCCCGGGCGTCGTCAGCAGTCCTGACCATCCGGACGGATCTGGGTTAGGGTGCCCGAGCCTGTCGCGGCCGCTCCGGCTCACAACGAAGGGAACCCTCTTGTCCATTACCTCACGTCGCGCCCGAGGGCTGGTGGCCTCGGCCGCCGGTCTCGCCCTGGTCGCCACCCCCCTCGTCGTCATCTCGGGAGCGTCGGCCGACGACTCCTCGGGCGACCTCGCCACCAGCCCGGTGGCCAAGCACAAGAAGAAGAAGCTCAACACCCTCGACCTCCAGCTTCTCTCCTTCAACGACTTCCACGGCCACCTCGAGGCCAATGACTCACCGCAGGCCCCCCTCCCCGCCGACACCCCGCCGGTGGGTGGCGTGGAGTATCTCGCCTCGCACGTCGACGCGCTGCGCTCGAACCAGCCCCGGACCACGCTGACCGTCGCGGCCGGGGACCTGATCGGTGGATCCACCTTCCTGTCCGGCCTGTTCCAGGACCAGCCCTCCATCGAGGCGATGAACGCTCTGGGCCTCGACGTCAGCAGCGTGGGCAACCACGAGTTCGACGAAGGCACCGACGAGCTGCTGCGGATGGTCAACGGTGGCTGCCAGGACAGCGGCTGCTTCAAGGACGCCGACGGCAACGACATCCCCTACGAGGGCGCGGACTTCGACTACCTCGCGGCCAACGTGCTCAAGCGCGACACCCGCAAGCCGCTGCTCCCTGGCACGACCGTCCGCAAGATCAAGGGCGTCAAGGTCGGCTTCATCGGTATGACCCTGGAGGCCACCCCGACCCTGGTGAACCCGGCCGGCGTTTCCAGTGTCCGCTTCAAGGACGAGGTGCAGACCGCCAACCGCGCGTCACGGCGACTGCAGGCCCGGGGGATCGACACGATCGTGGTGCTGCTACACGAGGGCGGCTACCAGACCGGCGGCTACAGCGCGTGCGAGGGCATCTCGGACCCGATCCTGACCATCGCGCAGAAGCTGCGTCACCGGATCGACGCCGTGGTCACCGGCCATACCCACCAGCCCTACGTGTGCAAGATCGACGACCCCCGAGGCGACAAGCGTCTGGTCACCAGCGCGGCGTCGTACGGCCAGGTGCTCACCGAGACCCACCTGATCATCAACAAGAAGACCGGTGACGTGCTGCGCAAGCGCTCGCACGCGGTCAACCGCCTGGTCACCCGCGACATCCCCAAGAATCGCGCGGAGACGAACCTGATCCGCTTCTGGAGCGCCCTGGCCGAGCCGCTGGCCGCGCGCGTGGTGGGCACGGTGGCCGAGGACATCACCGGGTCCTCGAGCTCCTGCCGCTGCGAGGAGACCCCGATGGGCGACACGGTCGCCGACGCCATCCTCTTCGGCACCTCGGCGCCGGCCGACGGCGGCGCCCAGATCGCGTTCATGAACACCGGCGGCGTCCGCGCCGAGCTCCTGGTGGACGCAATCCTCAACGGTGAGGACCCGGGCGAGGTCACCTACGCCGAGGCGTACGCCGTCTCGCCGTTCAACAACCTGCTGGTCACGGTGGACATGACCGGTCAGCAGATCGTGGACGTCCTCAACCAGCAGTACCAGGACATCGAGGACCGCGGCTCGCGCAAGATGCTCTCGCTGGGCGTCTCCGAGGGCTTCGCCTACGATTGGGAGTGGGACGGCCAGGCGCCGGCCCCGAACACCCAGCCGTCGGGACCCGGTCACGTCGTCCCCGGGTCGCTGACTCTCGACGGCCAGCCGATGTCGCTGGACGCCACCTACCGGGTCGGGACGCTCAACTTCCTGGCCGACGGCGGCGACTCGTTCACCGCCTTCGAGGGGGCGACGAACCGTCTCGGCGGGCCCGAGGACCTGGCCAACCTGGTCGACTTCCTCGGCGCCAACCCCGGCCTCACCGCTCCCCAGGACCGCGTGAACGGGCTCTGAGCAGCACCGGCCTTGCCCGAGGCCGACAGTCCACGGCAGGGGTGGCCCTTCGGGGCCACCCCTGCTGCTGTGTCCGGGAGCACGGCTCCGCCTGGGAATGCATGCCTGCCCGGCGCCGTTCGACCCCTAGGCCGTGGACCGACGGCCGTCCTCCGTCGCCGGGAGAACCTTCGTGACCGCCACCGTGCCCGGGGGGCGCACCGAGACCGCCGAGCAGCAGCGGCGGACGCGCCCCTTCGCCCTCGCGCTGACGGCACTGACCCTGATGATGCTCGGCGCGAGTGCGCCGTCCCCCTTCTACCCGGTGCTCCGGGACCGGTTGGGCTTCTCCGCCTTCGCCCTGACCGCGATCTTCGCGGTCTACGCGGTCAGCCTGCTGGTCACGCTGCTGGTGGCGGGCTCCGTCTCGGACCACCTCGGCCGGCGACCGGTGATCTCCGTTGGGTTCCTGCTGCTCGCACTGAGCATGGCCGTGTTCTGGCACGCCGACTCGGTCACCCTGCTGGTGGTGGCCCGGGTCGCCCAGGGGGCCGCCAGCGGGGTGCTGCTCTCGGCGCTCTCCGCGACGGTGGTCGACCTCGAGCCGACGGACCGCCCCGGTGCCGCCCCGCTCGCGAACAGCGTGCTGCCGCTGGTGGGCCTGGGGGTCGGGGCGCTCGTCTCCGGCCTTGTGCTCGACGAGCTCGGCTCGCCGTTGGCCCTGGTCTTCGGCACGTTGACCGCCGTCTACCTGGTCACCGGCGGCGTGGTGTGGCTGATGCCCGAGAGCTCGCCGGGGCACGACGGGTTCCTCGCCTCGCTGCGTCCGCGCGTCTCGGTGCCCGCTCCTGCCCGGGAGACCTTCCTGCGCAGCGGCCCCGCCATGGTCGCGGGCTGGGCGACCGGCGGCCTCTACCTCTCCCTGGGCGCCAGCCTCGTGGGGGAGGAGCTCGGTGGCGCCAGCCACGTCGACCAGGGCCTGGTCGTGACGATCCTGATGGGCGTCGGGGCGCTGAGCTGCTACCTGGCGCGGAACCGCTCGCCGCGGGAGATCACGCTCTACGGCACCTCCGCGCTCGCGCTCGGCACGCTGCTCACGCTCCTGACGCTGGGCCTCGGGTCACTGAGCCTCTTCCTGGCCGCGGTCGTGCTCGCCGGAAGCGGCTTCGGGACGTCTTTCCTGGGGGTGATGCGCTCGGTGACACCCACGGTCGGCGTGCACGAGCGTGGAGAGCTCTTCGCCGCCGTGTTCACCGTCAGCTACCTCTCCTTCGGGCTCCCCGCGGTGGCCGCCGGACTCGCGGCCCCCGAGCTCGGCCTCGTCGTGACCACGTACGCCTATGGCGCCGTCATCATCGTGCTCTCCACGACAGCCGCCCTGATGCGCCGCTTCGGCACCACCGACTGACCCCCGCTCCGCACCCAGCCGCCCCCGCCCCGGCCCCCTCCGCCCGCACCCTCCGGGCCGGGAAGTTTCCCAGGGTATGCAGGAGAACTGCCTCTCCCCATGGTGAATTCACCATGGGGAGAGGCAGTTCTCCGTGGGGAGTACGTCGCGCGTTCACCATCACTATCACCGTCACTGACGGCCGGGGGTCCTGGTCGCCGCGACCGATCAGGGCTGCACCCTCCTCGCCGACCGCCGCCGCGAGCGCACGGCCTGGGAGGGGTGCCCCGTGTCCGACCACGCCCCCGCCGCCAGCCCGCTCCGCCAGCCCAGACGGTCTGGGCCGTGGACTTCGTCTGCGTGATCTCGCTCATGGGCATCAGACTGGTCGACCCGATCATGCCCGCGCTGGGCCAGCAGCTCGACGCCACTCCCGCGCAGGTCACGCTGCTGTTCACCAGCTATCCCGTGGTGACCGCGGTGGCCATCCTGGTGACCAGCGCGATCAGCAGCCGGATCGGCGCCAAGGCCACCCTGGTCAGCGGGCTGGCCATCATCGTCGACTTCGTGACCCTGGCCGGCGCCTCGGGGAGCATCGGAGAGAGCGTCGGCTTCCGGCCGGCTGGGGGCCGGACAACGCGTTGTTCATCGCCACCTCGCTGGCCGTCATCGGGGCCAACGCCAACGTCATCATGGCCAAGGCCAGCGGAGGCTCCGGGGGCGCGGTCATCCTCTACGAGGCCGCCCTGGGCCTCGGCATCGCGCGCACCGGCTGCTGGCCGCGGCGGAGCGCGCCGAGGAGACGGTCGGGAAGGACAGTCTGTACGACGAGCTCCTCGCCGATCCGGAGCAGCAGCTCGCCGGACGCTGAGCGAGCACCGGCCTGCGGCGCGGCAGCAGGGAGGGGCGACCCCCCGTGGGCCATCCCTCCCCGCACGCGGGCTCCGAGCCTGAGCCCCGGAGCCGTCCGAACCGGCTGTCCCCTGTTCAGTCGGTCCGTGGCTCGATGACCCCCTAGCGGAGGCGGAGCCCACCCACGGCACCGCCCAGCAGCGTCACGCCGGTGACGAGCAGGATCCCCGCCGCACCGAGTGACCCGTCGGTCCAGTCGGTGACGACCTCGGGCGCCACCAGCGTGAGCGCCACCACCGTCCCAGCGAGGTGGGCCAGCTCCGAGTGTCGAGGTAGGGGGCGAAGCCGGCGGCGGTGCCGTCGTCCAGCAGCACCGAGGCAGCACCTCCCACGCACAGCGCAGCCCCGGTCACCAGGATCGACGCGAGCCGGCGGCGCGCCGACTGAGCCTGGGCGAGCGCCGCGACGACCAGTAGCCCCACCCGATGGGCGATGCTCAGCTCGCCCCAAAGG
>JBBPYL010000169.1:0-70408 GCA_038199935.1 Propionibacteriales bacterium | reverse complement strand
CTCGGGGACGGTCGGGTGCTCCTCGTCGACCGGCAGGTACTGCGGGCGGCGCTCGCCCTGGGCGACGCAGATCCCGTACGTCGTCTCCGAGGAGGCGAACACGACCTTGGGGATGCCGAGACGGGTCGCGGCCTCGAGCACGTTGTAGGTGCTGAGCACGTTCGTCGCGTAGGTCTTCGCGTCGGAGGTGAGCAGGATCGCGGGCACCGCCGCGAAGTGCACGACGGCGTCGTAGGTTGGCTTCGCGGGGAGGTCCAGTTCGTCCATCGTGGCCAGCCCGGTCAGCGCCGAGTACACCCCCCCGATGTCGGTGAGCTCGACCCGGAGGTCGGCCACCTCGGGGTGTCCTAGGGGGACGAGATCGGCGTTGGTCACCTGGTGACCCTGCTCGGCGAGGTAGGGAGCGACGTGCTTGCCGGCCTTGCCGCTGCCTCCGGTGAAAAGTATGCGCATGTAGCCCCCAACCACCGAGACCACCCGCCTCTTCCCACTGGAACGCGCGGATGCTGACCGGCCGCGCGACGCGAGGTCACACACTCACTCGTTCAAGCCAGGATCCCAGGCGGGCGGGATCACCCTGCGGTGGGTGGCTGCCGATCGACCGCGGCCCGTCACCGACGACCCCCGAGATGCGACGGAGAAGAGCCAAGACGAGCGAACCCTCACGATGCTGGGCCGGCGCCGCGACCGCGTGGCTCGCAGACCGGGCGGGGCCGCGCTGGGAAGGGCCTGGTGGCGAGGACGTCCGTGCACGTGGCCGGGTTCGCGCCGGATCGGTGCGTCTTCGTGGTCGTCCAAGGGCAGAACTCGCAACGTCGCCACGACGAGGAGACCGCCGATGTCGCCGACAACGACAAGCCGGTTTGGACCGGGAAGTACTCCACGCAGCGTATCTACTCCGGCCGGATCGGCGCGTCGCCGAGCGGGGAGGTCGAGTCGGACTTCGACATCGCGCTGGCTGGCGGTCCCTACGACCAGTTTGTCGTGCGAGGCGTGATCCTCGACGGAAAGCACGGGCAGGAGGTCGAGGGCCAGATCATGTTCGACGACCAAGAGACGGGGTGTGTTCCTGAGCGGTCCTGAGACGTGCGAGATCTCGTGCTTCACCGTGCTGATGCCCTCACCTCCACATGGGTGATCTGCTCGGATCAACTGCCGCGGGGGTGGGCGCTCCGGCCGGGCGCGCATGCTGCTCGCGCATAAAACAGTGAGTCCCTGCCCCGCGACGGTGAAGCCGAGCTTCTCGTCGGGCCGCTGGCCGTCCGGAGTCGCGCCGTGGTTGACCCCACCGTCAATCCGGTCGGTGTCGGCTCGAAGGTGATCGGGGCCGGCGTCAAGGTGCTGGCGATGGTTGCCGGGGCTGCGGCCCGTCTCACCGGCGGGGGCGGCCCGGCGATGGCGATGGCGACCAGCGAGGACCCACTCGAGCTGGGCCGTGCGGTGCGCCGCATCCACTACCTCGAGGACCTGCTGGTCGACGCGAGGGCGGAGGTGGCCAAGGTCGAGGGCCTCTACGACGCGTGGTGCTCGGCCCGGATGGAGAAGCACCGGCAGCGCCTCGCCTTCGTCTTGGCCATCGCCGAGCTCCCCGCCGCGCCCGAGCAGATCGCCGCGAGCCTCGATGCGGTCGCGAAAGCCTCCACCAGCCTGGGTGACCTGTCCTCGGCCGGGGCCGAGCTCCGGGTCAAGGCCCTCACGCGCCAGGTCGACCAGCGGACGCAGGAGCTGGAGCTGGAGGGGATCAACGCGGAGGATTTCGCCGAGCTCACGAGGCTCACCCAGCAGGTCGAGATCGCAAGGACACAGGGATCCCTGGCCCCGCCCAGCGAGCTGTCTCGGCTGGAGGGGGTGCTGGCGCGACAGACGACCCGGCGTGACCTCGACGCGGTACACCGCGACCGCGCCCAGTCGGCCGAGCTGGCTGCGGTCCACAGCGAGATCGACCAGCTCAAGGCCGAGTTGAGGCTGGCACAGCTCCGCGCGCAGGTGGACTGAACGGACCCGCGTCCGATCTTCTGCTGCGCCCATGGGGGAAGTCCCGGCAGACGGACGCAGCCCTAGGCCGGACCAGATTCCTCGACCAGGCTCCAGATCGCCTCGGCCTCGGCCGTCTCGAGCTCAAAGAACCCGAATCGCAGCCGGGAGACGGGCAGGTGCGCGCGGATCGCGTCGAGGGGCAGCGGCTCGATCTCGCGCAGCCGTGCGGCCCGGCGAAAGCCGCCGGGGATCACCTCGCTGGGCTCGGGTGTGTCTCCGGTGACCTCGCCGACGATGGTGATCGCACGCAGCGGTTCGCCACGTGGGTAGGTGGTCGTCGGTGAGTAGATGAGGATGCGGTCGCCCGGCGACATCCGAGCCAGCGGCGGCCGCTTGCCGTGGTTGGCCATCACGAAGCCGTCATCCACGCCGCGTCTCGCGTGGTCGCGGGAGGCGACGAGCACCCAGTGCCGTCGAGCTGTCTTCTGAGAAAGGTAGGGCTCGGCACCGACAGAAAGACCGGCCTCACCTGATCGGCACGTCGGCCACGGCGGCCCGCAGCCGGGTCGCGACCCGGTCGACGGCGTCCCGCAGCTCGGGTCCCCCCTCGACGTGGAACGGGTACGGCACCCGGGCCAGCCACTCCTGCGCGTACATCGCCGGGTTGCTGGTGCTCCCGACGAGCAGACAGCCCTGCTCGGCCTCCTCGAGCCTGCCCATGACCGGACGAATCCAGGGCGCCACCGCAGCGAAGGGCGCGTGGAAGACGACCCGGGTGCCGAACTCCCAGCCCGAGGCCAGGTTCTCCTCCAGGGTCGCGACCGGGTCCAACCCGTCGGGGGGTGTGAAAGCACCCTCTCCGCGGCTGACTGCCTGGATGCGGTCGACCCGGTAGGTGCGGACGGCGTGGGCGCGGTGGGAGTGGCACAGCAGGTACCACCGGCCGTAGCGGACCACGACGGCCCACGGGTCCACCACGCCCTCCCACTCGCGGCCGTTCTCGCGGCGGTAGGTCAGGACCACCTGCCGACCCGCGACGCCGGCAGCGACCAGAGCACCGACGGTGGCGGGGTCCGGCCGTGCCGAGGACGGGTCCGTCGCCGCCGCGGCGTACTCGCGCAGTGCGGCCGCCTGCTGGCCGATGGCGGCGGGCAGCGCCCGGATCACCTTGCCCAGGGCGGAGCCGACGAGGTCCTCGGCGTCGGTCGCGGCAGGCACCTGGTCGAGCACGGCCATCACCAGAGAGAGCGCCTCGGTCTCGGTGAACACCACCGGAGGCAGCCGGGTCCCGCCCCCGAGGCGGTAGCCACCGTGCGGGCCTCGGGTTGACTCCACGGGGACTCCCGCCTCGCGGAGGATGGCCACGTAGCGGCGAGCCGCCCGTTCGGAGACGCCGAGCCGTTCGCCGAGCTCGTCGGCGGTCGTACCGGGCCGGTTCCGGAGGATCTCCAGGGCGCGCAGGGCCCGCGCGGTGGGACTCAGGTCGGCCGGCACAGGCCCAGCCTAGAAAGCCGACGTGAGTTCCGGAAGGACTCCGTCCGGATTGCGTCCTACGGTACGAGCGGCATCCCGTCGCCCCAACGAAAGCGAGCTCTCGTGGACCTCCTGCTCATCGCCGGCCTCTGGCTCGACGGCTCGTCCTGGGACCAGGTCGTGCCCGAGCTCGAGGCCCTTGGCCACCGTGCCGTTCCGGTCACCCTGCCCGGCCAGGGTGACGGGTCCTCCGGGGCCACCCTGGCCGACCAGCAGGCTACCGTTCTCTCGGCCGTGGACGCTGCCTCGGGTCGACCGCTGGTCGTCGGCCACTCAGCGGCGGCGAGCCTGGCCTGGTTGGCCGCGGATGCACGGCCGGACGCCCTGGCCGGAGTGGCCCTGATCGGCGGTTGGCCCTCGTCGGACGGCGAGGCCTACGCGGCGTTCTTCTCCGTCGACGACGGCGTGATGGCCTTCCCAGGCTGGGAGCCCTTCGAAGGCCCGGATGCCGCGGACCTCGACGAGGCCACCCGGTCACGGGTCGCGGCCGGCGCGATCCCGGTCCCCGGGGCGGTGGCGACGGGCATCGTCCGGCTCACCGACGAGCGTCGCTACGACGTCCCCGTCACGCTGGTGTGCCCGGAGTTCACCCCCGCCGAGGCCCAGGAGTGGATCGACGCCGGCGACCTCCCAGAGGTGGCCCGGATGCGGCACCTCGAGCTGGTCGACCTCGACTCCGGGCACTGGCCTATGTTCAGCCGGCCCGCCGAGCTGGCCCGGGCCCTGGCCACTGCGGCGGATCAGGCGTCGGGTGGCTGACCCCGCCCGGCCAGACACCCTGAGTCAGCCTCCCGAGCCCGGAACGCCGCGCCTGCCACGATGAGGGCATGCACGTCGTCGACGGCCGTCCGCAGGTGGTGGCCCACCGCGGCTCGAGCTACGCCGCCGCGGAGCACACACTGGAGGCGTACGTCCGGGCGCTGGACGAAGGTGCCGAGGGTCTGGAGTGCGACGTCCGACTGACCGCCGACGGTCACCTGGTCTGCGTGCACGACCGGACCCTGGAGCGGGTGACGAACACGCGCGGGGTGGTTTCCACGATGCGCCTGGACCAGCTCGACGCGCTCGACTTCGCCTCGTGGAAGAACCCGTGGGCCGACCTCGACGACGAGGCGCCCGAGTTCCCGACCGACACCCGGACGGTGCTGACCCTGCGTCGGTTGCTGGAGACCGTCCGCGACTACGACCGGGTGGTGGACCTGGCCATCGAGACCAAGCACCCGACCCGCTACGCCAGCCTGGTCGAGCAGCGCCTGGTCGAGCTGCTCCACGAGTTCGGCTGGGCCGGGCGGCACTCACCGGTCCGGGTGATGAGCTTCTCCTGGCTGGCCCTGACGCGCATCAAGCGCTGGGCGCCGCACCTGGAGACGGTCTACCTGCTCGACCAGCAGCACGCCTGGCTGCGGGCCCGGCAGTTCGGGGCCGACGGCTGGATCGTCGGTCCGGGCATCGACTTCCTGCGGGCGAACCCGCGAGTCGGACGGCGGCTCCAGGCGAGCGGGCAGCGGATCCACGTCTGGACGGTGAACACGCCCGAGGACCTCGAGCTGTGCCTGCGGCTCGGGGTGGAGGCCGTGATCAGCGACCGGCCCGGCTTCCTGCTGGAGTGTCTCGGCGTCGGGCCCGGCGAGGCCGAGACCGGGCGAGTCTGAGCCGGACGCGATCGTCCCCGGGCGCGCGCCGGGTTTGCATCCGGACGGGCCGGGGGACACTTCGCCCGAACTGTCCACGCCACGTACAGATCGGGGGACTCGTGTTGGCGAGCTCCGCGGGTCAGCCACGGGCTCCCGAGCGCATGTCGCTTCCCTTCGCGCCCTCCTCGGTGTCGATGGCCCGCAAGAGCCTCAAGGCCTGGCTGGAGGACGTCGGCACCGACTCCGAGACGATCGAGGATGCGCGGATCGTCGTCTCCGAGCTCGTGGGCAACTCGGTGCGTCACGCGCAGCCACTCCCCGAGGGGGATCTCGTGGTCGCCTGGCAGATGGACACGAAGGGACTGCTCATCTCGGTCACCGACGGCGGGTCGGGCACCAGGCCACGCACCGTCGGGGCGCCCTCGAGTGCGCTGGCCGGTCGAGGGATGGCCATCGTGGACAGCCTCGCGGTGACCTGGTGGGCGGACAAGAAGCAGACCCGCTCCACCGTGCACGCCGTCCTCTCGCTCTGAGGTCGGGCCAGGTCGTCGGCTCCGGCCTGCGTAGGCTCCCCCCATGGGCAAGAAGTCACGCACCAAGACCGCGCACGACCCCGTCGCCAGTGGCGGGGTCTCCCCGCGACAGCCGTGCCCCTGCGGCTCCGGCCGGCGCTACAAGGCGTGCCACGGCAGCACGGACGGCCCGCCTCCCACGTACGTCGCCCGGCCCTTCGCCGGTCTGGCCGCCGAGGTCGACCTGATCGCCCTGCGCGAGTTCGTCCCCTCGGCCACGGCGCCGGTCTCGCTGGCCGGTGGCGAGCGCGACGTGGTGATCTGCTCGCTCCTGCCGATGGCTGCGCCTGCCCTGGTCCGCGCCGACGGGACGATCTGGCTCGGCCTCCAGGTCCAGCACGGCTTCGGCGATCCCAGCCGTGACCTGGCCGCGGTCCTGGCGCGTGCCCTGGAAGCGGAGCCCGGCGAGGTGGTCGGGCTGGTGGACCCCCCCGGTGAGGGCCCGCGTCTCCAGGACGTGCTCGTCGACGCTCCCCTCGAGGTCACCGTGCACGAGGGCTTCGACTGGTGGGTGGCCGACGTGGACGACCCCACCGGGGCGATCGCATCGTCGCTGCAGTCGGCGAACGCGGTGGCGAGCCCGTCGGCCCGGCTCACCTCGGTCGAGGGCGCCTACTGGACGAACGTGGGGACCAAGGAGCACCTGCGCTGGGTGCTGCCCCACGACGAGGACGACCTGCTCACCGCGCTGGCCCGCGTGCACGCCGCCCACGGCGACTCGCTCGGCGCCGACTCACGGCTGGTGGGGATGTTCCGCGCCCACGGGCTCCTGGCCCCCGTCTGGGACCTCTCGGTCGGCACCGGCCCAGAGGCGCTCGAGGAGCGTGTGGCGGCGTTGGCCGCGAAGCTCGAGGAGGCCCTGGCCGCGACCGAGCCCCTCTCCGCCGAGGAGCGCTCGGCGCGGAACGGCCTTGCCCACCGCCAGGTCACGATTCGTTGACATACGTCCGCTAAGCGACGGATTCCGTTGCGCAAGGACTAGACATATCGCCATCCGACCCGAACAGGGCGAGGATTTTCCGTGGCGAAAGTTGAACATGTGACGAAGTGTCCCTAGGCTGAGTCAGCCCGGTCGTTGTTGTATCCCCCGTCAGCAGCGGCCGGGCTTTCCACGGCTTACGGCGACTTTGATCGAGAAAAGTCGCTGAGTAGCACACAGAAGCCACGCTCGCTCCCCTTGCGTGTTCCGGTGAAGTCCGGAGGACGAGCCCCTCTCTGTTCGACAGGCCGATGGAGTCTTGGAGACCAGCGGGCGGGTTCGGCAGCGTGAGTCGCCAGCGGGCACCGCTCGCCGAGTCCTCCCGAGCGCGCACCGCCGACCACAGCGCTCTGGACGCTTCCCGCTCAAGCTCGGCTCGAACCAGTCCCTCGGCGCGTCCATGACCTGGCTGTCCATGACCCCCTCAGGCTCAGCGCGCCCGGACGGTCGCGCGAACTCTCGATCGTGAAACGTCGCTGCCTGTCGGCTACCGGGAAGCCTGTCCGCTCCGGGCCGGTGACCTCACCCGTCAGGGGTTGTGAAGAGCGTCTCGATGGTGAACCAGTCGATGAATGTGCCGTCATCCAAGTTGACGATGATGCGGTCTCGGCCTTGGGCGAGGAGTCCGTGGACGACCGGGCTCAGCTGCGGAGCCGTTACGAAGGTTCGGTCCGTCACGGCGCGGTCTTCACCCAGGTGAGGTGGGGGGGTGCGTGTGGGCAAGTAGCGTCGTGCGGAGGGCTTGGGCGGCTGTGTCCGGGTCGATGTAGAGCAGGGCGGCTGCTTCCGCGTAGGTGTGGTCGCCGTGCATGGTCAGGGCGAGCAGGGCTCGTCGTTGCGGCTCCGTCGTGGTAATGGCGGCGGCCTGGTCCTGGACGGTGGGGTCGCTCGGCACCGGATGCGTGAGGGTGCAAGCGAGGTAGGTGAGTCGGGCCAGGTCGTGTGCGATGCGCGGTTCTTTGCCCGTCCGGAGGTTGTCGGTGAAGGCGGCATCGAACGCCTGGACGACGGCGCAGGACGCCATCTCGACGTTCCGGCAGATCATGTGAGCCAAACGGAAAAGCGCTGCCCCGTGCTCGTCGAAGAGGTTGCTCGACATCGAGTCGGGATCGCCTGGGGCGAGGAGGGAGAGCCCGACGTCCTCGTTTCGTGCTACCTGCGCTGACATGGGAAGACCCGGTCTCTGCTGAGTTACCGGGGGGTCCGGGGCAACGACGACTGGCCTGAACGAAAAGGCATCATGTCAAGGTATACGACGTAAGCGGTTCTGCACAGGGGAAGAGGCGCGTGCTCGGACTGTGGGGGATCGCCTGCAGACGAGGGGCCGGAGGTTCCCGGGACCGGTTCAGTGGGCTACGTGCGAACCCCGGTCGGGGACCCGGTCATCCCGGGGCTCGGCACTCGTCTTGGCGAGGCATCACGTCTCGGACGACCATCACAGGGAGGAGGCAGAGTCTACGGGGAATCACCAGGGCAGGCCGGGGCACGCGATGAGACACCGAACAGGGCGAGGAACAGTTCAACCGTCCCCTGGGCTGCGATGAAGCGGTAGGCTCTGATCCCACGTACGTCAACGATCTGCCCCGGACCCCGGCAACGTCTCTGGAAAGCACGGTCGTGAACCTTCTTCTGCATGTGAATCCGCGTTGCGGCGAACCCGTGCCCGGCTGGGGTGCTTGGTGAAGGACTCCGCTAGTCCGTTTGACCGGGTGTGGGCATTGGTCGCTGCTGAACCGGTCCGTTCCGACGACAAACCCGATCTGGTCGGTTGGATGCAGCGACTGTGTCGCGCGGCATCCACAGCCCTGCCCGCCACCGGCGTGGGGGTCAGTGTGATGTCGGACCAGGGCGATCCGGCGACCGTTGCCGCCTCAGATCCGCACAGCGCGACTGTCGAGGACCTCCAGTTCACCCTCGGTGAGGGGCCCTGCATCGACGCCTACAACAGCGGGAGCCCCGTGATGGCACCCGACCTGGCGGTCGCCGCCAGGGTCCGCTGGCCAGGCTATGGGCCCGCCGCTCAGGAACACGGCGTCCAAGCAGCGTTCGCGTTCCCGCTCCAGATCGGGGCAGCACGACTCGGCGCGTTGGACATCTACCGCGACCAGCCCGGAAGCCTCTCACCGGAGACCCTCGTCGAGGCACTGACGTTTGCCGACGCCGCGATGACGGGACTGCTGGACGCTCAGCAACACTCGAACGAGGACGACGCAGCACCAGCCCTCGACGACGCGCTCGACAACCGATTCGAGTTGTACCAGGCCCAGGGAATGGTCGCAGTTCAACTGGGTATCGGACTCCGTGAGTCAATGATCCGGATCCGCGCCTTTGCCTACGCCCAGAACCGCCCTCTGGGCCATGTCGCCGACGACATCGTCGCGCGTAGACTAGCTCTCGAGACGGACCCATGAGCGCGCCCGCTCGGCCCCTAGGCACGTGAAGGGATGTTGACATGATCGCCGCCGAACGGTTGGCCCAGGTGTTCGTCGAGTTAGCCGACACCCTCACCGACGACTTCGACCTGATCGAGTTCCTGCAGCTCCTCGCCACCCACACCTCCGACCTGTTCGACGCTCGCGCCGCCGGTCTCCTCCTCGCCGACCAACGAGGCCGCCTGCAGGTCATGGCCGCCTCCGACGAACGAGCCGAGCTGCTCGAACTGTTCCAGGTCCAGGCCCACGAAGGTCCCTGCCAGGACTGCTTCACCCACGGCGAAGCCGTCGTCAACGCCGACCTGACACAGGCTCACCACCGATGGCCCACGTTTGCCCCCCGAGCCGTCGCCGCAGGCTACCGGTCCGTCCACGCCTTCCCGCTCCGCCTACGCAAGCAGACCTACGGCGCACTCAACCTGTTCGGCACCGACACCGGACAGATGGCCCCCGCCGACACCAAGATCGTCCAAGCACTCGCCGACATCGCCACCATCGGCATGCTCCAACAACGCGCCATCCAGCGTGGTGACGACCTCACCGAACAGTTGCAAGGCGCACTCAACACCCGCATCGTCATCGAACAAGCCAAAGGCATGATCGCCCAAACCCACGCCATCACCCCAGACCAGGCCTTCAACATGCTGCGGGACTATTGCCGCAGGAACGGCCTCCCGCTCACCGACGTCGCCAACCGTGTCATCACCGCACCGGCAAGCCTCGGCGAACTCATGACCCCCGCCTGAGAGCCACGCCCGCGCGCGACCCTGTCTTGCTGTACTGCTCGGTCGCCCTAGTTCGGGTCGTCAGCTCTGCTCCTGCTCCTCGCGGTTCTGCTTCTGGTAGACGTCGGGGATGCCGTCCCCGTCGGCGTCGACGTTCTCATTCTCCTCGATCGTCTTGTACTTCGCGTTCCGTGCGCGCAGCACGATCGTGGCCAGCAGGCTTGAGATCAGCGACCCCATCAGCACGCCGACCTTGACGTGCTCGTCCCGGTCGCTGCCGAGGCCGTAGGCGAGGTCGCCGATCAGCAGCGAGACCGTGAAGCCGATCCCGGCCAGGAGCGCGAGACCGAAGACGTCGACCCACTGCAGGCTGGGATCGAGGTCGGCCTTGGTCACCTTGGAGACGACCCAGGTCGTCCCGAACACGCCGATCGTCTTGCCCGCGACCAGACCGACGATAATCCCCAGCGCGACGGTGTCGCCCAGGGAGTCGCGCAGACCCGAGAGCCCACCCACGGCCACCCCGGCGGCGAAGAAGGCGAAGACCGGGACGGCGAAGCCGGAGGACACCGGCCGGACGAGGTGCTCGAGGTGCTCGGCCAGCCCCGGACCGGCGCCGGGACCTCCGGCGCGCTTGCTGCGGTTGACCGGCACGGTGAAGCCGAGCAGCACGCCGGCGACCGTCGCGTGCACGCCGGAGCTGTGCATGAGGGTCCAGGCGATCAGCGCGAGCGGGATGAGCAGGTAGCCGTGGGTGATCCTCTTCTGCACCAGGACGGCGAAGACGACGATGGGCACGAAGGTCGCGAGCAGGGTCCACACGTGCAGCTCGGAGGTGTAGAAGATCGCGATGATCGTCACGGCGAGCAGGTCATCGACGACGGCGAGCGTGAGCAGGAAGATGCGCAGCGCGGTGGGCAGGTGCGAGCTGATCACGGCCAGCACGGCGACGGCGAAGGCGATGTCGGTCGCGGTGGGGATGGCCCAGCCGGTGAGCGCCCCGTCGCCGGTCTGCAGGTTGAAGCCGACGAAGATCAGCGCCGGAAAGACCATGCCTCCGACTGCGGCGATGATGGGGAGGGCCGCCCGCTTGGGGTCGTTGAGGTCGCCGGCCACGAACTCCCGCTTGAGCTCGAGTCCGACCACGAAGAAGAAGATCGCCAGCAGGCCGTCCGCGGCCCACTCACCCAGGGTCAGGTCGAGGTGCAGCGCCTTGGGACCGACGGTGAACTCGCGCAGCGCCTCGTAGGAGTCGCCGAGCGGGGAGTTGGCCCAGGTCAGGGCCAGCACGGTGGCCACCAGCAGGAGGGCTCCGCCGACGGTCTCGCTGCGCAGGACCCCGGCGAGGCGGCTGGCCTCCTGCCAGGTGCCCCGACCGAAGATCGTGTTGGACTCTTCTTGGCTCATGGGGTCAAGCTCCCGATCTGGAGGCGCTGCGCGGTCGTCGTTGTGCCGCGTGGTGCCCGATCGTAGCCGCGGCACGTGGCGTGCGGCAGCCCTCAGTCCGCCGTCAGTGGGTCGCGGGCGATCGGGCAGGACATGCAGCGCGGTCCGCCGCGGCCCGACCCGAGCTCGGAGCCGGCGATCTCCACCACCTCGATGCCGGAGGCCTCCAGTCGGCTGTTGGTCTCGATGTTGCGCTCGTAGGCCACCGCGACGCGGGGCGAGATGGCCAGGGTGTTGTTGCCGTCATCCCACTGTTCCCGCTCGGCGGTGACCGGGTCCAGGCCGGTGTCGATCTGGTGCAGGGCGTCGATCCCCATCGCGTGCGCCGCCGCGTCCAGGAACGGCGCGGCCGAAGCCGTGGCCAGCACCAGGTCGGCGTCCTCCGGTCCGGTCCGGTCCACGCAGGTGACGGCGTACGCCTGGAGGGTGTGGGCGACGTTGGGGTACATCACGATCTTGTCGACGTCGACCATCGTGCACACGGTGTCCAGGTGCATGGTGGCGCGCTCCTGGGTGATCGGGACGGCCAGCACGGTGTGCGCCAGGTCCGCGGCGAAGACCTGCCGCGCCAACCGTTCGGCCCCGGCGGGCGTGGTCCGCTCACCCACCCCGACGGCGATCACCCCGTCGGCGAGGAGCAGCACGTCACCGCCCTCGACGTGCTCGTACTGCCAGCCGTGCAGCGTGCCCGTCCCGGCGAACCGGGGGTGCAGGGTGTAGATGAGCTCGGTCAGCTGGGTCTCGCGCTCCCGGGCCGGCATGGCCAGGGAGGTGATCGCCACCTGGTCCTGGATCCACACGCTGGAGTCGCGGGTGAACAGCAGGTTCGGCAGCGGTTCGATGAGGAAGTCATCGCTGGCCAGCAGGCTGGTGACTAGGCCGTGGCCACCCTCCACCTCGTCGTTGCGGACCCCGGCGGTCAGGAAGGCGGCCAGCTCGGTCGCGGACTGGTCGTGGAGCGCCGAGGTCAGGTACGTCCGCAGCGTGTCGCCCAGGTGCAGGCTGGACATCGCGCCGGTGATCGCGGCCTCACGCGCCGACTCGTTCTCCAGGGTCTCGGTGAGCAGGTCCATCAGGTAGAGCACCTCGACGTCCCGCTCGCGCAGCGCCTCGGCGAAGGCGTCGTGCTCCTCCTGGGCGCGGCTGACCCACGGGATGCCGTCGAAGAGCAGGGTGTCGTTGTTGCGCGGGGTCAGGCGCTGGAGCTCGGGGCCGGGCCGGTGCAGCATGACCGTACGCAGCCGCCCCACCTCGCTGGCCGCTCCGTGTGGTCGGTCGCTGGAGAGGCCTGGGGTCGCCGGTGTGGTCATAGCTGCTGATCGTAGTGGCCACGACCGGTGAGTTTGGGTGCGCCGAGGGGTCTGAGTGCCGTGAACCGACCCTCCTGCCTCCTGCCGCCCGTGGGGCCGCGCGGCGTCGTCGACGGGCCCGCCGCCCGCGACGCTGTCGGCGCCCTCTGCCATGCTCTTTTCCATGACTGACGCCGTGATCGCCGAAGGGCTCGTCAAGCGCTACAAGGACGTCACCGCGCTCGACGGGCTCGATCTCCGGGTGCCGGAGGGGAGCGTGCTGGCCCTGCTCGGACCCAACGGTGCCGGCAAGACCACTGCGGTGAAGATCCTGACCACGCTGATCCGAGCCGACGCCGGCCGCGGCGAGGTGGCCGGAGTCGACATCTTCTCCTCCCCGGCGCAGGTGCGGAGCAAGATCGGCGTCTCGGGTCAGTACGCCGCCGTCGACGAGTACCTCACTGGGTACCAGAACCTCGACATGGTCGGCCGGCTCTACCACCTCGGCCGCCGCCGCAGCCAGGAACGGGCCCGCGAGCTGCTCGAGCAGTTCCGGTTGGCCGACGCCGGTGACCGGATGGCCAAGACCTACTCGGGGGGCATGCGCCGCCGTCTCGACCTCGCGGGCGCTCTGGTCGCCAACCCGCCGGTGCTGTTCCTCGACGAGCCCACCACCGGTCTCGACCCGCGCAGCCGCACCGACATGTGGGAGGTCATCCGCGAGCTGGTCCGCGGCGGGACCTCGCTGCTGCTGACCACGCAGTACCTCGAGGAGGCCGACCTGCTGGCCGACAACATCGTGGTCATCGACCAGGGTCGGAAGATCGCCGAGGGCCCCGCGGACGAGCTCAAGGCGGAGGTCGGAGGCGAGCGGCTGGAGATCACCGTCAGCGACCCGGCGCTGCTGGGTCGGGCCCGCGAGGTGGTCGAGCCGCTCGGGATCGGGGCCGCCTCGGTCGAGGAGCACCAGCGCTCGCTGACCGTCCCCGTCTCCGGCGGGGCCCGGGTCCTGGCCGACGCACTGCGCCGCCTCGACGCGGAGAGCATCGAGGTCGACGACGTCGGCCTGCGGCGCCCCACGCTGGACGACGTGTTCCTCAGCCTGACCGGCCACGGCGCGGAGGGCGCTGAAGAGAGCACATCCGCGAAGAAGGACACGGAGGCGACCCGATGAGCATGTCCCACGCGGTGACCGACGGGCTGACCGTCGCCAAGCGGAACCTGATCAAGATCAAGCGTGTCCCCGACATCCTGGTCTTCACCACGCTCTCGCCGATCATGTTCGTGCTGCTCTTCGCCTACGTCTTCGGCGGCGCGATCGACCAGAGCGGCTCGGGCTCGGCGTACCGGGAGTTCCTGATCGCCGGCATCTTCGCCCAGACCGTGGTCTTCGGCGCCACCATCACCGGCGCGGCGCTGGCCGACGACATCAAGAAGGGCATCATCGACCGGTTCCGGACGCTGCCGATGTCGCCCTCGGCGGTGCTCTTCGGGCGCACGCTCTCTGACGTGGTCAACAACATCATCGTCCTCATCGTGATGGGCCTGACCGGCCTGCTGGTCGGCTGGCGGATCCGCACCTCGGTGCTCGACGCCCTGCTGGGCTTCTTCCTGCTGCTGCTCTTCGCCTACGCGATCTCGTGGGTGATGGCCTGGGTAGGGATGCTCGTCCCGAGCCCGGAGGTGGTGAACAACGCCTCCTTCATCGTGATCTTTCCGCTGACCTTCGTGGCCAACACGTTCGTCCCGCTGGAGACGCTGCCCGGGCCGCTCCAGGTCTTCGCCGAGTGGAACCCTGTCTCCGCGGTGACCCAGGCGGCGCGGGAGCTGTTCGGCAACACGGTCCCGCTGACCGGGGATGCCACCGCGAGCACGTCCTGGGCGCTGCAGCACCCGGCGATCTACACGGTGATCTGGGCCGCGGTCGTGCTGGCCATCTTCGTCCCCCTGGCCGGTGCGCAGTACCGCCGCTCCACCAGCCGCTGAGCCCGAGCCTCAGGCCAGCAGCTCGACGGCGGTGATCGCGGCCAGGACCAGGCACACGCCGGCGCCGAGGTAGTGCAGCAGCGAAAGTCGCAGATGTCGGATGAGCACGCGCCCCGCGATCACCGCGAGCCCGGAGACCGTCAGCAGCGCCGCCCAGGCTCCTACGAAGACGCTGAGGTGCGACTCGTAGCGTCCGACCAGACTGATCGTGAGCAGCTGGGACAGGTCGCCCCACTCGGCGGCGAACAGCACCAGGAACGAGGTCACGGCTGCAGCGACGAAGGTCTTGGGCTGGTTGGCCCGGACGCCGTACTCCTCCTGCTGCTCCCGCTGCGCCTCGTCAGCCCCCGACGCCGTACGGATCAGCACGACGGCACCGAGCAGGAAGATGACCAAGGTGACCGACGCGAGCACGCCCGAGGGCAGCAACGTGGCCAGAGCGCCGGCGCTGACCGCGACTCCGGTCTGGACCCCGAAGGCCAGGCCGACCCCGAGCCACACCGCCAACGGCGGGAAGCGGGTGGAGAGCACCAGTGCGGCGATGAAGGTCTTGTCCGGCAGCTCGACGACGAAGATGGTCGCGAAGGCGACGGCGGCGACGGCGAGATCCATCAGCCCCTCCTGGCGACGGCGGCGTGGGCCGCGGCGAGCACGTCCTTCACCGGGACCCCGGTCTCGGCTGCGACCCGAGCCACGTCCTCGTACTCCGGCTGCGCGTTGACCACCTCGCCCTCGAGCAGGGCCAGCTTGACCGCGACCGGGTGCCCCAGGACCTCGACACTGTGCATCTGCCGCTCGAGCTCGCTCTTGGTCACCGCGACCACACGCAGCCCGATCGTCGTGGTCTGCGCGAAGACCTCGCCTCGGACCGCGGCCACCGCCTCGGCGCCGCACAAGGCGTGCAGGGTGTGCGCCGGGCGGCCCTTCTTCATCAGGATCGGGGTCAACCAGGCGTCACTGGCCCCCGCGGCGAGCAGGGCGGCCAGCACGTTCGGCCACAACCGCGGATCCAGGTCGTCGATGTTGGCCTCGAGCACGACCGGCCCCGCGGTGCGGGCACGGGGTTCGACGCCGGCCTCCCCCACGAAGAGCCGGACGACATTGGCGTGGCCGGCGAGGTCTCGTCCGCCGGCGCCCACGCCGATCTCGATGACGCTCATCGCCGGTGACGGACCGAAGCCGGTGGCCTGGGAGACCAGCAGCGCGGCACCGGTCGGCGTGCACAGCTCTCCGGTCGGCGACCCGTCAGGGCCGGAGGGTCCGGCGTAGGTCGGCACCCCGCGCAGCAGCTCGGCCACCGCAGGGGGCGGGACGGGCAGGTCCCCGTGGGTTCCGCCGACCCGGCCCGAGCCCACGGCGACGGGGGAGACGACCAGCGCCTGGAGGCCTAAGTGCTCCAAGCCGGCGCAGACCCCGACCACGTCGGCGATCGCGTCCAGGGCACCGACCTCGTGGAAGTGCACCTCGTCGGGGCGGGTTCCGTGCACCTGCGCCTCGGCCCCGGCCAGCCGCGCGAAGGTGGCCTCGGCCCGGACGCGGACCCTGGGGTCCACAGACGAGCCCGACAGCAGGGCGACCACGTCGGGCCCGGTCCGCCGCGTCACCGAGCCGGCGACCTCGACCCGGCAGCGGGTCGCGGCCAGACCGCCGCGCTGCACCCGCTCCGTGGTCAGCCGGACCCGTTCGGGTGCGACCGCGGCCACCGCGCCCTCGAGGACCTCCAGCGGCACCCCGGCGCCGAGCAGCGCCCCCAGCAGCATGTCTCCGCTCACCCCGGCGGAGGCGTCCACCCAGCCGATCACGCGCGGTCCTCGCGCGGCGCCGCGTTCCGGGCCACCCGCGCCGCGAAGACCCCGGCGCCGTAGCCGTTGTCGATGTTGACCACGCTGACCCCCGGCGCGCAGGAGTTGAGCATCGCCAGCAGGGCGGCCACTCCGCCGAACGAGGCGCCGTACCCGACGCTGGTCGGCACCGCGACCAAGGGGACGCCGGTGAGCCCGCCGACCACGCTGGGCAGCGCCCCCTCCATTCCGGCGACCACGACCAGGCAGTCGGCGGACTCCAGGTCGGGGCGGGCGGCCAGGATGCGGTGTAGCCCAGCCACGCCCACGTCGTCGATGCGGCGCACCCCGGCGCCGTAGACCCCGCAGGTGACTGCCGCCTCGGCCGCGACCGGACCGTCCGAGGTGCCGGCGGAGACGATGGCGACGAGCCCCCGCGGCTCGGGCAGCGGGCCCAGGGTCGCGGTGCCGGCCACGTCGTCCAGGGCGATCCCGGGCACGGCCTCGCGCAGCCGCTCCCGGGCGGCGCTCCCGAGCCGGGTGGCCAGCACGGCCCGGTCGGGATGGGCCCGGTGCAACGTGGAGAGGATCTCGACGACCTGCTCGGGCGTCTTCCCGGCGCCGTAGACGACCTCCGGGTCGCCGGTTCGGGCGGCGCGGTCGGTGTCCAGGCGCGCGTAGCCGAGGTCACGGGTCCGGTCGTCACTCACGGCGAGGAATCTATCCGCTCACTAGGGTGAGCCCATGCCCGGAGTGCCCCCCGCGAGATACGCCTTCCTCGGACCCGTCGGTACCTTCACCGAGCAGGCCCTGCGCAGCCTGCCCGCGGCGGCGCGGGCGGACCTCCAACCGCACGCGACGGTGACCCTGGCCCTGGACGCGGTGCGCACCGGGGAGGCCGACGCGGCCGTGGTGCCGATCGAGAACTCCGTCGAGGGGTCGGTGCCGGTGACGCTCGACGAGCTGGCCACCGGGGAGCCGCTGATGATCACCCGGGAGATGACGGTGCCGATCGCCTTCAGCCTCCTGGTCCGTCCCGGCACCACGAGCGACGCGATCCGTCGGGTCGCCACCCATCCGCACGCCGGCGCGCAGACCCGACACTGGCGCGCTCGGCACCTGCCGGGGGCCGAGCTGGTGCATACCGGCTCGACCGCCGCGGCTGCCGCCGGGCTGGCCCACGGCGGTGACCCGGGCTGGGAGGCCGCGATCAGCGCGCCCGTGGCCGCCGAGCACTACCGGCTCACCACCCTGGCCACCGACCTGGCCGACAACCCCGACGCTCTGACCCGCTTCGTGCTGGTCTCCCGGCCCGGCCCGCCCGCCCCGGCCACCGGTCTGGACAAGACGTCGCTGGTCGCCTTCATGCACGAGGACCACCCCGGCGCGCTGATGGAGATCCTGGACCAGATGACGATGCGCGGGGTGAACATGACCCGGATCGAGTCCCGCCCCACCGGCGCCGGCCTCGGCGACTACTGCTTCTCGATCGACTGTGAGGGCCACGTCGAGGACGCCCGCGTCGGGGAGGCGCTGATGGGCCTGCGCCGGGTCTGCTCCGACGTCCGCTTCCTGGGCTCCTACGAGCGTCACGACGGGGTGGCTCCGACGATTCGGCCCGGAACCTCGGACCGTGAGTTCCTCGACGCAGCCGCCTGGTTGGCCCGGCTGCGTCGCGGCTCCTGAGCCGGTCCGGGCCCCGGTCTGCGGTGCTCTGTGGCGCGCCTGGGGCACGCGGCTGCGCGATCGGCTTAGAGTCCGTGCCGATGGAGACGACGTTGGTGGGGCCCGTGGTGCTCCTCGTGCTCGTGCTGGGGCCGGTGCTGGCCGTCGTGGCGGCGCTGCTCGCCCTGGTGGCGTTACGGCGTACGGGGTCCACCCGCCGGGCGGCGCGCCGGACAAGCGAACTGCCCACGGACCTGGCCGGTCTGCGGGCCGAGGTGCACGCCCTGCGCACCGAGGTCTCCGACGCGCTGCGTCACCTCGCCGTGGTCCGCTACGACGCCTTCGGGGACATGGGCGGTCACCTCTCCTGGTCGCTGGCGCTGCTCGACGACGACGGCGACGGCGTGGTGCTGACCTCGATCCACGGCCGCAGCGACGCCCGGACCTACGCCAAGAACGTGGCCGGCTGGAGATGCGACCAGCCGCTCTCCCCCGAGGAGCAGGAAGCGATCAAGTTCGCCCGCACCGGCTGAGCCGGCGGAACCGACCTCGAAGACCTGCGTGACCCGGCGGGGCACAATGGCCAGATGGTCACCGACGGGCGCACGCGCGGCTGGTCACCGGAGGACACCGAGCGTCTCGTCGGGGCGCACCGCCTGGCCCTGGTCCGGCTTGCGGTCCTGCTCCGCGACGACGTCAAGGCCGCCGAGGGCGCGGTCCGCGGCGCGATCGCCGACTTCCGGAGACGGAGCCGGTCGCTGAGCGACCCCGACGACGCCTTGGACTACCTGCGAGGGCAGGTGGTGCGTGGCAGCCGCACTCGGTCCTCACCGGCCGCACCGGCGAGTCGGGCCACCGACGCAGTGACTGGTCGGGCCCAACTCAGCCCCGATCGGCGCCGCGTGCTCGACGCCCTGGACAGCCTGCCCACCCGGCAGCGGGAGCTGGTGGTCCTCTGCTGGTGGGCGGACCTGACCGTCCTCGCCGCCGCCGACCTCGTGGGCATCGGCGCGGGTGCGGCCGGCACGGCCCTGGAGCGCGGTGGAGCCGCCGGGTCGGCCGACGAGGTCCGAGACGCGCTGACCGCTCGCGCCGAGCTCGTCCGCTCCGAGGACCTCTCCCCCGAGGGGCTGCCGGACCCGAGCCGGCCCCCGCGGCTCCCGTGGGTCCTGGGCCTGGCCTCGCTGGGGGTCGCCGCGGCGCTGGTCGTCCCCTCGATGCTGGCCGAGACCGACCCCGGGCCGGGCCCGGACCGCAGCGAGACGCCCGACCCCGGACGGCTGGAGGGAGCGCTGAAGGTCGACTTCGACGGCGACGGTAACGACGACGTCGCCAGCGTCGACTTCGACCCGGTGATCCGCGCCTACCAGCTGGTGATCTCGCTCGCCCGAGGGCCCGACCTGACCTTCTCGGGGCTGGCCGCCAGCCGGCCCACGCTGATCGGCGGCGTGGACCTCGACGGCGACTACTCCGAGGAGGTCGCGCTGAACGTCGGCGACGACACGGCGGCGATGCCGGAGTTCTTCCGCTACGTCGGGCGGAACATCCGCCGCCTCACCCCTCCGCCCACCTCGAGCACCGTCAACGGCTGGCGGATGGACTCACCCCAGAACAGGTTCGCGCTCCGCCAGGGCCGGCTCTACACCTGGATCGACCCGCAGAGCGACGCCGTTCCCCAGGAGACCAGCCTGTGGACCTGGACGGTGGTCGATGACGTCCGGATCGAGCCCGGCCCCCCGCAGGACCGGTGCCTGGTCGAGGGCCGAGACTTCCCGGTCGAGTGCGTGTTCCTGCCGAAGGTCAACCGCGAGGAGGCCCGAGTCGACGTGGACGGCGATGGGACCGGCGACCTGGTGTCGCTGGAGTACCTCGTCGCCCTCGACGAGGTCGAGGTGCCCGGGTTCGACCTGTCCGTCGCGCTGAGCTCTGGTGGGACCGTGTCGGCGGACGGCCCCGCCGGGGCCGTCCCACAGCTGCTCCGAACCAGGTCCGGCGCCTCGGCGCAGGGACCGGGACCGGGGGAGCCGGTCGAGGTGAGTCAAGCCGACCAGGTGCTGCGGTTCGGGCTCGTCGCGGGCGAGCTGGTCGCGCTCGACGGCGCCGGGCCGGGCTGAGTCTTCAGTCGTCCCGGTGGCCGCAGGGACCGTCCCGGCGTACGTCGAGGCTTCTCTCGACCGGGTCCAGGGCGACCGTGGCCAACGTCCGGGTCTGCAGGGCCGGCGGTGTGGAGCGGTCCGGGTGGCAGCAGACGCCGCCGACGCCGGGCTGGTGGTCGGTCATCGCGGCCACGACCGCCTCGGGGTCGGCAGGAGGACCGTCCGCGAAGGCGTCAACCAGGGTCCGCTGCCGGATCAGGGTGCTGTCGCTGATCGTGGTGGCCAGACAGCCCTCCTTGCCCTCGGGGGAGAGGAAGTGGTTGGTCCTGACCAGCAGTCCCTCGACCGGATCGAGCCGACCCGGTCCACCCGGGAAGAGCTCGATCGTAGCGGCCTCCCCGGTGGCGTCGAGCACGGTCAGCGAGGTGGAGGCCGAGGTCGGCTCCTGGGCGATCTTCCACGCGTCCTCGAAGGACGTCGCCTCGTCGAGGATGCGGCGGCTGAGCAGGTGCACCGGGTAGCCCACCGTGGCCTGGGCCACCCGCTCCGCGTCGTGCGCGTGGTGCAGCATGTTGAGCATCACCGCGACCCCGTCGCCGTTGACCCCGATCTTGCCGAGCATGCCGAACTCGGTGACCGTCTCGACGACGCGGCCGTCCGGGTGCGGGATCCGCCAGTGGAACCAGCCCTCGGACATCGCGTGGTACCAGTCCCAGGTCTGCACCGCGAAGGGGTCGCGGCCCGGCGGAAGCGAGACGACCGAGGAGCACTCGGTGGCCACCAGCGTCGGGTTGGCGGCGACCAGGAGCTCCGTGCGGGCGTTGATCGCGGCGATCTCGTGCACCGGCCGCTCGGACCCATCGGCGACGCCCTGGATCTCCTCGGCCTGGACCGGGGCGAGGGTGCGGATCGTCGTCCAGGCCCGCTCGGCCCACAGCTGGTAGTCGAAGTCGTGGTCGGCGCGGGCGGCGAACAGACGACGGTACGACGCGACGACCGCGGCCAGCTCGGTCCCGAACCGCTCGCCGAGCTCGACGCCGCGGTCGTAGGGGTCGAGCACAGAGGACGTGAACGTGACAGGCGGGGTCATCTGACCACCGTAGGCGTCAGTGCGGAACCCGGACCAGCAGGCGACCGTGCAGCACCTCGGCCCGCAGCTCCCGGCCGGCCCCGATGGAGTCCCCGTCGAGCTGCCGTGGAGTGTCGGCCGAGGCCCGCACCGCGACCGTCCGGCCGGTCATCCGGTTGATGGTGTCGTCGGTGCGCTTGCCCTTGCTGAGCACCCGTACGGCCAGCGGCACCCAGGACAGGAAGCGTCGGGGGTCCAGGATCACCACGTCGAGGATCCCGTCGTCGATGGCGGCGTCGGGCAGCAGCGGCATGCCGGCCTGGAGGTAGCCGACGTTGCCGATGACCACGGTGCGGGCCCGGTGCCGGGTCCACGGTCCCTCGTCGATGGAGACCTCGACGCGCACCGCCGGGAACATCAGGTTCTTCAGGCCCGAGACCACGTAGGCCAGCCAGCCGACCTTGGCCTTGATCTGGTCGTTGGCGCCCTCCATGATCGCGGCGTCGAAGCCCATCCCGGCCATCACCATGAAGTGCTCGTCGGGTGCGATCTGGTCGCCGGAGATTCGGACCAGGTCGATGGCCCGGTCCTGGCCGTGCAGGGCCACGTCGACGGCGGCCTGCAGGAAGAGCGGGACGCCGAGGTTGCGGGCGAGCAGGTTGCCGGTGCCGGCGGGCACGATCCCGACCGGGATGCCGGTCCCGGCCAGTTCGGCGCACACCGTGCGGACGGTGCCGTCGCCGCCGCAGACCAGGACCAGCTCCGCGCCGTCGATGGCGGCCCGCTCGGCCATCGCCCGCCCCGGGTCCTCGGCCGTGGTCTCGTGCCAGGTGGGCGGCGACCAGCCGGCGTCGGCGGCCATCCGACCGACCAGCGCCCGGAAGGCGACGGCGTCCTCGATCTTGATCGGGTTCAGCACCACGGCGAGCTTCTTCTCCGTCGTCGCGGCGCTGGAGGTGGCGGTGTCGCGTGCCTGCGAGCGGGGGGCAGGGTCGAAGACGAGGGCGGCGCCGAGGACCCAGAACGCGCCGACGGCGTACCCGGTGACCACGTCGGAGACGTTGTGCACCCCCAGGAGCAGCCGGTCCGCACCGACCAGGGCGACCACGGCCAGGGCCACGGCGAGGCCGATCCGGCGCTGGTTGCGCCGCCGGACGAACATCCACAGCAGCACGATGGCCACGCCCGCGGCCGAGGCGATCCCCGAGGAGTGCCCGCTGGGGAAGGAGAACGAGTCGAGCACCTCGACCGGGTTGTCCCAGGTCGGTCGGCGGCGGCCGAAGTAGTTCTTCAGCAGCGTCGTCGTCACCGAGGCACCGACCATCACCAGCACGGTCCACCCGGCGGCCCGGCGGTGCCGGCGCCACAGCAGCACCGCCGCGGTGAGCACGGTGTACGTCGTCATGGCGATCGTCCCGAAGGCGGCCTCGATCCACACCAGCACCTGGATCATCCAGACCTGGGCCGCGCTCCAGTCGAAGACGGAGGTTCCGACGTCGAGATCGTAGGTGTTCAGCGTGGACAGGTGCAGAGAGACCATGAAGCAGAAGAACGCCGTGACCAGCAGACAGATCGCCGCCCAGACCGCCATCGTGCGGCGGACGTGCGAGGTGAAGGACACGGACTCTCCTGGTGGGCGGCACGGTCGGTTGACCACGGCTGCTCGAAGTATGACCACCCGCGCCCGGGGCCGGTGGCGCGGCGCGCTTTCGTAGACTCGGCGCTGACCTGACCACACCTCCCGGGAGGCCCGCGCGATGACCACCTGGCTCGGTGCCCTGCTGGCCGGACCCGCGCTGCTGCTGGGCTCGTTGCTCCCCGGCTTCGGGAGCCTCGACGACCGCGTCCCGGTGCCGTCCGCGGTCGTGCGGGCGGTCGCGGGCGCCGACCTGGCGCCGCGGACGGGCGGGCACGTCGACTTCAACGACCCGTTCGGGTCCCGGTCCGAGCAGTTTGTGCTGGTGCGCCGGACGACCGCGATGATCCGCACCGCCGGCCCCGACTCGACGGTCCGGATGGCGGCGTACTCCTTGGCCCTGCCGTCGGTGGCCCGGGCCCTGGTGGCCGCCCACGACCGGGGGGCGCAGGTCCGGGTGGTCGTCGACGACCACTCCCGGTCCTGGGGGGCGGTGCGTCGGCTGCGCGCCGCCCTGGGCGCGGACACCTCCCGGTCCAGCTTCGTGACCGCCTGTCGGCTGTCCTGCCGTGGCGGGCGCGGGAACCAGCATGCGAAGTTCCTGCTGGTCGGGCCGCGCGGGGGCACCGGCGACGACTGGGGCGACCGGCTGGTGGCGGTCGGGTCGATGAACCTCACCCGGTTCAGCAACCAGCGCCAGTGGAACGACCTGTTCTGGGTGCGGGACCCGGGGGCCTACGACCAGTTCGCGGAGGTCTTCGACCTGATGGTCGCGGACCGGGCGCAGCCGCGGTTGAGCCTGCCCGAGACCCGCTCGGGGTTCGACACCGACGTGGCGCCGTACTCCTCCGACCCCGGGGTGGACCCGCTGCGCCGACGGCTGGCCGCGGTGGGCTGCCGCGGAGCGGCGCGGGGGACGGGACGCGACGGCCGGACCGTGGTCCGGATCGCGATGCACGCCTGGAACGGCAGTCGGGGGATCGCGCTGGCCGAGCGGGTGGCCCGCCTGCAACGGCAGGGCTGTGACCTGCGGGTGCTCTACGGCAGCGGGATGGGCCGGGCGGTGGCCACCGTGCTCCGCGAGGCAGGGGTGCCGGTGCGCGACTCGGCCCACCAGGGCCGGCGGGTGCACGAGAAGATGATGCTCGTCTCCGGGGTGTACGACGGGCAGCGGGACGCCGACCTGGTGTGGACCGGCTCGCACAACTGGTCGGACCGGTCGGTGCGCAACGACGAGATCATGCTCCGGGTGGCCGGGCGGGGCCTGGTCCGGGCCTACCGGGCCAACCACGCCGCCATGTGGTCCCTCGTCTCCCCCTGACCCCGCGGAAGTTTCCCAGGGTATGCAGGAGATCTGCCGCTCCCCATGGGTAACTCACCATGGGGAGCGGTAGATCGCCATGGGGAGTCCGCTCCGCCCGGCCCCTCCTGGTTAGGGTGAGGTCGTGATCGACCCTCGACGGCTCCGCGACGACCCCGACCGCCTCAAGGCCGCCCAGGCCAAGCGTGGCCTCTCCGGTGACGTGGTGGACGCGGCGCTCGAGGCCGACGGAGTACGCCGCACCACGATCGTCGAGTTCGAGCGGCTCCGGTCTGAGCAGAAGGCCCTGGGCAAGCAGATCCCGCGGGCCCAGGGCGAGGAGAAGCAGGAGTTGCTGGCCCGGACCAAAAAAATCTCGGTCGAGGTCAAGCGGGCCGAGGCTGCCCAGGGGGAGGCCGAGGAGACCTACCGCAGCGCCATGCTGGCCATCCCCAACCCGGCCGCCGACGAGGCCCCGGCCGGCGGCGAGGACGACTTCGTGGTGCTCGAGCACGTCGGCACCCCCCGGGACTTCGTCGCCGAGGGCTTCGAGCCCCGCGACCACGTCGAGCTGGGCGCTCTGCTCGGGGCGATCGACATCGACCGGGGGGCGAAGGTCTCCGGCGCCCGGTTCTACTACCTCACCGGCCCCGGTGCGGACCTGGAGATGGCGCTGGTCTCGATGGCCATGGACCAGGCCCGGGCGGCCGGCTTCACCACGATGATCCCGCCCGCGCTGGTCAAGCCGCGGGCGATGGAGGGCACCGGCTTCCTGGGCCAGGCCGCGGACGACGTCTACCGCATCGACGGCGAGGATCTCTACCTGGTCGGCACGTCGGAGGTCCCGCTCGCGGCGTACCACAGCGACGAGATCCTCGACGGCGCCACCCTGCCGCGCCGCTACGCCGCGTTCAGTCCCTGCTTCCGCAAGGAGGCCGGCTCCTACGGCAAGGACACCCGCGGCATCATCCGGGTGCACTGGTTCGACAAGGTGGAGATGTTCACCTACACCTCCCTGGAGGACTCGTTCGCCGAGCACCTGCGGCTGCTGGAGTGGGAGAAGGAGTTCCTCACCCGGCTCGAGCTGAGCTTCCGGGTCATCGACGTCGCCGCCGGCGACCTCGGCCTCTCGGCCCAGCGCAAGTTCGACTGTGAGGCGTGGATCCCGACCCAGGGCAAGTACCGCGAGCTGACCTCGACCTCGAACTGCACCGACTTCCAGACCCGCCGCCTCGACGTCCGCGGACGCTTCGGCGAGGGGGACGCCCAGCCCGCCGGGATCCGGCCGCTGGCCACCCTCAACGGCACGCTGTGCGCGGTGCCGCGGACCATCGTGGCCCTGCTCGAGACCCATCAGCAGGCCGACGGGTCGATCCGGATCCCCCAGGCGCTCCAGCCGTACCTCCAGGGCCGTGAGGTCCTCAAGCCCCTCGCCACCGCGGGCTCGTGAGCTTCACTCCCCGCCTCGTCGCGCTGGACATCGACGGGACGCTCTACGCCAACGTCCGGGAGACCGGCGTGGTCGAGGAGGTCATCTCGGCCCCCGTGTACGACGCGGTGCAGCGGGTCGTCGACGCCGGGGTGCACGTCGTCCTGTCCACCGGCCGCTCCGCCTTCGGGATCGGTCAGGTCTGGGACCAGCTCGACCTGCCGCGGGACGGGGCCCAGGTGCTCGGTGTGGCCAGCAACGGCTCGGTGGTCCTCTCCTACCCTCCGATCGACGTGCTGTCCACGATCACCTTCGACGCCCGGGACCTGGTCACCCGCCTGATGGAGCATGTGCCGGACGCGGCCGTGGCCGTCGAGGACGTCGGGGTCGGCTACCGGCTCAACCGGCCGTTCCCGGAGGGGGAGATCTCCGGCTCCATGTGCATCGAACCGCTGGCGGACCTGGTTGCCGAGCCGGTGACCCGGGTCATCGTCCGGGACCCGCACTCCTCGGAGGAGGACTTCGTCGAGCTGGCGGAGAAGCTCGGCCTGCACGGCACCAACTACTTCATCGGCTGGACCGCCTGGCTCGACCTGTCCCCCGAGGGGGTCTCGAAGGCCTCGGGCCTCGAGGACGTCTGCGGCCGCCTCGGGGTCGACCGGTGTGACGTGCTGGCCCTCGGCGACGGCCGCAACGACATCGAGATGCTGCGCTGGGCCGGCCGGGGCGTGGCCATGGGTCAGGCTCCCCTGGAGGTCCAGGAGGCGGCGGACGACGTGACCAAGACGGTCTTCGACGACGGCGTGGCCCACGAGCTCGCGCGCTGGTTCTGATGCGACCGAGACTGGTCGCCACCGACCTCGACGGCACGCTGCTGCACTCCGACGGCACAGTCACCGAGCGGACCCGGTCCGCTCTGGCCGCGGTCGAGGCCCAAGGGGTCACCGTGGTCTTCGTGACCGGTCGGCCGATGCGCTGGATGGAGAGCCTGTGGACCTACGTCGGGGACCACGGCCTGGCGATCTGCTCCAACGGTGCCGTGGTCTTCGACGTGGCCGCGCAGGCCGTGCGCGAGACGCGACCCATCTCCGCGGACCTCGTCTTGGAGGTGGCGGGCCGTCTGCGCACCGGCATCCCCGGAACCGCCTTCGCCCTGGAGAGGCTCTCGGGCGCAGCGCTCGAGCCCGGCTTCCTGGCCCGGCGCCAGCTCCCCGAGGACGTGCAGACCGGTCAGCTGGAGGACCTGCTCGACGAGACGACGGTGAAGATCCTGGCCCGGCACGAGGATCGGGAGCGCGAGCATTTCTGGCGCGAGGTCGAGGCGCTGGTCGGCGACCTGGTCACCACGACCTGGGCCTCCTCCGACGCGCTGGTGGAGATCAGCGGTCCCGGGGTGACCAAGGCCGCCACGCTGGAGGCGCTGTGCGCCGGCCTCGGGGTGGGCGCCCACCAGGTGTTGGCCTTCGGCGACATGCCCAACGACCTGGCCATGCTGGAGTGGGCGGGCACGTCGTACGCGATGGCCAACGCGCATCCCCTGGCGCTGGCCACGGCGGACCACGTCGCTCCCGACCACGACCTCGACGGCGTCGCCTCCGTGCTGGAGCGGGTCTTCGACCTCCGCTGAGCGCGGACCGGCGCGTGACCTTTGCGTTATCGACCGAATAGAGCGAGAGTGTCGCCAGTAGTGACCCCGGTCACGCCCTAGTCGGGAGGTCCCCATGTCTGCGAACGATGCGGTCGGTGCCAGCAAGGAAGCGCTCACCTCACTGGCGGCCGCGGTGCTGCGGGTCCGCGACGAGTACGGCGACACCTTGGGCGTACGCCGGCTGACCGCCGACGTGGACCGGCTTCAGGCCTGCCTGGACGAGCTCGGCGATCCCGCGCCCGGACACGTCCGCGGCGTCGACAAGGCCGACCTGCTGGAGATCCCCGACGACCCGTACGACGAGAGCATGTGGGCCGACGCCCAGTCCGAGGCCCAGCGCGCACTGTAGGGGGAGCTAGCCATGTCGTCAGGCGTCACGGGTCCCACGCGGGCCCAGATCCCCGGCCGGACCTTGCGCCAGGACCGGTGGTGGCTCGCTCCCGCGGTCACCTTCATCGTCTTCACCGCCTTCGTGGTCTACGCGACCTGGCGCGCGTTCAGCGGGGCGAACTACTACGCGGAGCCGTACCTCTCGCCTCTCTACTCGCCGTGCCTGACCGACGGCTGCGTGGCCGGCTCGAGCGACTTCGGACAGCCGTTCAGCTTCTGGCAGCTCTCCCCGGCGCTGATCATCCTGGTCTTCCCGCTCGGCTTTCGGATGAGCTGCTACTACTACCGCAAGGCCTATTACCGGGCCTTCTGGCTCAGCCCGCCGGCCTGCGGGGTGGCCGAGCCGCACGGCGCGTACACCGGGGAGCGCCGGCTGCCGCTGATCCTCAACAACGTGCACCGGTACTTCTGGTATGCCGCCATGGTGGTCGGGGCGATCCTCACCGTCGACACGGTGCTGGCCTTCCGTGACGAGAACGGTGACTGGGGGCACATGGGTCTCGGCACGCTGATCTTCGTGGTCAACATCGTCTTGATCTGGGGCTACACGCTGGGCTGCCACTCCTGCCGGCATGCGATCGGCGGGCGGCTGCGGCACTTCTCCAAGCACCCGCTGCGCTACCGGGCCTGGACCGCGGTGTCGCGTCTGAACGCCCAGCACGCCCGCTGGGCGTGGGCGTCGTTGTTCTCGGTTGCCTTCGCCGACCTGTACGTCTACCTCCTCGCCACCGGCGCCATCTCCGACGTGAGGTTCTTCTAGATGACCAGTGACTCCGACGCCACCGCCGAGCGGCACCCCATGACGGGGAACCGGATGGACCCCGGGGAGTCCAGCGGCGTGGAGCGGCACGCGTACGACGTGGTGGTGATCGGCGCCGGCGGAGCCGGGCTGCGGGCCGCGATCGCCGCCCACGACGCGGGCGCGCGGGTGGCCGTGGTGTGCAAGTCCCTGCTGGGCAAGGCGCACACGGTGATGGCCGAGGGAGGCATCGCCGCGGCGATGGGCAACGTCTACTCCGACGACGGGTGGAAGGTGCACTTCCGCGACACCATGCGCGGCGGGAAGATGCTGAACAACTGGCGGATGGCGCAGTTGCACGCGCAGGAGGCGCCCGAGCGCGTGCTGGAGCTCGAGGAGTGGGGGGCGCTCTTCGACCGCACGCCCGAGGGCCTGATCTCCCAGCGCGACTTCGGCGGCCACCGGTACGCCCGGCTGGCCCACGTGGGGGACCGGACCGGCCTGGAGATGATCCGGACCCTCCAGCAGCGCGCTGTGGACCTCGGCGTGGACGTGTTCATGGAGTGCACGGTGACCGAGATCTTCCGGGAGGACGCCGGGGCCGGACCGATCACCGGGGCCTTCGCCTACTGGCGCGACACCGGTCGCTTCCTGGTCTTCGAGGCGCCGACGGTCGTACTGGCCACCGGGGGGATCGGCAAGTCTTACCAGGTCACCTCCAACTCCTGGGAGTACACCGGCGACGGCCACGCCTTGGCCCTGCGTACCGGTGCCAGCCTGATCAACATGGAGTTCGTCCAGTTCCACCCCACCGGGATGGTCTGGCCGCCGTCGGTCAAGGGCATCCTGGTCACCGAGTCGGTGCGCGGCGACGGCGGGGTGCTGAAGAACTCCGAGGGCGAGCGGTTCATGTTCGACTACATCCCCGACTACTTCAAGGCCGAGACCGCCGACAGCCTCGAGGAGGCGGAGGGCTGGTACACCGACAAGAAGAACAATCGTCGGCCGCCCGAGCTGTTGCCCCGCGACGAGGTGGCCCGGGCGATCAACTCCGAGATCAAGGCGGGCCGCGGCTCACCGCACGGGGGCGTCTTCCTCGACATCGCCTCACGCCGCGACGCGGAGTTCATCCGGCGTCGGCTGCCCTCGATGTATCACCAGTTCAAGGAGCTCGCGGACGTCGACATCACGGCCGAGGCGATGGAGGTGGGCCCGACCTGCCACTACGTGATGGGCGGGGTCGAGGTCGACGCCGACACCGAAGAGAGCATCGTGGCCGGCCTGTACGCGGCCGGTGAGGTGGCCGGTGGGATGCACGGCTCCAACCGGCTCGGCGGCAACTCGCTCTCGGACCTGCTCGTCTTCGGCCGTCGGGCGGGCACGAATGCGGCCTACGCGGCGCTGCGGACCGGTACGGACCGGCCGGCGGTGACCACCGAGCAGGCGAGGGCGGCGCAGGAGGCCGCGCTGGCGCCCTTTGAGATCGCCGCCCAGGCCGACGGGCGCGGGGAGAACCCGTACACGATCCAGAAGGACCTCCAGGAGGTCATGCAGCGGCTGGTCGGCATCATCCGGACCCGCGAGGAGCTCGAGGAGTCGCTGGAGCAGATCGCGGCGCTCAAGGAGCGGGCCACGCGGCTCGAGGTGGAGGGCCATCGGCAGTACAACCCCGGCTGGCACCTCGCGCTGGACCTGACCAACATGCTGGTCGTCTCCGAGTGCATCGCCCGGGCGGCGCTGGAGCGCGAGGAGTCGCGTGGCGGGCACACCCGCGATGACTTCCCCTCGCCCGACGACGGCTGGGGCGCGCTCAACCTGGCGCTGACCCTCCCGGGCGGGGAGTTCACCGAGCCCGTGCACCTGGCCCGGCAGCCGTTGCCGGTGATGCCCGACGAGCTGATGACCCTGTTCGAGGAGAGCTGATGGGCTACCACCTGAGGATGCGGATCTGGCGGGGCGACGCTGACGGCGGAGAGCTCGGCGAGTACGGCGTCGACGTCGAGGAGGGTGAGGTCGTCCTCGACGCCATCCACCGGGTCCAGGCCACCCAGGCCGGCGACCTGGCGGTGCGCTGGAACTGCAAGGCCGGCAAGTGCGGCTCGTGCAGCGCCGAGGTCAACGGCCGTCCCCGGCTGATGTGCATGACCCGGTTGGCCGACTTCGACGAGTCCGAGACGATCACGGTGACCCCGATGCGGTCGTTCCCGATCATCCGGGACCTGGTCACCGACGTGTCGTACAACTACGAGAAGGCCAAGGAGGTGCCGTCGGCGCGGCTGACCCCCCGCGACAGTGATGGCAAGCGCCGGATGATGCAGGCCGACGTGGAGCGCGGCCAGGAGTTCCGCAAGTGCATCGAGTGCTTCCTGTGCCAGAACACCTGCCACGTCGTGCGCGACCACGAGGACAACAAGCAGGCCTTCGCCGGGCCACGCTTCTTCCTGCGCTACGCCGAGCTCGACATGCACCCGCTGGACACCCATGACCGACGGGCTCTGGCCCAGGACGCGGCGGGGCTGGGGTTGTGCAACATCACCAAGTGCTGCACGGAGGTTTGTCCCGAGGGGATCAAGATCACCGACAACGCGATCATCCCGATGAAGGAGCGGGTGGTGGACCGCAAGTACGACCCGGTGGTGTGGCTGGGGGAGAAGATCTTCCGCCGCGCGGGTCGCAGTGACCGGGCCGGGCGCGACGAGGTCTGAGCCTCAGTCAGTCCTGGGCTGACTACCAGCCGAAGTCAGCGCCAGGCTGAATTCCGAGCCCGAGCCAGACCACCGCGAGGCCGACCAGGGCGGCGAGCCAGCTGGCGAAGCTCCCGATCAGGAAGTACTCCGAGAGGTCGGTAGGACCCTGCTCGCGCTGTGTCCGCTGGAGCTCGGGGTAGCGCAGCAGCCCCTTGGCAGCGACCACGACGGCCGCGGCGGTCAGCGACCCGGCCAGACCGAGCAGGACGATGAAGACCCGCTCCATCGGACCCAGGACGCGTCCACCCTTGAGCACCTTCTCGTTGGTCGTGGCCGGGACGCCCACCCCGTCGAGCAGCAACCGCACCGCGACGTTGGCCGTGCTGACCTGGGCCAGCACCGCGGCGCCGACGAGCAGCGCTGGTGCGGCCCCGAGCCGTCCGAGCAGGGATGCGTCGAGCATCGCGGGCAGGGACAGGCTGAGCGCGGCGGCGTCACCGACCAGCCCGAGCAGGCCGAGCGTGCCGAGCAGGGAGACCAGCGCCAGGGTGCGCCAGCGGTTTACGCGGCCCGAGCCGGTCTCCAAGGCCCGCGAGGAGCCGACCAGCCAGCCGACCAGGCCCAGGGCCCCGAGCGCCCCGGTGGTGGCCCACCCCCGAGCGGGCAGGTCGAGCCAGAGTCCGCTGAGCAGCAGCAGGGTCACGCCGAGCGCGACCAGGAGCCATCGGTGGCGCGGGGTGATCGTGTCCCGGGTGGCTCGCAGCAGGTCGCACACGGACACCACGAGCAGCCAGGCGCCGAGCGCGATCACGACGTACCGTCCCTCTCCGCACCCCGCAGGTGGGCGTGCGCGTCCACGATCGCACCGACCCCCCTCGAGAACTGCTGAGACACCGCCGAGGGCCAGACGTCCTCGGCCGTGGCGATGTCCTTCTGGCTCTGGCCCAGCAGCGCCAGCCGCAGGATGCGCTGGCCACGGTCGTTGAGGTGGGCGACGAGCTGGTCGCGGACGTCGAGAAAGGCCTCGACGGCGCGGGTGTCCGGGCCGGGCGCGGAGGAGACGAAGCCCGTCCGCCGGTGGGGGCGGGCACCGGCGAGCGACTCCACGGCCTGGCGGGCCGCCCACCAGCCGGGACCGTCCTGGAGCAGGGGGCGCCTGCTGCCGTCGTGGACCCGGACCTCGCCGTAGCCGACGCCGCAGCGCGAGTCGACCACCGGGAGCAGGGCCAGCCGGACGAGCAGCCCGGCGCGCAACGCCTGCTCCACCTCGGTGAACCCGCCTTGGAACTCGTCGCCCAAGGTGGCCTCGAGGGGCTGAGCCGGGTCGAGCGCCTCGTTGACCTCGTCGAGCACGACGCGGAGGCGGTCCTGGGCGGCGGCGCGGTCGGCTAGGCCGCGCGAGGCCACGAGGTCGCCGATGAGGGTGTGCAGCGAGACAGCATCGGCAACGGTCATGGTTCAGATTAGAACTGAATTCAGCCGAAGTACAGCCCAGCGCTGACTTGACCTCGGAGATTGACCTGCGGTCGGCGAACGCTCAGAGGTACATCCCGCCGCGACTGCCCTGGTCCTCGCCCTCACCCGTCGGGCCGAGGCCCGACCGCGAGGCGTGGGCCTGCTGGGCCGCCTGGAGGGCCTCGTCGGAGGGGACCGAGCCCGGCGGCAGGGCCCGACGCATCTGCTCCAGCTGCGCCCGGGCGGCCATCTGCTGGGCGTAGATCGCGGTCTGGATCCCGTGGAAGAGACCCTCGAGCCATCCGACGAGCTGAGCCTGGGCGATCCGCAGCTCAGGCTCGGAGGGGGTGTCGGAGCTGAACGGCAAGGAGAGCCGCTCCAGCTCCTCGACCAGCTCGGGCGCCAGTCCGGCCTCGAGCTCCTTGATCGAGGAGCGGTGGATCTCGGCCAGCCGGGTCCGACTCGCCTCGTCCAGCGGGGCCGACTTCACCTCCTCGAGGAGCTGGCGGATCATGCTGCCGATGCGCATCACCTTCGCCGGCTGCTCGACGAGGTCGGTCAGCTGACGCTCGGAGCCCTCCTCGACCTCGCCGGTGATGCCGGAGGAGTCGCCGAGCAGAACCATCTCCGGGGCCTGGTCGGTGGATCCCGGGTGCTGTGCCTCGTTGCTCATGTCGCCCAGCCTACGAGGTGAGCACGATCTTGCCGATGTGGCCGCCCTCCTCCATCAGCCGGTGGGCCGCGGCCACCTCCTCCAGCGGCATGGTCGTGTGCACCATCGGTCGTACCTGGCCCTGGGCCACCAGCGGCCAGACGTGCTCGACGACCGCGGCGCAGATCGCCGCCTTCTCCGCCACGGGGCGCGAGCGCAGGGTGGTGGCGATCACCGCGGCGCGCTTGGGCAGGAGCTTGCCGAGGTTCAGCTCCGCCTTGGCGCCGCCCTGCATCCCGATCACCACCAGCCGTCCCTCGATCGCGAGAGCGTCGATGTTCCGGTCGAGGTAGGAGGCGCCCATGTTGTCGAGGATGACGTCGGCCCCATGACCGTCGGTGGCCGCGTGGACCGCCTCGACGAAGTCCTCGTCGTGGTAGTTCACCGCGACGTCGGCGCCCAGGGAGCGGCACACGTCGAGTTTCTCCGCCGAGCCGGCCGTGGTCACGACCCGGGCGCCCAGCGCGTGGGCGAGTTGGATGGCCATCGTTCCGATGCCCCCGGCGCCCCCGTGCACGAGCAGGGTGTCCTCGGGCTGGAGCCCGGCAACCATGAAGACGTTGGACCACACGGTGCAGGCGACCTCCGGCAAGGCCCCGGCGGTGACCAGGTCCACCCCGTCCGGGACCGGCATGACCTGGCCCGCGGGCACCACCACCCGCTCGCCGTACCCACCGCCGGCGAGCAGGGCACAGACCTCATCGTCGACCTGCCAGCCCTCCACGTCGGGGCCGAGCGCGCTGATGGTGCCCGAGCACTCGAGCCCGAGGACCTCGGAGGCACCGGGGGGCGGCGGGTAGAAGCCCTGCCGCTGCATGGTGTCGGCCCGGTTGACCGCGGTCGCCCGCATGTCGATGACGACCTCGCCGGGACCGGGCTCCGGCTCGGGCAGGTCGGTCAAGACGAGGGCGTCGAACCCTCCGGGCTCGGGAGCGATGACAGCGCGCATGACCCCGACGCTACTCAGTCCGCGTCGACGCCGCTCAGCCCGTCCGGATCGTCCGCGCCGGCGGGCGGTGCGAGGTCGTCCGGGCGGTCGGTAGGTGAGGGCCCAGTGGCGTCACCGGTGGCGTCACCGGTGGCGTCACCGGTGGCGCCCCCTGCGGCGTCGTCGGTGGCATCTTCGGCGCCCCAGCTCTGGGCCAGGGCACTGGCCAGCCCCGCCAACCGCTCGACCTTCTCCGGGTTGCCGCCCGAGCGGGCGGCGGCGTAGCCGAGCAGGTAGGTGGTCAGCGGTGCGGCTTTGCGCTCGACCGCGTGTGCCGCGTCCCGGGCCAGGTCCAGGATCAGCCCCTCGTCGATCTCGGTGTCGACGTCGAGGGCGTCGCACAGCTCGTCGATCCAGTCGTGGAGGCTCACCGGGTCAGCGTCGTACGAGTCGGCGTGATCTGCAAGCACCCCACCCAGATCGGCAGCCCAGCTCGGCCACCCGAGTCAGCCGCCCAGATCGGTCAGTCCAGCTCGGAAAGGGCGACTAGGTCGGCGGCCGTGTCCACGTCGCGAGCCTCGTCCCCGACCACCGGCACCTCGCGCAGCCGCAGGTCGCCGACCAGGCGGTGCATCGGCAGCCCGGACTCGGCGTTCCGGTCCCGCGGCCGGGCCGAGGCGAGCGCGGAGGCGCGGTAGACCGCGGCCAGGCTCTGCCGCCGACCGGTGCCGTCGACGAGCACGGCGCCGTCGACGGACGCGTCACCCTCCACCGCCCAGGTCAGCCGGGCCACCGTCCCCGAGTTCACCCGGGGCATGTCCACAGCCAGTACGACGAGCAGGTCCGCCTCGAGGATCAGGGCGTCCACCCCGGCCAGCAGGCCGGCCGCCGGGCCGCCGCCGGCCGGCTCCTCACGGGCCCAGGTCACCTCGGCGCTGGTCGGAGTCTCCGGCCCCACGACGACCACCTCGGCCGCGGCCATCACCGCGGCCAGGGACCGCTCGAGGAGCGAGACGCCGGCGACCTCGAGGGTGGCCTTGTCGGTGCCGCCGAGCCGGGCCCCGGTTCCTCCGGTGAGCACCACGGCAGCGAGTCGCAGCGGCGCGGCCGGGGCCGTGGGGGGAGGGTGCATGGGAGGCAGTCTGGCAGGCTGGTCCTCGTGGCCATCACCTCGCACGAGACCCGCACCCCTCCCGAGAGCGCCGCGTCCGAGGGACCCGCTCAGGAGCTCACGATCGGTGTCGGCCAGTGGGCCTCGACGCTGGACCCGGCCGAGAACCTGGCGGCCCTCGAGGGACTGGTCGCGCCCGGGGAAACGGCGGCGCGCCCCGACCTGCTGGTGCTGCCCGAGGCCTTCGCCCGGGACTTCGGACCCCCCGGTACGGACGTGTCCGCCGCGGCGGAGAGCCTGGACGGTCCGTTCGTGCACCGGCTCGCCACGCTGGCCGCCGACGCGGACGTCACGGTCGTGGCCGGGATGTTCGAGCGCAGCGAGGACCCCGAGCGTCCCTTCAACACCCTGGTCGCCGTCGGCCCGGACGGACTGGTGGCGTCGTACCGCAAGATCCACCTCTACGACTCCTTCGGCTACCGCGAGTCCGACCGGCTGAGCGCCGGCCCGCTCCAGCCCGTCGTCGTGGACGTCCGCGGCTGGAAGGTGGGCCTGATGACCTGCTACGACCTGCGCTTCCCCGAGCTTTCCCGGGCCTTGGTCGGTCAGGGGGCGGAGCTGCTGGTGGTGCCGGCGGCGTGGGTCGCGGGCGAGCGCAAGGTGGCGCACTGGCGCACCCTCCTGGTCGCCCGGGCGGTGGAGAACACGGTGTACGTCGTCGCGGCGGGTCAACCTGGGCCCCGCTACACCGGCCACTCGATGGTCGTCGCTCCGACCGGTGACGTGCTCGTCGAGCTTGACGAGCACGCCGCCGGGGTCGCTGTGGCGAGCGTGACGCGCGCCGGGCTGGCCGAGGCCCGCGCCACCAACCCGTCCCTGGCCAACCGTCGGATGTAGCCCGCGCCGGATCGGTTCCCGACGCGGTTCCGACTCTGGGCGCGCTCCGGTCGCGCGGGGTCCCGGATCTGTGTAGGTTCGCGGCCATGCCCCGTGAACCCCGCACCTTCGACGTCCTCGCGGAGATGGTGGCCAACGTCATGACCGTGGCGGTCGCCGCCGGAGACACCGTCGAACCGGGTGACACGGTGGTGCTGCTGGAGTCGATGAAGATGGAGATCCCGGTGCTCAGCGAGGTCGCCGGGACGATCTCGTCGGTGCGCGTCGCCGCCGGGGACGTGGTCCAGGAGGGCACGATCCTGGTCTCGATGGATCTCGCCTGAGGCTGTGGGCTGGCTAGACTCCGTGCGTCGACCCCACGGTCGACTCCAGGAGGGGTGCCGGAGCGGCCGAACGGAACCGCCTTGAAAGCGGTCGCTGGCAGAGATGTCAGCCGCGGGTTCGAATCCCGCCCCCTCTGCTGAGCGTCCGGGGGGACGCGGCATCTCGGAAAGGACCCCCATGGCCACGAACAGCACCTCACGCATCTTCGTCATGGGCGGGGGCGGCTTCGCCATGGAGCCGGACAACCCCGCCCTGGACGACTACCTGCTCTCGCTGGCGTCGGCCTCGCGCCCGCGCATCTGCCTCGTGCCGACGGCCTGCGGCGACGCCGAGGACTACATCGAGGCGTTCCTCGTCGCCTTCGCCGATCGGGCGGACGCCTCGGTCCTGCGCCTCTTCTCCCGCGAGCAGGAGGACCTGCGCGCCACGGTGCTCGGCCAGGACGTCGTCTTCGTCGGAGGTGGCAGCACCGCGAACCTGCTCGCGGTGTGGCGCGCGCACGGCCTCCCGCAGATCCTGGCCGAGGCGTGCCGCCACGGCACCGTCCTCTCCGGGATGAGCGCGGGGATGAACTGCTGGTTCGAGGCGTCGGTGACCGACTCCTTCGGCCCCGAGCTGGCGCCGCTGCACGACGGCCTGGGCTTCCTGCGAGGCAGCGCCTGCCCGCACTACAACGGCGAGGCGACGCGCGCGGCGACGCTGCGCGGCCTGATCGCGGACGGCTTCCCCCCGGGCTACGCCGCGGACGACGGCTGCGGACTGCTCTTCGAGGACGGCGTGCTCACCGATGTGGTGGCCTCCCGGCCGGAGGCGGACGGCTACCGCGTGGAGCTGACCCCCGACGGCGTCCGGGAGACCTCCCTGGCCGCCTCCTACCTCGGGGACCGGCGGTCGGGGACCTGATGAGCAAGGCTGAGGGGACCGGCCGCTACCGGCTCGCCCGCCCGCTCGTGGTGCGGCTGATGGGCCTGGTCCTGGCCTCGGCCGGGGTGGTCGTCGTCCTGGCCGGTCTGGGCACGGCGCTGGTCGGCTGGCCCACTGGCGTGCTCACCGGCGTCGTGCTGATCGCTGCGGTGCTGGTCGTCGTGGTCGCCGTCGTGTTGGCCCGACGTACGGTCGTGGTCCGGCTCGACGAGAACGGCTACGCCGTCCGCTGGGTCCGCGGGGTCGGCGTCCCGCGAGGTCGGTGGAAGGACGTCGAGGACGTGGTCGCCACCACCGTGGCCGGCGATCGCTGTGTCGTCCTGCGGCGCCGGGACGGCTCGACGACCACGGTGCCGGTCGCGATGCTCGACCAGCCGGCGGAACGCTTCGTCCGCGACCTGCAGGCCCACCTCAACCGGGGGCACGGCTACCGACCCTTGGGTGACGCCCGCTGAGCCGCACCCGTCGAGCGGTGCCGGCGGAGCGGTGCGGGCCGGAGCGGTGCGGGGCGATTGGCCCCGTCGCCGACCTCCCCGGTAGCGTGTGCCTCGCTGTCTGGAGGTGTCGCCTAGTGGCCTATGGCGCCCGCCTGCTAAGCGGGTTGAGGGTTACCCCCTCTCGCGGGTTCAAATCCCGCCACCTCCGCCAGACCACGTACGGCCCTCGCCGCCCTCGGCCGGCGCCGCGAGGGCCGTCCGTGCGTGCTCCCCGACGACCTTCTGCACGCTGTCTACCGACTGCCCCGGCCGCTCCGCTTATCGGCTCGCACTGGTCTCGGATATGACCTCGGGGTAGGTGTCCGGGCGGAGGACTTTGCCGAACGCCTTGCGGCCGTTGCACAAGTACGCAACCATAACCACGGTTCATGCGGGCCTCTGGTGGGTGTCTGACCAGCCACTTGTCCGCTTGGGCGGGTTTTTCTGGGCCCGAATGTGAAGGCCGCGCATTGTGTCACAGGCACTCCGATTTGTCTGGTGTTCCCATTTTTTGCAGGAACATGCAGTGCACACTCCTGCGACCGGATTCGGTGGCTTCACCGCGTTGCCGTGGCTGACACTTGGGGAGAAGGCGCGAGAGCGTCCCCCTGGGCAACAGAGCAACGAGGTATCCACATGAGCCAGCACCGCACCGCTGCACGACTTCTCGCCGGAGCCGCGGTCGTCACCAGTGTCGTCCTCGGCGTCGGAGCACCCGCTCAGGCGTTCGACACCGGCTGGAACGGCACCGTCAAGAAGCACTCCGACACCGGCTGGGACGGCACCGTCAAGACGACGTTCGACACCGGCTGGAACGGCACGATCGCCACGCGCGGCTAGCTCGCACGGCATCACCCCCACAAACGCGGGCTCGGCACCCACCTCCCCCCCAGGTTCCGTGCCCGTCACAGAGGCTCTAGACGAGGGCCAGCACGTCACTCCCCCCGACTGCTGGATCCCAGTGCCACCCCCCGGCCCGTCTGGAGCCGTTCGCGAGGGCAGTCCCCGATTCCGGGTGACTGCCCTCGCTGCTGTCCCGGCCCGACGGGCCGAGCTGAGCTCAGGCGTCGGTGGACCGGCTCGTCGGCGCGGCGTCACCCTCGATCGCGGCCTGGGTCAGCGCGGCCTCGAGCAGATCGGCCGACGGCCCGGTGGTGTCGCGGCCCATGGCGTAGCCGAGCTGAAAGCGGGTCTGGACTCCGTACTCGTCCTTGAGGGCCGCGATGTAGCCGGCGTAGGTTCGCGTGCTGACCCCGAGGCGCTTGGCACTGGCCGGGTCGCTGTGCCCCTCCACCAGCAGCCGGATGGTCATCGCCCGTAGGTCATCGGCGATGTGCTTCTCGGCCCGGTCGCCGCTGACGTTGAAGGGCTGGGCTCGCTCCCAGGCGCGCTCAAAAATGTCCACCAGGTAGGCGATCAGTGACTTCTCGTAGATCGCAATGGCGGCGTGGTGGTTGTCGGAGGCGGGCACGACGGCCACCTGTCGGTCGACGACGATGAGACGCCGGAAGAACTCGTCGAGGGTGCGGACCTCCCCGCCCTGGGCGGTGATGTCGGCGACGTACTCACGGGTGGCCGGGCTGTGCCGGGCCGAGTGCTGGTAGAGCGTGCGCATTCGGGTCCCGCGCTCGAGGGCCTTGACGTCGCGGTCCTCGGCCACGGCGAGGGTGTTGGCCGGACGCCGACCGTGGGGCTGGGCGGTGAGCAGCTCGCGGCGGCAGTCGTTGACCGCGGCGGCGATGAAGCTGTTGATGTTCTCCAGGCCGTGGATCTCGGTGATCGGGTTGACCGTGGCCAGGGGCGAGGTGCGGAAGACCTGCCCGAGGTCGCTGAACGTGTCCGCCCAGCGCGCCGACTCCGAGAGCAGGTCGGCCCCCTGCCGGCCCAGCGGTACCACGATCTGCGACTGCACGGCGGCCGGATCGACGGGGTAGATCCGGCGGCTGTCCTCGTCGTGACGCAGCAAGCCGATGTCCAGGAGCAGGGTCAGCGCCCCTCGCTGAGCCTCCTCGTCCAGCCGAGGGTCCTCCGCGCTCAGGGAGCCGTGGGAGACCGCGTTGACGAAGATGCGTCGGGCCACGGTCTCGAGCAGCTGACGGTCCTCGGGACCGTAGCTACCGCGCTCCACGTGTCGTCTCCCCGGTCACGGCGTCAGTATGCCCGGGCCGGGGGAACGGAACCGTGGAAACGGTCCAGGTAGGTGTGCGGTCAGGCCCCCAGGCGGGCTTTGAGCCCGTCGAGCTCGGTCCACAGCACCGTGGGCAGGTCGTCCCCGAACTTCTCGAACCATTCGGTGATCTGGGGGATCTCGGCCTGCCACTCTGCGGCGTCGACCTTCAGCGCCGCCTCGAGCTGCTCCGCGGTCATGTCCAGTCCCTCGACGTCGAGCGACGCGGGGGTGGGCACGTGCCCGATGGAGGTCTCCACCGCCTCAGCCTGGCCCTCCATACGCTCGACGATCCACTTCAGGACCCGGGCGTTCTCCCCGAAGCCCGGCCACAGGAAGCCGCCGTCCTCGTCGCGCCGGAACCAGTTGACGTAGAAGACCTTCGGCAGCTTGGCCGCGTCGTTCTCCTTGCCCATCGAGATCCAGTGCGAGAAGTAGTCGCCGGCGTTGTAGCCGATGAAGGGCAGCATCGCCATCGGGTCGCGGCGGACGACGCCCACCTCGCCGGTGGCCGCGGCGGTGGTCTCCGAGGAGAGGGTAGCGCCCATGAAGGTCCCGTGCGCCCAGTCCCGGGCCTCGGTGACCAAGGGGATGGTGGTCTTGCGCCGACCACCGAAGAGGATGGCGTCGATCGGCACACCGCGGGGGTCGTCGTACTCGTCGGCCAGGATCGGGCACTGCTTGATCGGGGTGCAGTAGCGGCTGTTGGGGTGGCTGGACAGGGCGTCGCCCTCGGGCGTCCAGTCCTCGCCCTTCCAGGAGGTCGCGTGCTCGGGGGGGTTCTCCATGCCCTCCCACCAGATGTCGCCGTCGTCGGTCAGGGCGACGTTGGTGAAGACCGAGTTGCCCTGCTCGATCGTGCGCATCGCGTTCGGGTTCGTCTGCTCGTTGGTGCCGGGCGCCACGCCGAACAGGCCGAACTCGGGGTTGACGGCGTAGAGCCGGCCGTCCTCGCCGATCCGCATCCAGGCGATGTCGTCGCCGAGCGTCTCGACCGACCAGCCCTCGATGCTGGGGGCGAGCATGGCCAGGTTGGTCTTGCCGCAGGCGCTGGGGAAGGCGGCGGCGATGTACTTGCGGACACCCTCGGGGCTGGTGAGCTTGAGGATCAGCATGTGCTCGGCCAGCCAGCCCTCGTCGCGGGCCATCACGCTGGCGATGCGCAGGGCGTAGCACTTCTTGCCGAGCAGGGCGTTGCCGCCGTAACCCGAGCCGTAGGACCAGATCGCTCGCTCCTCGGGGAACTGGACGATGTACTTGGTCTCGTTGCACGGCCAGGCGATGTCCTGCTGGCCCTCCTCGAGCGGCATGCCCACCGAGTGCATCGCGGGGACGAAGGCGGCGTCGAGATCCTCCATCCGACGCAGCACGTGGCTGCCCATCCGGGCCATCACGCGCATGGAGACAACCACGTAGGCGGAGTCGGTGATCTCCACCCCGAACATCGGGCTCTCGGACTCCAGGTGACCCATCACGAAGGGCACGACGTACATCGTGCGGCCGCGCATGCAGCCGCGGTAGAGCTCGGTCATGGTCTGCTTCATCTCGGCCGGGTCCACCCAGTGGTTGGTGGGTCCGGCGTCGCGCTCGTCCTTCGAGCAGATGAAGGTCCGGTCCTCGACGCGGGCGACGTCGGAGGGGTCGGAGTGGGCCAGGAACGAGTTCGGCTTCTTCGCCGGGTCCAGCCGGGTGAAGGTCCCGGCCGCGACCAGGTCCTGGGTCAGCTGCTCCCACTCCTCGTCGTCGCCGGTGCACCAGTGCACGCGGTCGGGCTGCGTCAGCTCGGCGACCTCGGTGACCCAGGAGCTGATGCCCTGGTGGGAGGTCGTCTCCGGCACGCTGGTGGGGCTCTGGCTCATGCGGGTGTCACCGGTTCCTCTCAACGGTGCGGACGTCGGGAACGACGAACGCCCGGCTCCTCCTGGTCGGGTGGTGCCGGTGGTTTGGTGCCGGTCGGTGGTGTCTGCGCCGCGTCGTTGCAGCCGGACCGTGGGTACCCACACGGACCGGGAGGGCGATCCCGGGCGGGTGAGTGTGGCGAATGTACTCATCTCGCTCGGCCGAGACCATTGGATCGATCAAGGGTGTGACCTGGATCTCAGGAGGGCCTCCTGGGGGCCACTCTGGCCACGTCCCCGCAGCTCAGGTCCCCTGTCCCACCCCCGAAGTTTCCCAGGGTATGCAGGAGAACTGCCTCTCCCCATGGTGAATTCACCATGGGGAGAGGCAGTTCTCCGTGGGGAGTACCGCGGCCGCGGCCGCGGGACGTCGGTGGCGCGGCGGTCGGTCGGGTACGCCGGCGCGTCGTCGGGATGGCTGCTCCCGCTACCAGCGGGGGTGGATGTCGGCGCGCAGGTGCTCGTCGTAGATCCGGTGTACGCCGGTCTCGAACTCCTCGCCGAGGGGGCCCACCGCCCCGGCCGCGGCGTTGCCCGTGGCCTGGTCGACGTTGCGCGCGCCGGGGATCACCGAGGAGACCTCGGGGTGCTGCCAGAGCCAGGCGATCGCGGCCTGGGCGGGGGTGACGCCCTCGGGGGCCGTGGCGCGCACCAGCTCGGTAAACTCCGCCGCGGCCCGGAGCCCGGTCTCGAAGTCGACCCCGGAGAAGGTCTCGCCGACGTCGAAGGCGCTGCCGTCGCGGTTGTAGTTGCGGTGGTCGTCCTCGGCGAACGTGGTGTCCTTGTCGTACTTGCCGCTGAGCATCCCCGAGGCGAGCGGGACTCGGACGATGATGCCGACGCAGGCCTCGGCCGCGGCGGGGAACACCTCTTCGACCGGCTTGAGCCGGAACGCGTTGGCGATGATCTGCACCGTGGCGATGTGCGGGCGGGCGATCGCGGTGAGGGCCTGGTCGACTTCCTCGACGCTGACGCCGTACGCCGCGATGGCGCCGTCGGCGACGAGGGTGTCCAGCGCGTCGTACATCTCGTCGTTGGAGTAGACCGCGGTCGGCGGGCAGTGCAGCTGGACCAGGTCGAGGGTGTCCATGCCGAGGTTGCCGCGCGAGCGATCAGTCCAGGCGCAGAAGTTCTTCAGGACGTAGTTCTCCTCGAGCTGGTCGACCCGACGGCCCATCTTGGTGGCGACGGTGATCTCGTGGCCCGGGTTGTCGGCCAGGAAGCCGGCGATGATTTTCTCGCTGCGGCCGTCGCCGTACACGTCGGCGGTGTCGAAGAACGTCACGCCGTTCTCCGCGGCCGCCTCGAGCACCGCGCGGGCGTCGGACTCGGAGACCTCGCCCCAGTCGGCGCCCAGCTGCCAGGTGCCGAGGCCCACGACCGAGACCTCTCGTCCGGTGCGGCCGAGCTGACGGTGCTCCATGCGGGTGGCTCCTTCGTCGGGGGCGTGCTCTCCCCCGACGCTTACCCGGGGCGTCGGGGCGGCACACGTGAGGCGCCGCTCGCCCGCCGTCGCACCGACCGAGGTGCTCCTCGTCCGTGCGGACTGGTGAGCCGGTCGCCGCAACGGTGGCTGTGCGCGATGGTTGGCGGCCAACGGGCTCGCCAGACGGCCACAACTACCCACAGCCACCGTTGTGGCGCTGCGGCTCGGGCCCGCGCGCGGAGGCGATCGCGGTCACCGGTGGAGTCGATTTCGTGGCGTACGGGGGGCAGGCTAAAGTGTTCGGGTCCGGTCACCGTGCCGGGCGGCGCGCTCGTAGCTCAACGGATAGAGCATCTGACTACGGATCAGAAGGTTGGGGGTTCGAATCCCTCCGAGCGCACGCACCGAAGCCCAGGACAGTCTCGCCACTGACCTGGGCTTTCGTGTGTCCAAGCCCGTCAACGCAGCGAGATGAGCACGTCCGTCCAGCGGCTGACGACAGTGGATGACGACAGTGAGCGGGTCATGTGCTCTCCTCCAGCAGCGTTCCGAGCTGGTCGAGAGCAGTTCGCTTGTCGCTCAAAGTCACGGGCCCGTAGACGGTCATGGTGATCTCGAGCCCCGAGTGGCCGGCGATCTCCATGGCCGTCCGGGGTCGATCTGAAGGGCGTAGGCCGACAACGTGTTGGGGCGCACCCGCGGAGCCACGATCTGCGAGAGCCACTGGTGCAGGTACGCCTCGTCCGTCAGATGAGCCGGAGCCATCGGCATTACCGACCCTGCCTTGCTGCGTCGCGCTGACGTCGTACGCCTACCGCATCGGGATGCGTTCCTTCCGCGCGATCGAGCGGGCCCGTCGGGCCGATGTGACGTTCCGGGTGATCGCGGCCAACCAGACGCCGGACCACACCACGCCGCCCGGTTCCGCGCCAGCGTCACGAGCAGGCGCTAGCCTCGGTGTTCACCGGGTCGCTGCGGTTGTGCGCACAGGCCGGGATGGTCAAGTCGGGCGACACCAAGATGGCTCTCCGGCGGCGTTGGCCGCGAACCGCACCAAGCCCCACAACAATGACTAGGTCGCCACGATGCTCGCCAAGGCCGCCAAGGCCGCCGAGGCCGCCGCCAGAGAGGACGCCTTGCGCGGCGCCGATACGCGAGGGGACGAGCCGCCGGGACCACTGCGCGGCGTGAAGACCCGTCGGGGCGGTTCACCGCAGCCAAGGTGGCCCTGGACACTTTCGCGGCCAGGCGCAGGACGATCATGAGCGGCCTCTGGCCGAGCGGGCCGCGAAGGAGCAGGCCAGCCTCCGCTCCCTTCCCGACACTCCTCGAGACTGAGAGTGACTTCACGCCCCGCCGCTGACACCGATCGGCCCAAGTCAGCGGAATCACGAGTGCTTTCCGCAACGCGTTCGAGACAGTCCCCCTTGGTGAGCAGGCACATCCCTTGTGTTCACCCGGTTGGTCTAGTGTGCGCCCATGTTGGACAACGTCCGTGAGTACATTGACCGGCTACGCATCGACGGGCACACCCTGGGTGAAGACCATGACGACGACCCGGTTCTGATCGATGCGGCGGGGCAGGCGGTCGACACGTGGCGCGAGAACTACCCGTATGCAGAGCGGCTGGACCGCGACGTCTACGACGAGCAGAAGTACCTGCTGCAGGTCGAGCTGCTGAAATTTCAAGAGTGGACGGAGGCCGCCGGCCGCAAGCACGTGTTGCTGTTTGAGGGCCGAGACGCGGCCGGCAAGGGCGGTACGATCAAGCGATTCATGGAGCACCTGAACCCTCGGTACGCACGCACGGTGGCGCTGTCCAAGCCGAGTGACCGCGAGCAGCATCAGTGGTACTTCCAGCGCTACGTGTCGCACCTGCCGACCTCCGGCGAGATGGTTCTCTTCGACCGGTCCTGGTATAACCGTGCGGGCGTCGAGAAGGTGATGGGTTTCGTCTCCGACGACGAGTACGAGCAGTTCTTCAACCAGGTCTCGCTGTTCGAGAAGATGCTCGTGGAGAGCGGCATCACCGTCACCAAGTTCTGGTTCTCGGTGACTCGGTCCGAGCAGCGCACGCGCTTCATCATCCGACAGGTCGACCCTGTGCGGCAGTGGAAACTCTCGCCGATGGACCTCGAGTCACTCGACATGTGGGAGGCCTACACCGAAGCTAAGGAGCAGATGCTGCTGCGCACCGACACCGACCACGCGCCGTGGATGACGATCAAAAGCAACGACAAGAAGCGCGCACGGCTCCAGGCGATGCGCTACTTCCTGTCCCGGTTCGACTACACGGGCAAGGACGAGTCGGTGGTGGGCGAGCCGGACCCGCGCCTCGTCACACGCGGTATCGACGCGGTGGGCGATTGAACCGCTGACCGACGGGACGCGCTCGGTAAAGTCGATTGGGCAGGCGTGCTCGGCGGGCAAACTCGGATCCGCTCAATGTCGATGTTCGACGGGGAGCCCGGAGGTCACCTTCGCGACGGCGGCGCTGACGTCGACAAGGTCGTCGGTGACGCCGCCCTCGGCCAGCACCGCCCCACCTGGCAGATCTCGTGGTCGTGGAGTCGGCGTCGCAGCAACGCCACCAGCGGGACGAAACTCTTCTCTGGAAACCGCTGGGCGGGCCGACGCGCAACGACTAGACGACGCGGACGACCAGACCCGACCGAGTTTTGCCGACACCGGCGCCGCTGCTGCCGTCGAGGAGTGAGCCGGGGACCACCCTGCAGCCGTCAGGTTCGAGGAGACGCGGCCCACCTACGTCCTCAGCGTCGATCGGTCCCTCGAACACGTCGGCCATGTGTTGCTCGACCAGCCGCCGGGTCAGGGTCTGCTCACAGTGGTGGCCTGGTCGGTGAGTGCAGAGACCACTCCGCCCAGCTCAGTGGACGTGAGCGCGCGACGCGCGATCCCCAAAAGGTCGTTCATCCATTCTGCCCCACCGGTCTGAACCCATCTGTACGGCTGCCAGCGCCTGACGTGCAGGTGATCACGAGAGTCGAGCGTGGTCGCAACGCGCGTTACGGGTGTCTGCAAACCGGGGGTGCGGACCGCGAGCTCGTCGTCAATGTGTCAGTCGCCGTCCTCGTCCTCGGGATCGGCTGCATGGAGTCCGGTGAGCACCAAATTCTCTGCCAGCAGAGGAGTAAAGGTCTGCACTGGCTGGTCGATCAGATCATCCACCGCTTCCTCGGCCATGGGGCGAACCTCTGCTTCGTCCGCGGTGGTCCCGCTACGGTTCACGACCTTGTCGGTCACCTCATCGACCACCGACTCCTGATGCGATTCGTTTGGGCATGGCTTCCTCTCATAGGCGTACAGCGCCCACCGTCGCCTACTCATCCCACCGAAGTCCACAATGCGCCAACGAGTTCATCCGTCATTCAACTTGGACTCGCCAGGAACCTAGAACCGACGACGTGGAGAGCCCTCACCTGCCTCGCACGGTGCCATGTGCGATAGGCAAACGGTCCCGTGCCCCACGGAAGTACGGCAACGGGGTGGGGGCACATCGAGCATCGACGGCATTGGACGTGCGACCTGGGGGCGTCGGCGTCGCCCAGCAGCACGCATGTCGTAGACGAACCCCTTGTCGGCCAGGACGAGCGGATGTCACTGGTCGACGGACGAACGGCGTACATACGGCTCGGTGCTCCGACAGAGTGGCGTCGCCGGAGACCTGACCGCCATCCACGGCAAGCGCCTCGCGACGTCTGCGGCTTTGGCCATCGCCGGGTCCGATAGCACCGCCTCACTGAGACGGTTGCCCCCCCGGAGGACTTCTCGTCGACTGCCTCTGTGCCTCTGCTCGTGTCTTCATCTGGACGCCGTACGCCGGAGGTGTGCCGGGGCCGGCGCGCTGGCCGGTGCCCGCGGGGTCGGCCTGGCCTCGACCGTCGGCTACGGCGGAATGCTCGGCGGACCGGCCCTGATCGGCTTCTAGGCCGCACAGGCCGGGCTGCCGGCCGCCCGTCGCCACGCGGATTCGCTCACCCTGCTCTCTCCCGACTCCGGGCCGACCCGTCGGGTCTCGGGCGACCGGGCCTCGGTGTTCGACATGGAGACGATGCTTGGTCGCGGCTGAGCCCGACGCCGGCAGCACGCCCAGCGGCTCAGTGACGTGCACAATGACCAGATGAGCTCACCGACTCGGGCCAGGGGCGCGAGGAGGTCCTCGACCGCAGGACCGGTCGGTGCGGCGTGTGCGGCTACGTCGGGGTGTTCGAGCTCCGCTGCCGCTCGCGGCGAGAGGGCTACCTGTGCCCCGGGTGCCGGGCCAGCGCGCGCTACCAGCACCAGGCGCAGACGATCGCGACCCTGTTCGGCGCGAGCGACCTCGCCGCGCTGGTCGACCAGCCTGCCTTCGCGGACCTGCGGATCTACGAGCCGGGGGTGATCGGACCGTTCCGGAAGTACTGGGCTCGGCTGCCGCACTGCACGAACTCGTACTTCTGGCCCGACGTGGGGCTGGGCCAGGTGCACGAGGGGCTGCGCTGCGAGAGCCTCGAGGCGCTGACCTTCCCCGACGCGTCCTTCGACCTCGTCGTGACCGCGGACATCTTCGAGCACGTACGGCGTCCCTGGGCGGCCTTCGAGGCCATCGCCCACGTGCTGACCCCCGGCGGGGTGCACGTGATGGCCATCCCCACCGCGGAGCCGCTGCCGCGGACCAGCGAGCCGCGCGTCGACACGACGTCCGAGGTGGACGTGATGCTCAAGGAGCCGATCTACCACGGCTCCCCCAAGGACCCGAACGGAAGCCTCGTCTACACCGACTTCGGGGCCGACCTGCCGCAGCGGCTGACGGCCTGGGCTACGAGGTGAGCCTGCACTACGGCTTCGCCCCGACGCTGAACACCTACGTGATGCGTCGTCCGCGGTAGGCGTCGGCCCGAGGTGGCCGGGGGGAGGCGACCGTCTCCAGCACCGGCAGCACCCGGGGCTCGACGAGCACGGTCAGCGCGACGACGCTGGTCGAGCGGGCCACCGAGCGGGAGCGGCTGAGCAGGAGCAGGACCTCCTGGAGCTCCTCGTGGTCGGCGGCCGCGATCTTGCACAGCACGTCGGCGGCCCCGGTGACGACGTACGCCTCGAGCACCTGCGGGATCGCCACCAGGTCGCCGGCCACGTCCGCCAGGGCACCCTGGGCGATCTCCAGGCTCACGAAGGCCTGGACTCCCACGCCGGCGGCGGGCAGGTCGATGTCCGGCCCCCAGCCGGTGATTACCCCGGAGTCGGTCAGCCGGGACAGGCGGCTCTGCACCGTGGCCCGGGCGACCTGGGCCAGCCGGGACAGCTCCAGATCGCCGACGCGAGGGTGGTCGCGCAGCAGCCGGATCAGGGTGAGGTCCAGGGTGTCGAGCGGGCGTCGTGGCGTCGTGGTCGAGGCAGGCACGAGGCCAGCATATCTACGCAGAATGACTAGCACAGGGCCGCGGGGGCGCGCCCTTCCGGCCTGATTGGGCAGGCGTGGACCGACTGATTGCGCAGTACCTCAAGGTCGCGCACCCTGAGAGGACGCGCACCACCCCCCGAGGAGGACAGATGACCCTGCACGAGACCCTCACCGACGACGAGCGCCTGGCGCATCTCGACGTCGACACGCTCAAGCAGCTCGTCGGCCTGGTCGACTACGACCCGGCCGGGGACCCCTTCCCCGTCACCGGCTGGGACGCAGTGGTCTGGGCGGTGGGCAACGCGACTCAGACCGCGCACTTCTTCCAGTCCGCCCTCGGGATGGAGCTCGTCGCCTACTCGGGGCCGGAAACCGGCGACCGCGACCACGTCGCCTTCGTGCTCAGGAGCGGCGCCGTCCGCTTCGTGGTGACCGGGGGCGTGGCGCCGGACAGCCCGGTGATCCGTCACCACGCCGAGCACGGGGACGGGGTCGTCGACATCGCCCTCGAGGTCCCCGATGTCGACCGCTGCATCGAGCACGCGCGCACCCAGGGGGTCCGCGTCCTCTCCGAGCCCGAGGACCTGACCGACGAGCACGGCACGGTGCGGGTCGCCGCGATCGCGACCTACGGCGAGACCCGGCACACCCTGGTGGACCGGAGCCGGTACGACGGGCCCTACCTCCCCGGCTTCGTGGCGCGCACCTCGTCGTACCGCAAGCGCCCCGACGCCCCGACCCGCGTCTTCCAGGCCCTCGACCACGTTGTGGGCAACGTGGAGATGGGCCGGATGGACGAGTGGGTGGGCTTCTACAACCGGGTCATGGGCTTCACGAACATGGCCGAGTTCATCGGCGACGACATCGCCACCGACTACTCGGCGCTGATGTCCAAGGTTGTGACCAGCGGGAACCACCGGGTGAAGGTCCCGCTGAACGAGCCCTCGGTCGCCAAGAAGAAGTCCCAGATCGACGAGTTCCTGGACTTCTACCGCGGGCCGGGGGTCCAGCACCTCGCCCTGGCCACCGGCGACCTGCTGAGCACGGTGGATGTGCTGCGTGCCGAGGGCGTCGAGTTCCTCGATACCCCGGACTCCTACTACGAGGACCCCGAGCTGCGGGCGCGGATCGGCGAGGTCCGCGTGCCCATCGAGGACCTCCAGCAGCGTGGGATCCTGGTGGACCGCGACGAAGACGGCTACCTCCTCCAGATCTTCACCAAGCCCACCGGAGATCGACCGACGGTGTTCTTCGAGTTCATCGAGCGGCACGGCTCGCTGGGCTTCGGCAAGGGCAACTTCAAGGCCCTCTTCGAGGCCATCGAGCGCGAGCAGGAGCGCCGCGGCAACTTCTGACCGCCCCGGCGACGGTGTTCAGTGACTGCGCAAGGAAGTCCCCATCGGTGGTCACGGGCCCAATCCGATCATCGCCACCCTGGGCATGTACGCCCTGCTCTTCGGGGGCCGAGGGCCTGCTGTGACGTCACCTAGGCTGCACCTGGAATCCTCGATCTCCGACCGCCTGGAGATCGAGACCTACACCTGGGACGTGCTGACCGAGCGCCTGAAGAAGGCCTTGCCCTCGGGGTAGGAGACCAGCTCGAACTGCATCACCCACGGGGAGGAAGTAGATCCAGCGCTGACCCTCGCTGGGTCCCGAGCTCGCGCAGACCGGCCCGGTGCAGGTGCACGACCGCCGCGCGCGTCGTACTCGAAGACCTCGACGATGGCCTGCCCGCCGAGGCGGCGGACGCGCAGCTCGCGCATCACGGTGTTGTCCGCGACGTTGAGGCGCGCTCATCTGTCGCTCCTCTCGAGGCGTTGACCCGGCACGACCGAGACACGCACGCCCTCTCCCGCGTACCGGCGGACCGCGCCAATCCCCGGACGGTGGACGACAGGGACAGTAGCCTGGAGTATCGGCCTCCCGTGGCTCCAGAACCGCTGCGGGTGAGGTGTCGTTGAGCCCGTGGAGGAGGCGCCATGGAGCGGGTGCGCGCCCTGCGTAGCGTCGCGCCGGAACCCCCTGCGGCCGTGACCGGCGTGCGCGCGCTGCCTGCGGACCTGGTCGGTCTGGTCCCGGCGGCGGTGTACACCGCCTGCACCGGGGCGGACGGTGCCTGGCTCTACGCTAGCCCGCAGATCGAGCACATCCTCGGGTTCGCGCCCGAGGAGTGGCTCGCGGACCCCGAGCTCTGGCTGCGCCAGCTGCACCCCGACGACCGCGAGCGACTCATCGCCGAGGAGGCCGCGGCGCTGGACAGCGACGTCACCCGCGGCTACTCCGAGTACCGGATGGTGGCCAAGGACGGTCGCGTCGTGTGGGTGCTCGACGACGTGACACTGCTCCACGACCCGCGGCAGGGCTCCCTCCAGCACGGCCTCCTCTTCGACATCACCGCCCGCAAGCTGGCGGAGGTCCGGGTCGCCGAGCAGGCCGCGATCTTCGCGCTCGTCGCGGGCCAGGAGCTCCTCGCGGTCACCCTGGACCGGATCGGCGACGCGGTCTGCCGGGTGACCGGTGCCGCGGGCTGCCGGGTGACCCTGGGAGCCGACCGGCCGGTCGGGCCGGCTGGGAGCGGGTCCGCAGGGGTGCGGGTCGGCGACGCTCGGCAGACCCTGCATCTCGCTGTGCACAGCGCGGACGGGGAGCAGCTCGGTCACCTCGAGGCCGTCGGGCTCCCACGCCCGGTGCAGGACGGGATGGGGGCGCCGGCCCACGACCTGGCCTGGGCTGCCTCACTCGTCGCGGTCGCGGTGGGCCGGGCGCGGCAGCAGGAGAGCGAGGCGAGGTCATTCTCGCTGCTCGAGGCCACCTTGGACTCCACGGCCGACGGGTTGCTGGTCGTCGACCAGGCGCACCGGATCGTCCAGCACAACCAGAAGTTCGCCGAGCTGTGGCGGCTGCCCCCGGAGGGCCTCGTCGACCTCGAGCTCGCCACGCTCTCGCAGTGGGTGCTGCCCCAGTTCACCGACCCCGACCGGTTCCTGACCCGGCTCGACGAGATCCACGCCGCCGTCGAGGAGTCGAGTTGGGACATCGTCGAGTTCCACGACGGCCGGGTCCACGAGCGCTACTCCCAGCCGCAGCGGCTCGAGGGTCTGGCCGTGGGTCGGGTGTGGAGCTTTCGTGACGTCACCGACTACCGGCGTCTGGAGGCCGAGCTCCGCCGCCGGGCCGACACCGACGACCTGACTGGCCTGGTCAACCGGAAGCTGTTCATGACCACCCTGGCCGAGAGCCAGGACCGGTCCCGGGCCCTGCTGCTGCTCGACGTCGACGACTTCAAGACGGTCAACGACGGGCTCGGACACCTGGCCGGTGACCACCTGCTCGGGGAGCTCGCCGACCGGTTGCGCGCAGGCCTCGGGTCGGGCGACCTGGCGGCGCGGCTGGGCGGTGATGAGTTCGCCGTCCTGGTTCCAGACGCCTCGGCCGAGGGGGCGCGCGAGGTCGCGGAGCGAATCATGGTGGCGCTGGCTCCGTACGTCGACCTGGGCGAGCGCGCGCTGCCGATCCGGGCGAGCATCGGCATCGCCCTGTGTGCGCAGGGCGATCCGCCGACCGACCTGGTCCGGAACGCCGATCTGGCGATGTACTCCGCGAAACGATCCGGTGGCGCGCGGTACGCGTTCTACGACCCGGTGATGAGCGCGGCGGCGCTGGGCCGGCTGCGTCTGCGTGCGGACCTCGACCGGGCGATCGAGGAGGACGCGCTGGACGTGTGGTTCCAGCCGATCGTGTCGCTGGCCACCGGGGAGCTGGTCGGCATGGAGGCGCTGGCCCGGTGGTGGCACCCCGAGCTGGGGGCCATTGCGCCCCCGGAGTTCGTGGGACTGGCCGAGGAGACGGCGATGATCGACCGGCTCGGTCGGTGGGTGCTGACCCGGGCCTGCCAGCAGCTGGCGCAGGTGCGCGAGGTGTGCGGCGCCGGGTCGCTGCCGAGCATGAGCGTGAACCTCTCGCCGCACCAGCTCGGCAACCCGCGGCTGGTCGAGGAGATCGAGGAGATCCTCACCGCGACCGGGCTTCCCCCGAGCGCACTCGTCCTGGAGATCACCGAGAGCGCCCTGGCCCGCTCGGACGTGGACGTCGTCGGGGTGCTGCGCGAGATCCGTGCGCTCGGCGTACGCCTGGCGCTCGACGACTTCGGCACCGGCCATTCGTCGCTGTCCCGGCTGGGGACCTACCCCTTCGACCTGGTGAAGATCGACCGGTCCTTCATCTCCCGGATGAGCGAGAACCCCCGCGACCTGGCGGTGGTGCAGGCCGTCCTGACCCTGGCCCGTGCCTTCGAGCTCGACGTGGTCGCCGAGGGCATCGAGGAGGACGAGCAGTTCCGGATCCTCCGGCGGCTCGGCTGCCCGCGCGGACAGGGCTACCTCTTCTCGCGGCCCGTCCCGGCCGCGGCCGCTCTCGACCTGGTCCGGATCGGACTCGCAACCCTCTCCACCCTCCCCACCCCCTGACGCCGGAAGTTCTCCATGGGGAGCTCGGGCAACGTTGGTGGGGGGGCGGGTGAGGGTCAGTCGATGAGGCGGAGGCGGACCGTGTCGTGGATCTCGCGCAACGCGGCCAGGACCTCGGCCGGTAGCGGCGAGTCGGTATCTGTCACCACGTAGCCGACGTCGCCGCTGGTGGAGAGGACCTGACCGTGGATGTTCACGTCGTGGTCGGCGAGGACCTGGTTGAGCCGGGCCAGCACCCCGGGGGTGTTGTGGTGCAGGTGGGCGATGCGCTGGGCGTGCCGGGACCGCTCGGGGGAGAGCCGCGGCAGGTTCACCGACAGGGTGGTCGTCCCGAGCTGGACGTAGTCGCGCAGCTTGCCGCCGACGAAGCGGCCGATGTCCTCTTGGGCCTCCTCGGTGGAGCCGCCCACGTGCGGGGTGAGGATGACGTTCGGCAGCCCGCGCAGCGGTGAGTCGAAGTGGTCGCCGCGCGACTTCGGCTCGGAAGGGAAGACGTCGACGGCGGCACCGGCGAGCTGGCCCGAGGTCACCGCTCCGGCCAGCGCGTCGTAGTCCACTACGAACCCGCGGGACAGGTTGAGGAACAGCGATCGAGGGCGCATCCGGGCGAACTGCTCGGCGCCGAAGATGCCGGCGTTACCGGCGCGTCCGTCCACGTGCAGGGTCACCGTCTCGACGGTGTCCAGCAGCTCCTCGAGGGAGGAGCAGCGGCGCGCGTTGCCCAGCGCCAGCTTGTCCTCGGTGTCGTAGAAGTAGACGCTCATCCCGAGCATCTCGGCCACCACCGAGAGCTGCGAGCCGATGTTGCCGTAGCCCACGATGCCGAGCGTCCGGCCCCGGACCTCGTGGCTGCCGTCGGACGACTTGTCCCACACCCCCTCGTGCAGGGCCTTGTCGCGCACGGTGAGCTGGCGGGCCATCGCGATGAGGTCGGCGATGGCCAGCTCGACCACGGAGCGGGTGTTCGAGTACGGCGCGTTGAACGCGGCCACGCCGAGCGCGGAGGCGGTGGCGAGGTCGATCTGGTTGGTCCCGATGCAGAAGGCGCCCACCGCGAGCAGGTCGGGCCTGGCCCGGAGCACCCGCTCGGTGACCTCCGTCTTGGAGCGGATGCCGAGCAGGTCGACGCCACTCAGCGCGTCGACGAGCTCGTCCTCGTCCAGCGCGTCGCGGCGGGTCTCGACCTCGACGCCCGCCCCGGTGAGGATCGTCGAGGCCAAGGGGTGCAGGTTCTCCAACAGCAGGGCTCTCACGTGACCCAGCCTGTCAGGGGGTGGGTTCGGGCTGGCAGGTGGGGCACCACCAGGTACGCCCCGGCTCGGGGTCGTTCGGCACCGCCCGGGACGTGTCCGCGGGTGCGTGGTGAGTGGCGCAGCGCTCGGGCCCGAGCCGGACCACTGCCGGGACGTCGACGTCGACGTCGATGAGGGGGTCCACGGGCTGTGACCGCGCAGGAAGCAGCGCTCGTTGGCCCACAGGCTGCCCCAGCCGGCGACCAGGCGCTGGTCGAGCAGGGCACCCACGATCAGCCCGTCGACCTGTCGCGAGCGCAGCGATTCGACGTGGGCGCGCTCGCGTCCGGCATCGTTGTCGTGCTCGATGCCGACCGTCGCGGGCTTCGCCGTCGTCAGCCCCCGGGCGATGGGGTTGGGCCGGCAGCCCAGTGACTCGGCGACCTTCGCAGTGGCTGCGTGCACCCCGGCGGCCTCGGCGACATCACGGAGCGTCGGCGGCTGCACCCTCGACATCCTGGGACCTTCCGGGCAGGGAGCCGCAGTATCGTCCTGGGGTGAGTGCCACGATCGTCGCGCGCGACTTGTCCGCGGCCCAGGGGGCCCGCACCCTGTTCAGCGATCTCGACCTCGTCGTCGCCCCGGGGGACGTGGTTGGTGTGGTGGGTGCGAACGGTGCCGGCAAGACCACGCTGCTGCGGCTGCTGTCCGGGCTGACCGACCCCGCGACCGGCACGGTGACTCGCAGCCCGGTCTCGGCGACGGTGGGCTACCTCGCCCAGGAGACCGAGCGGGAGCCGGGCGAGACGGTGGCCGCGTTCGTCTCGCGGCGTACCGGCGTCACCCTCGCGCAGCGTGAGCTGGACGCCACGCTGGGGCTGCTGACCGACGAGGTTCCCGGGGGCGACCAGGCATACTCCGACGCCCTCGAGACGTGGCTCTCACTCGGCGGAGCGGACCTCGAGGACCGGCTGGGGGCCGTGCTGGTCCGGGTCGGCCTCACCGGGACGTCGACGGCACTGATGAGCGATCTCTCCGGCGGCCAGGCCTCCCGGGCCGGCCTCGCGGCGCTGCTGCTCTCGCGCTACGACCTGCTGGCCCTGGACGAGCCGACCAACGACCTCGACCTCGACGGGCTCGACCTCCTGGAGGGGTTCGTGGCCGCGAGCGAGGTCGGTCTGCTCGTAGTCAGCCACGACCGGGAGTTCCTGGCCCGCACGGTTACCGAGGTCGTCGAGCTCGACCTGGCCCAGCAGCAGGTCGCCTACTACGACGGGGGTTACGACGCCTGGCTGGCCGAGCGTGCGATCGCCCGACGGCACGCCCGCGAGGCCTACGAGGAGTACGCCTCCCGGCGCGGCGAGCTCGTGGCCCGGGCGCAACGACAGCGCAACTGGCTCGAGCAGGGCACCCGCAACGCTCGACGGAAGGCGGGCAAGGACCCGGACAAGATCGGCCGCAAGTTCCGACAGGAGAACACCGAGAAGCAGGCCAGTAAGATCCGCCAGTCCGAGCGGATGCTGGAGCGGCTCAGCGTCGTCGAGGAGCCTCGCAAGGAGTGGGAGCTGCGGCTGGCGATCGCCACCGCACCCAGGTCGGGCTCGGTGGTCGCCGTGCTGGACGGCGCCGAGCTGACCCGGGGCGACTTCACCCTCGGTCCCGTGCACCTCCAGCTCGCCGCGGGGGACAAGGTCGCGCTCGCGGGGCCGAACGGCGCCGGCAAGACGACCCTGCTTGAGCTGCTGCTCGGTCGGGTGGAGCCGACGCGGGGACGGGCCTGGCTGGGCAGCGGCGTCGTCGTGGGTGAGATCGATCAGGCTCGGTCGCTGCTGCAGGAGGACGAGCCGCTCGACCGCGGACTGGGGCGGCTGCTCCCTGCGCTGCCCGACGCCGACGTACGGACGCTGCTGGCCAAGTTCGGCCTCCGGGCCGCGCACACCGGCCGTGTCGTCGGCAGCCTGTCGCCCGGTGAGCGGACGCGCGCGGCGCTGGCCCTGCTCCAGGGCACCGGGGTCAACCTCCTCGTCCTCGACGAGCCCACCAACCACCTCGACCTGCCCGCGGTCGAGCAGCTCGAGCTCGCCCTGGGCTCCTACCCGGGCACCCTGCTCCTGGTCACTCATGACCGTCGTCTGGCCGAGACGGTCGCGCTGACCCGTCGCTGGCAGGTCGAGGCCGGTAGGGTCAGCGAGTCCTAGAGGTCACGGGACCAGCGCGTCCAGCAGGCGGGCCAGCTCGGCCCGCGGGTCGTCGCTCAACCCGCTGTGCACCGGACCCGCCTGGACCACCGTGCTGCGGGGCGCCTTGAGGAAACCGAAGCGCGTCCTGAGGTCCTGCCCCGCGACGTCACCGACCCAGGCGTCCCCGCGACAGACCGCGTCGGCACGACGCAGGGACTCGGTCACCTGGTCGAGGTCGAGGTCGGGCCAGAGCGCATGCAGCCGGAGCCCCTCGACGCGGCTGGTCAGCGCGAGCAGGTCGTCGGCCTGGCAGTGCAGCACGACGCCCACGTTGACGAACTCCTCGCGGTCGACCCGCGGCACGCAGCGCAGCGTGACGTACTCGTAGGGCCGGCGGATCACGACGCGACCTCAGGTCCGGGCAGCCAGGGTCGCCGTCCGTCGACGCCCGCCACCCGGGCGAGGAGGAAGGCCACGTACGCCGTGCGCAGCTCCTCGGGCGTCGTGGCTCCCGGCACCGGCTCCAGCTACTGATCGGGGACGAGGGCGAGAACCTCGGTGAGCAGGTGCTCGGTGACCTGGGCAGACAGGTCGGCGTCCGGCTCGCACCCGGCTTCGAAGCCGAAGGCCCCCGGCAGGAAGTCCACCCCGAGGTTGAGGCCGACGCTGGCCCGGAGCAGGTCCTGCACCTCCTGGTCGGCCTCGTAGCGCGCGAGGTCCTGGGCCAGCTCCAGCGCCACCAGTCGCGGGGTCTCGAAGCCGAGGCATCGGGCGAGCTCGCCGGCGACGACCTCGGCCACCAGCACGAGCGCCGGCCAGAGCACCGGGTCGACCACGGCCCCCACCGCCGCCACGGACTGAGCTCGGCCGGACGGCGTGCGATCAGGACAGCCGAGCACCCGGTTGCGCGTCCCGGGGCGGAGCGTCGGCCCGGGACTGCAGCCGGTTCAGGTGGGCGGCGAGCCCGAGGTCGGCGCGTCCCACCAGCCGTCCGCTGGTACGCACCCGCACGGACCGGGTCCGGGCGACACGACGACCTCGCGCGACGAGCCGGTCCACCAGGGCCTGGTCCTCGCCGTGCACGGCCGTGCCGAAGCCACCGCACTCGAGATAGGCGTCGGCCCGGACCGCAAGGTTCGCCCCATAGACGTGGTCGTGCTGGTGTGGCCCCACCAGCTCGCGCATCCCGGCGGCGAGCACCGAGTCGTAAGCGGCCGCGGAGCCTGCGTCGCCGCGCCAGCGGTCCAGGTCGGCCAGGCCGACGACTGCGACGGCACGGGCCGCCTGCGCCTCGGCGAGGATGAGACGGACCCACGAGCGCCCGACCACGGTGTCGGCGTCGGTCGAGAGCACCCAGGTCGAGGCGAGGGGGCCGTCGAGGACCTCCAGCCCGCGCAGCACCGCCGCGTGCCGCACCTCGCCGACGGTGGTCGAGACCTCGTCGGGCACCACCCGGACACTGGTGTGGGGCGGGACGGCGTCGTGGGCGCGGCGCGCCGTGCCGTCGGCGCAGCGGTGCGCCGCCACCTCCAGATGGGTGCGGGCTGCCATGCCCATGCGCCGCGCGTCGGCCAGGGACTCCAGGACCGAGCCGACGGTGGCACCGACCGTGTCCTCCTCGTCGCGCGCAGGGACCGCCACCAGGACGTCCGGGCGGGTCATGGGAGGTCGGTCCGCTCGTGGACCAGCCGCCGTCCGAGACCCTCGAGCTCGGAGTCGAGGGCGAGCTGGCGGACATAGATGCCGAGGTCGGCGGTCGTGCGGACCAGGGACTCGTTGCGGCTCAGTCCACCCGGCCCGACGATGTGCGGGGTCTCGTGCAGCACCCGCTCGCAAGCCAGGGCCACCGCGGTCCGCGCCCGGCCCACCTCCTCGCCGACGCGGTCGGTGGACAGATCGGGGAGCCAGGCGGCAGTGGCCTCCACCGCCGACCACGCCTCCCAGGTCGCCTGCTCGACGGCTCCGAGCCGACGCAGCTGCGCCGGGCCGAACCCGAACTGACGGGCCCCCGCCAGGAGCAGGTCGCGCACGTGCTGGGCTCCGCCGGCCCAGACGGCCGCCACCCCGAGTCCGCCGACGAGGAATCCCGGCCGCTGGAGGTACCAGTCGAGCGGCCCGACGGCCGCGGTGAGGGCGGCGTCGGTCTCCACCTGCACGGTCCACGAGCGTGACGCGTCCATGGCCGTCGTCCGCCAGCTGTCCGGCTGCCCGAGGAACCCCTCCGGGTCGAGCTCGAGGTCGAGGAGCTGGTGGTGGGTCTCCTCGACCCACACGGGGACCAGGGCGCGGTCGACGAGCCCGATGCCCGAGGCGAAGCGCAGCTCGCCCGAGACCTGCCAGCGGCCGTCACGGAAGCGCCCCGCCAGGCCCGTGCCCACCGAGCGCGACGCCCACACGCCGTACACGCCCGGGGAGGGACGATCTCCGGACTGGGTCAGGATGCGCTGGGCGTCGGCGTGCCCCTCGACCAGTCGGGCGAGGGTGAGGTCCACCCGAGCGGTGGCCGCCAGCGCGGCGACCAGGTCGGGCAGCGCCGCGTTCCAGTCCGCGGCACCAGCCGCCACCACGGTGCGCAGCCCGCCGCGCATGGACTCCGCCGAGCGGCGCAGCGCACCGGCGTCGAGGTCGGCCAGGGCGTCGCGTAGCCGCGGGGTCATCGAGCGCTCTGGTAGACGTCGAGGACGAAGTGCTCATCGAGGTGGTGCACCAGACGACGAGCACCGCGAGCCTCGGCGTCGTCACTCAGCACGGCGTGCAGGGCCTCCCCCGAGCTGGTCATGTCGGTGCCGTCGTGGCGCCAGTGCACCGTGGCGAAGGTGCCCCCGGGGACCAGTCGACCCCACAGCACGTCCAGGCTGCCGGGCAGGTCCGGGAGGTAGTAGAGGAGCTCCGAGGCGACCACGAGCTCCACGGCACCGGTGAGCGGACACTCCGGCAGGGCGGAGTGGTGCACGCGCACCCGGGACAGGTCCGCGCAGCGCTGGTCGGCCAGCCGGGCGGCGGCCGCGGAGGCCTCCGTGGCCACGACGTGGTCGCAGCGCTGCGCGAGCAGCCGGGTCAGGGCGCCCACCCCGCAGCCGGGCTCCCACGCGCTGTGGTAGCGGTCGTGGGGGAGCGAGGCCATCACCACTCCCGCCTTGCGCCGTTCGTAGGCGGAGCTCAGCACGCGCCACGGGTCGTTGTCCTCGCGGTAGCGCGCGTCAAAGTCGGCCGGTGTGGCCGGCTCTCCGCTCACATCGCCACCAGGAGCTCGTGCGACCAGCTGACCACGGTGTCCGGGACGACGGGCCCGACGCCCGGCTGCGGGGACATGGTCTGGGAGAAGTAGCGGGTGGTGGCGCGCCCGCGCAGCGCCAGGGCTGTCGCGTCGAGGTCGACCAGCTCGGCGTCGGTGAGCAGGTCACTCAGGGTCGCAGGATCCGTGTGGTGGAAGGCCCACAGTGGGAACCCGTGGACCGAGCGTCCGCCGGCGGCGCTGACCGAGGCCCGCCCCACGGTCGCGTGGTCGGGGTGTGGGTCGTGCTCCCACAGCGCCAGCACGGCGTCGACGCGGGGTCCGTCCTCCAGCCGGCGGCGGATCTGCTCGGTCAGCTCGTCCTCGTGCTCGGCCACGGCGCCGTCGGGCAGCCCCAGCACCTCGACCGTGTCGATGCCCAGGTCTGCCGCGGCGGCGGAGAGCTCGGTCCGGCGCAGAGCAGCCAGGCTCTGCGAGCTCATCGGCGGGTCGCCGAGCCCGGCTTCGGCGAACGTGACGTCGTAGGCCGCCTCCCCCGCAGTCGCGCAGACCAGGTGCACGCTCACCCCCGCGCGCCCCAGGCAGGCCAGGGTGGCGCCGAGCCCGAGCGTCTCGTCGTCGGGGTGGGCCGTCAGCACCAAGGCGCGCGACCCGGCGCCGATTCCGAGGACGTCCAGCGCCGAGACCCGCGCGTGGTGGCTCAGAGCGCGGGTCCAGGCGGACGCGTGCCGCGAGGGTGTACTGAGCGCGACGAAGGCGGCCGGCTCGGCGCCGCTGCTCACGGTCGCTTCGCGGTCCGGGCCACCCGGCGGTCGCGGAGGAGGGCGAGTGAGTTCAGCGCGGCCCAGCCAAGCGTGACGCCGAGGAGCTTCTGCCGGGTCTGGTCGTCCTCGGCGCGCGCGGAGAGGATGAGCCCGTCGGAGACGTCGCAGGCGATCCGGATGAGCATGGCTGCGGTGACGGTGCGCGGGGAGCGGCCCAGGGCGCCGACGGCGCTGATGGCCAGGTCACGACCGCCGTAGGTGTAGGCGAGGACGTCGTACTCCGCCTGGCGGGCGGTCACCGAGGTCACCGCCCGCCCGAGGTGGCGCGGTTCGAGGAGGGCGTAGGCGCCGTAGGACGCCGTCGCGGTGGACATGAATCGGCTCCAAGCATAGGTCATGGAGGAGGTGTACCCCCTCGGCGCGGAATCCATCCCGTGACCTGGCTCGCGCCCGAGAACGGAATGCAGGCGTGGGCGCCGCCGGTTGGGGGAAGGAGGACCAGACGTCTACGTACGAAGGAGTTCCATGACCGTCCCGACGATCACGCTCAACAACGGTGTCGAGATCCCCCAGCTCGGCTTCGGTGTCTTCCAGATCGATCCCGAGGAGACCCGGGAGGCCGTCCTGGCCGCCTTCGAGGTCGGCTACCGGCACATCGACACCGCCGAGATGTACGGCAACGAGAAGCAGGTCGGCGAGGCTGTGGCTGACTCCGGCCTGGCCCGTGACGAGATCTTCGTGACCAGCAAGCTCAACAACGGCTTCCACGCCCACCAGGACGCGCTCTCGGCCTTCGACACCACGCTCTCGGACCTGGGCCTGGAGCAGATCGACCTGTTCCTCGTGCACTGGCCGCTCCCCGAGGTCGGCGACTTCGTGGAGACCTGGACGGCGATGGAGGAGATCTACGCCTCCGGCCGCGCCCGTGCGATCGGCGTCTCGAACTTTCAGCCCCACCACCTGGGTCGCCTGGCCGCCGAGACGACCGTGCCGCCGGCGGTGAACCAGATCGAAGTCCACCCCTTCTTCGGCAACGAGAAGGTCCGCGCGTACAACACCGAGCAGGGCATCGCCACCGAGGCGTGGTCGCCCATCGCCCAGGGCAAGGTCCTCGACGACCCGACCATCGTCCGGGTCGCGGAGAACCTCGGCAGGTCCCCGGCCCAGGTGACCCTGCGCTGGCACCTCCAGCGCGGCGACATCGTGTTCCCGAAGTCGGTCACCCGCAGCCGCATGGAGGACAACTTCGCCCTCTTCGACTTCGAGCTCTCCGGCGAGGACATGAGCGCGCTCAACGGGCTCGACCGCGACGAGCGGACCGGCCCGAACCCGGACGAGTTCAACTACATCCCGTGACGCTCAGGCTGGTCGTGCTCGACGTCAACGAGACGCTCTCGGACATGGCCCCACTGGCGGACCGGTTCGTGGACGTCGGAGCCCCTCGCGGGCTCTCCGCGACCTGGTTCGCCAGCATCCTGCGGGACGGCTTCGCGCTGACCGTCACCGGTGAGCAGGCGGCCTTTGCCGACCTCGGGGCGGCGGCGTTGCGAGCCCTGCTCGACGAGGAGGCGACGAGCCGGGCCGGCTACACCGTCCCGGACGCGATCGAGCACGTGATGGACGCCTTCACCAGCCTGGAGGTCCACCCCGACGTCGGTCCCGGACTAGCCGCCCTGGCCGCGAGCGGCGTCCGGGTGGTCACGCTGAGCAACGGGTCGGCCGAGGTGGGCCGGTCCCTGCTGCGGCGCGCGGGCGTCGCGGAGCACGTCGAGCACGTTCTCTCCGTCGAGGACGCCGGGCTGTGGAAGCCGGCGCCGGCGGCGTACGCGCACGCGCTCTCGGTCTGCGAGGTGGACTCCGGGGAGGCGATGCTGGTCGCCGTGCACCCCTGGGACATCCACGGCGCGCACCGGGCGGGGCTGCGGACGGGGTGGGTCAACCGGACGGCGGCGAGCTATCCCGCCGCCTTCAGCGCCCCGGACCTCGTCGCCGGAGACCTGGTCCAGCTCGCGAGCCGGCTGGGCTAGACAGGCTGGGCTGGTCAGGAGGTCACCACCACGCGGGTGCCCACCGTGCCGAAGCGCCACAGCTGTGCCGCGAACGACCGGCTGAGCCGGACGCAGCCGTGGGATTCGCGCAGGTTCGTTCCGAGCATCCAGTCGGGGTGGATCTGGGTGCCGGCGGACTTGTAGGTCGGGATGCGGTGGAAGCCGACCCCACACGGCGAGAACCGGGTGAAGAACGGCAGCCACAGGCTCCCACCGATGTCACTGTTCATCCGGATCTTCGCGGCACGACCGCACTTGGCGCCGACCCGGGTCGTGCCGGGCGAGACCACGGACGGGTTGTCGATCATCGGGCCCTGTGCGCGCACGCTGCCGTTCTTGCGGACCAGCCAGACGTAGTTCTGGGTCTGGCTCAGAACCACCCGACGGCCCTTTCCCTTGCCCGGGACCGGCCGGTCGTCGCAGGACACCGCGGAGGAGGACCTGAGCCGCGTGCGTGTGGTCCGGCCCAACGTGCCGGTCTGCCGCAGCTGGTTGGCGGACTGGAAGCGCACGGCCGCCGCGCGGGTCATCTCGCCGATCCGGCCGTCCACCGGCCCAGCGGCGCAGCCCAGGGCGTTCAGCTGTCGTTGCGCCTTCTCGCCGAACGCGGAGGCCTGGGCGGGAGCCAGCGGCAGCGCCACGGCGAGCGAGACGAGGATGACGAGGAGACGGACGGCCAGGCGTGCCACGGCACAACCCCCTGAGCTGGTGGTTGACACGGTCGGAGGACCAGTATCTCCTATACACCCCCCAGGGAGGCAGGTTGCACGAACGAGCCGGCGACCGGGGGCGCGAGCCTGAAACGACCCGGAAACCGGCGCGTGAGAGGTTGATCACTGTGTTGGTGGACCGGATCGGATACACGCCCGTGAAGGGCACGCGTCATCGCGCCCACGAGAGCGCCACCCTGGGTCCAGGGGGCGTGGAGGGGGATCGTGTCCTGTGCCTGGTCGACCCGGACCGGGACCAGGTGCTGCGCACGGTCGAGAACGGCGCCGGCGTCCAGGTGCTCTCCCACCTCCACGAGGACCAGCTTCGGCTCGACCTGCCCGGCGGGAGTGTGGGCGGCACGCTCGAGCCGACCGGGCGGGTGCATCCCGTGGCGTACTGGGGCCGACGGGTCGAGGTCGAGGATCTTGACGGTCCCCTGGCCGCGGCGCTGGAGAACCACCTGGGTCGGCGGGTCGTCCTCGCGCGTGCCGTGGAGCCGGGGGGCGTGGTCTACGCGGGGTCGGTGACCCTGGTCACCACCAGCTCGGTGGACGAGCTCGCCGGTCGGGTCGGGACGACGCTGGACAGCGCCCGGTTCCGCTCCACGCTGGTCATCGACACGCCCGGCGAACCGGCCCACGTGGAGGACACCTGGGTCGGCCGCCAGCTCCAGGTCGGCGACGCCGTCCTGCAGGTCACCGCGGTGCTCCCGCGGTGTGCAGTGGTCGACGTCGATCCCGTCTCAGGTGAGAGGGACGTGCCCGTGCTCGCCTACCTCGGCCGTTATCGTCGGTCTGGGTCTGAGATCGTCTTCGGTGTGGACGCCGAGGTGGTGAGACCTGGACGGGTTGCGCTGGGCGACCCGGTGAGACGTGAGAGGAGCTGACCGGCGATGCCGTTCCTGCTCCGAGTCGAGCTCCCCGACGTGCCGGGGTCGCTGGGACGGGTGGCCAGTACGATCGGTGAGGCCGGTGGTGACATCGAGGCCATCGAGATCGTCGAGCACCGCCACGACGGCACCGCGGTCGACGACGTGCTGCTGGAGACCGCGCCGGGGGTGATGCCCGACTCGATCGTCTCGGCCTGCAACCAGCTCGAGGGCGTGCACGTGCTGTGGATCTCGCGGTACGGCGCCGGCGGCAACCTCTTCCTCGACCTCGAGGCCGTCGAGCAGCTGACCCAGTCCCCGAACACCGCCTGCGACGAGCTGGTCGACCTGCTGCCGATCATCTTCCGGGCCGACTGGGGGATGCGCTTGCGCCGCCGCCCGGAGGGGACCGAGGTTCTGCACCGGACCTCGGCCGCGCCTGAGATCCTGCCCGAGGGACCCGGATGGTTCCCCCGGCACGACGCCGTCCGGCTGGTCGTCCCGCCCGAGTGGAGTCACCTGGAGTCGACCCTTATCGCCGGCGCGATCCTCGGCGACGAGGAGGAGATGGTGCTGTTCGGGCGCCGCGGCGGCCCCGACGTGCTCGACTCCGAGCTCGCCCGGCTGCGCCATCTCGCCGCGCTCGCGGTCTCCATCGCCAAGGCGGGCTGAGGTGCCCGCACCGCTCGGCATCACCGGGTCCACCGGGAACGTGGGCGGACGCGTCGCCCGTCTGCTGGCCCACGCCGGGGTGGAGCAGCGGCTGCGGCCTACGACTCCCGGGCGGCCCACGACGCTCCGGCCTGGTTGGTCGACGCCTGCGTGAGCACCTACACGGCGATTGACGCCGGTGAGCTCGACGGGGTGACCGAGGACGTCGCACGACTCACCGGGCGCAGCCCGCTCACCCTGGATCAGGTCCTCGACGCGAGGTAGCGACACAACGGCACAGCGGCAGCGCCGTCACGGGCTCAGCCGGTGTTGCGCATCCCCGCTGCGATCCCGTTGATGGTCAGCAGCAGAGCGCGCTCGAGGTCCGGGTCGTCCTCGCCGGCCCGGTGCCGGGTCAGCAGCTGGAGCTGGAGCAGGTGCAGGGGCTCGAGGTAGTTCTCGCGCACCTCCAGGGTCGTCCGCAGCGCCGGCTCGCGGTCCAGCAGCCGCTCGTCGCCGGTGACGGCCAGGACGCGGTCGAGGGTCAGCGCGAACTCCTTGCGGACCAGGGCGAGGATCCCGTGCGTGTGCTCGGGGGCCAGGGTGGTGACGTAGCGCTCGGCGATGTCGAGGTCCGCCTTGGCCAGGGTCATCGCCACGTTGTCGAGAAACGTGCGGAAGAAGGGCCAGCCGGCGTACATCGCGGCGAGCTCGTCGCCGTGATCGACCACTGCGGCCAGACCTGACCCGACGCCGAACCAGCCCGGCACGATCTGGCGCGACTGGGTCCAGCCGAACACCCAGGGGATGGCGCGCAGTCCGTCCAGGCCGACATCCTGCTCCGGTCGCCGGGAGGGCCGCGAGCCGATGTGCAGCGACCCCAGCAGGTCGACCGGGGTGCAGGCCAGGAAGTACTCCGGCAGCTCGGGTCGCTCCACGAGGTCGCAGTACCGGGCGTGCGCCTCCGTCGAGATCTGGTCCATCAGGTCGTCCCACCGGGTGGCCTGCTCGGGCGTACGCCGGTCCGTGCGGTGCAGCAGGCTGGCCTCCAGGGTGGCGGCGACGAGCAGCTCGAGGTTGTAGCGGGCCAGCACAGGCAGCGCGTACTTGTCGCTGATCACCTCGCCCTGCTCGGTGAGCTTGACCTCGCCGTCAACCGTGCCGAAGGGCAGCGCCATGATCGCGTCGTACGTCGGGCCGCCTCCCCGTCCCACGGACCCGCCGCGACCGTGGAAGAAGCGCAGCCGGACGCCGTGACGCCTGGCGACGTCCCGGGCCGCGCGCTGGGCCCGCTGGATCTGCCACTGGGAGGTGGCGATGCCCCCGGACTTGTTGGAGTCGGAGTAGCCGAGCATCACCTCCTGGACGTCGTCGCGGGCGGCGAGGACCTGACGGTAGGAGGGGTCGGCGAAGAGCGCGTCGAGGATGGGCTCGGCCCGTTCCAGCTCCTCGATCGTCTCCAGCAGGGGGACGAAGCCGATCCGGGCCAGCGGCCCCCCGGGCGCGGCCAGGTCGACCAGCCCGGCCTCGCGGGCGAGCAGCACCGCGGCCAGCACGTCGTCGGCGTCGCGGGTCATCGAGATGATGTAGCTCTCGATCGAGCGGTCCCCCAGGGTGTCCAGCGACTCGCGGATCACCGCGAAGACCTCCGCGGTTCGGCGCCCGTCCTCGTCGATCGGCGGCGGCTGCTGGGACAGCGGCCGGTGCACGGTGAGCTCCTCGCTCAGCAGCGCCGCGCGGGCCGCGACGTCGAGGTCGGCGTAGGCCACCGCGCGGGTCCCGAGCCGGTCGACCAGCTGCCCCACGGCGTGGTGGTGCTTCTCGGCGTGCTCGCGCACGTCGAGGGTGGCCAGCGTGAAGCCGGAGGCGGCGACGGTGCGGACCAGCCGCTCGAGGTCGCCGCCGGCGATCAGGGCGCCCTGGTGCTGGGCCACGGACTCGTGCAGCAGGAGGAGGTCGTCGAGCAGCGCGCTGTCGCTGACGAAGTCGCGGCCGGGGAGGTGCTCGCCCGCCGAGGCGATGCGGGCCGCGGTCAGCTGGAGCCGAACGTCGATGCAGGTCAGGAACAGCCGGTAGGGCTCCTCGACGTTGAGCCGACGGTAGCGGGGCTCGACCTCGGGCAGCGCCTCGAGCATCTCCTCGGTGCGCTGACGCAGGGCCACGGAGACCCCGGAGAGCCGTTGGCTGACCGAGAGGGTGCGCCGCAGCGCGGTCACCTTGCCGCGGATCACCGTGATCCCGTGCGAGGCCTGGAGGCGGAGCACCTCGCGGGTTGTCTCCGGCGTGACGTTGGGGTTGCCGTCGCGGTCCCCGCCGATCCAGGTGCCGAAGCGCAGGGGGCTGGTGGTCAGCGGCAGGGTCACGCCCCACGGTTCGAGGTGCTCCTCGAGCTCCTCGAGCACGTCGAGGACGGCCGCGGAGGTGAGCCCCTCGAGGTAGTAGATGCCGTTGCGGGCCTCGTCGATGACCTCCGGGCGGTCGATGCGAAGCTCGTCGGTCTGCCAAAGCAGGTCGACGGCGGCCTCCAGCCTGAGTCGTCGGCGCGGGGTGTCGTCCTGGTCGAGCAGGACCGCGACCGACCGCAGCTTGTCCAGCGTGGTCCGGCGGGCCACCTCGGTCGGGTGGGCGGTGAACACCGACCGGACCGAGGTCTGCGCCAGCGTCTGGGTCATGTCCTCCGCGCTGATCCCGCGCTCCAGGACGCGGGCGAGCGCCCCGGCCAGCGGACCGCCCTCGGCGGCCCGTCTCTGGGTCAGCGCGTACCCCCGGTGACGCTGCTCGGTCACGTTGGCCAGGTGGAAGTAGGCGGTGAAGGCTCGGGCCAGCGTGGTGGCGGTGGCCACGTCGAGCTCGGGGAGGTCCAGGGCGTCGTCCTTGGCCGCCGTACGGACGCTCTCCACCAGGTCGAGCAGCTCCTGGCCGTGGGTCCGGGTCAAGGTGTCGCCCAGCATGGAGGTGACGATCCGGATGTCCCGGCGCAGCGGCGCCTCGGCGGAGGGGGGCAGGTGCTCGGACATGTGGCCTCGCGGGGTCGGACGCGCAGCGGCGTGGGACGTCGAGCAGGACGAAGAGCCGGCGACGTCGGCGGCACCCACGGAAGAATCTAGGCCACCGGGGCGGCTCCGCGCACCCGCCAACCCCGATTCGTCCGCGGTCGCCCCGCGACGACCCGCCGCGATTCGACGGACGAATCGGGGTGGTCGAGCGGGGGTGGCAGGGTTGGGGCATGAGCGACGAGCCGGTGGGGACCCGGTGGCACCGGCTGACCGGGGGGGGCAGCGGTCAGGAGTACGCCGAGCGGATGGCGGCGCACGCGGCCCAGAGTGCCGACGCCCACGGCGAGGCCACCCTCGTCCACGGACTGGTCGGTCCTGGCGCCCGCATCCTCGACGCCGGCTGCGGCACCGGTCGGGTGGCGTTGCGGCTGGCGGAGCTCGGGCACGACTGCGTCGGGGTTGACGCGGACCGGTCCATGCTCGAGGTGGCGCGGCGCAGCGGACCGGGGATCTCCTGGCTCGAGGCGGACCTCGCCGCTCTGCCTGAGGCTGTCACTTGCGTGCCGCCCTTCGACCTGGTCCTGATGGCCGGCAACGTCGTCCCGCTGCTGGCCGAGGGCACCCTCGAGTCCACGCTGGCGGCTCTGGGCGGGGTGCTGAGACCGGAGGGCCTTCTCGTCGCCGGCTTCGGGCTCGACGACGGCCACCTTCCCGAGGGCTGCCCGCCGACCCCGTGGAGCGACTACGTCAATGCGGCACGCGCCGCCGGTCTCGTCCTCGAGGCCGCCTACGCGACGTGGGACGCCGACCCCCTGGACGCGCAGCAGGGGTACGCGGTCGGGGTGCATCGCCGGTGAGACCGCCCCGGACCCGGCGAGACGCGCGCCCCAATGACACGGTGACCGCGCACGGTGCCCTAGGTTCGCTGTCGTGAGGATCGTTGTCGCCCGTGAGACCCGCCGGGGGGAGACCCGTGTCGCGCTGGTGCCGGAGCTGGTCGGCAAGCTGACCAGCCTTGGCTACGAGGTGTGTGTGGAGCCCGGCGCGGGGGTCGGCGCCCTGCATCCCGACGAGGAGTACGTCGCTGCGGGGGCCGAGGTCGCCGAGGGGCGGCTGGCCGAGGCCGACGTGGTCGTCTCGGTGAACCCGCTGCACACCGCCGGAGTCCGCTCGCTGCGTCCAGGAGCCAGCGTGGTCTCGTTCCTGCCCGCCACCAACAGCCTGGAGCTGGTCACCGACCTCCGCGACTGTGCGGTGACGTCCTTCGCGATGGAGCTCGTGCCCCGGATCAGCCGGGCCCAGTCGATGGACGCGCTGTCCTCGCAGTCGCTCGTCTCGGGCTACCGCAGCGCCATCGTGGCGGCCGGTCTGCTGCACCGCTTCTTCCCGCTGAACATGACCGCGGCCGGCACCGTGCCCCCCGCCCAGGTCGTCGTGCTGGGGGCCGGCGTGGCCGGGCTCCAGGCCATCGCCACGGCCAAGCGTCTCGGTGCCGTGGTCAAGGCCTACGACGTCCGGGCGGCCGCCGCCGAGGAGATCCGGTCCGTCGGCGCCCAGGCCATCGACCTGCAGCTGGAGACCCTGGAGGGCTCCGGCGGCTACGCGCGGGAGATGACCGAGGACCGGGCGGCTCGTCAGCGCGACCTGTTGACCCCGTACATCGCCGCCGCCGACGCGCTGATCACGACCGCGGCCGTGCCCGGCCGGCAGGCGCCGATGTTGGTCACCTCGGCCATGGTCGAGCAGATGTCCGCCGGTGCGGTCGTGGTCGACCTGGCCGCGGAGACCGGCGGCAACGTCGAGGGCTCGGTGCCCGGCCGGGTGGTCCGGATCGGCGAGGCGCAGGTGTGGGGCGGGGAGAACGTCCCGGCCCAGATGCCCGGACCGGCCTCCCGGTTGTACGCCCAGAACGTGGTCAGCCTGGTCACCCTGATGACGCGAACCGAGGACGGCGAGGCGCGCTTCGCCCCGGACTTCGATGACGAGATCGTCGTCGGCTGCTGCGTGACCCACGACGGCGTGGTGCGTCACGAGCCCACCCGTCTCGCCCTGGAAGGAGACCCGTCGTGAGCGAGCCGGTGGTCTGGCTGACGATCTTCGTGCTCAGCGTCTTCGTCGGGGTGGAGGTGATCGCCAAGGTCTCCTCGACCCTGCACACCCCGTTGATGTCGGGGGCGAACGCGATTCACGGCATCATCCTGCTCGGGGCGATCATCGTCACCGGCGCGGCGGAGTCGACCCTGGCCCTAATTGTCGGCCTGGTCGCCGTGGCGCTGGCGTCGGTGAACATGGTCGGGGGCTTCGTGGTCACCGACCGGATGCTCCAGATGTTCGTGCGCAAGCGCCCGCGCGCCGCGGCACAGGACAAGACCGGGGGGACCGCTCGATGACCCCCACCTGGGTCCAGGTCGTCTACCTCGCCTGCGCGGTCTGCTTCATCCTCGCCCTCAAGGGACTCTCCGGTCCGCGGACCGCTCGCTCGGGCAACCTGATCGGCGCCGCGGCCGCGGTCGTCGGCTGCG
>JBBPYL010000168.1:0-14003 GCA_038199935.1 Propionibacteriales bacterium | reverse complement strand
CCGCTGGCGCCGGTGTTGTCCGAGCCGGCGGCGTCGTTGGTCTGGGTCGGTGCTGCGCACCCGGCCAGGGTCACGGCGACCGCGAGTGCGGCGACGCCGAGTCCAGGAATCGATCTCTTCACGGGCTCTCCTTCGTTGGTCCTGATCGGACCGTAGCCCACCCGGACCTCCCACGGCCCGATCAAGGCGCGACGCGCGGGCAGACGTCTGGTGAACGGACGCCGACGCCGCGCCGGCTAGACCGCGGTGATCGAGACGCGGTTGCGCACGATGGCGCCCAGAACGCCGTTGACGAAGTTCGGCGACTCGTCGGTGGAGAGATCGCGCACCAGGTGCATCGCCTCGCTCACCGCCACGGCGTCGGGCACGTCGTCTCGCCACAGCACTTCGAGGACGCCGATCCGCAGCACGTTGCGGTCCACCGCCGGCATCCGCTCCAGGGTCCACCCCTCGGCGTAGTCCGCGATCAGCTCGTCGATCCGCGCCCGGTGCTCGGCCACCCCACGGATCAGCTCGACCGTGTAGGGGTGGACGGGAGGCTCGCCGGCCAGGACGCGCTGGTCCAGGGTCGCCGTCGCCTCGACCGCACGCACCTCGCTCTCGAAGAGGAAGTCGAGGGCGCGCTTGCGGGCCTTGGAGCGGGCCGCCATCAGGGGCCCCCGACCCGGGCGGTGGCGAGGTCGCCGAGCGTCACGGGGAGACGCGACCGAGGTAGCTGCTGTCGCGGGTGTCGACCTTGATCTTCTCGCCGGTGGTGATGAACAGCGGGACCGCGACCTCGTGGCCGGTCTCGAGGCGCGCCGGTTTCGTGCCGCCGGTGGACCGGTCGCCCTGGAGACCGGGCTCGGTGGACTCCACGAGCAGCTCCACCGACGCGGGCAGCTCGATGTAGAGCACGCGCTCGTCGTTGGTGGCCACGATCGCGTCCTGGTTCTCCAGGAGGAAGTTCGTCGCGTCGCCCACGATCTCGGGGCTGACCTCGGTCTGCTCGAAGGTCGAGGTGTCCATGAACACGAAGCTCGTGCCGTCGTTGTAGAGGTACTGCATGGTCCGCTTGTCGACGTTGGCCACGTCGACCTTCACGTCGGCGTTGAAGGTCTTGTCGACCGTCTTGCCGGACGCGATGTTCTTCAGCTTGGTCCGGACCACCGCCCCGCCCTTGCCGGGCTTGTGGTGCTGGAACCAGGTGACGGACCAGAGCTGCCCGTCCAGGTTGAGCACCATGCCGTTCTTGAGGTCGTTGGTCGTTGCCATGGGTGAGTCGATGCCCTTGCTGTGGAGGAGATGTCGCGAGTACGGGGTCGTGACGGTGCCGTTGGTCCGGCCCAGCGGGTCAGTCTAGCCAACCGGCGCGGCCCCCCAGTAATTCGCGTGGGCGACGGGCGCCCGCCCCGACCCGCGTCCCGCTCAGCCGGCGGCGAGGTGCTCCAGGGCGAGACGGTAGCCCTCGACCCCGAGGCCGGAGATCACGGTGGCGGCGTGCGGCGTGACCAGCGAGGTGTGCCGGAACTCCTCGGGCCGCTGCGCGGGGTCGGAGAGGTGCACCTCGACCAGGGGAGCCTCGAGCTGGGCGCAGGCGTCGAAGAGGGCGTAGGAGTAGTGCGTCCAGGCCGCGGCGTTGAGGACCACCGGGGTCCGCAAGTCCGCCGCCTCCGCCAGCCAGTCGAGCAGCTGACCCTCGTGGTTGGTCTGCCGGACCACGACGTCGAGCCCCAGCGCCCGGCCCCAGGACCGGCAGTGGTCGGCGAGCTCGGCGTGCGTGGTGTGCCCGTAGATCTCCGGCTGCCGCCGTCCCAGCCGCCCCAGGTTCGCCCCGTTGAGCACCAGCACCCGGGGGCTCGTGCTGCTCATGCGCCGCGGGCGATCTCGGCGTAGGCGGCGGTGAGCAGGGCCGGGTCGGGAGACGCAAGGATGCCGGGTCGGGCCAGGGCGTCGAGCACCACGAAGCGCAGCGTGTCGCCCCGGGTCTTCTTGTCCAGCGCCATCGCGGCGGACAGCTCGGTCCACCCGGCTCCGGCGTACGAGGTGGGGAGTCCGACCAGCTCCAGCACGGTGCGGTGCCGCTCGGCGGTCGCCTCGTCCAGCCGACCGGCCAGCCGCGCCAGCTCGGCCACGAAGGTCATCCCGATCGCGACCGCGGCACCGTGCCGGAACCGGTAGCGCTCGGCCTTCTCGATGGCGTGGGCCAGCGTGTGGCCGTAGTTCAGCGCCTCGCGGCCCGGGTGCCCCGCGGTGCCACCGGACTCACGCAGGTCCCCGGCGACGACCTCGGCCTTCACCGCGACCGACCTCTCCACAAGCTCACGCAGCACCGGTGAGGACGGGTCCCGCGCTCCGTCCGGGTCGCGCTCGACCAGGTCGAGGATGGCGGGGTCGGCGATGAAGCCGCACTTGATCACCTCGGCCAGCCCGCTGACCAGCTCGTTGGGCGGCAGGGTGGCCAGCGTCGCGAGGTCGCACAGGACCCCGGCCGGCTCGTGGAAGGCGCCGACGAGGTTCTTGCCCTCGGTGGTGTTCATCCCGGTCTTGCCCCCCACCGCGGCGTCGACCATGGCCAGCAGCGTGGTGGGCATGTGCACCACGCGCACGCCCCGCAGCCAGGTCGCGGCCACGAATCCCCCCATGTCGGTGGTGGCACCGCCGCCGACGGTGACCACGGCGTCCGAGCGGGTGAAGCCGGTCTGACCGAGCACCTGCCAGCAGAAGGAGGCCACCGGAGCGAGCTTGGCCTCCTCGCCATCGGGGATCTCCAGCGCGTGTGCCTCGTAGCCCTGCGCGGCCAGATCCTCGCGCACCACGTCGCCGGTTGCCGCGAGGCCTCGCGGGTGGATCACCGCCACTCGGCGGACGTCGGGGCCGAGCAGACCGGTCAGCTCTCCGAGCAGTCCCTCACCCACCACCACGTCGTAGGGCGCCGCGCCGTCCACGCGCAGCACCGTCCGGGTCGACTCCGAGCTCATCGCGCCTCCTGGGCGGGGGTCACCGGCGAAGACGTCCAGCCCTCGACCATGGCTGCCACCTCGGCGGCGACCTCCTCGGCGGACTTGCCGTCGGTGTGCACGGTGCCGGTCGCCACCTCGTCGTAGAGCGGCCAGCGCTGGTTCAGCAGCGTCTTGACCTGGGAGCGGACGTTGCCCAGCAGCATCGGACGGCCCGCGCCGAGACCGACCCGCTTGACCGCCTCGGTGAAGCCGACGTCGAGGAAGGCGACCCGGTGCTCGGCGAGGAGCGCCCGGGTCCCCTCGTCCAGCACGGCCCCGCCCCCCAGAGCCAGCACGCCGGTGTGCTCGCCCAGCGCGAGGGCGACGGCGTCGCGCTCGAGGGCCCGGAAGCGGGGCTCCCCCTCGTCGATGAAGATCTCGGAGATCCGTCGCCCGGTGGCGACCTCGACGTCGTCGTCGGTGTCACGCACGGCCATCCCCCAGCGCCGACCCAGGTGGCTGGCCACGGTGGTCTTCCCCGCTCCCATCGGTCCCACGACGACCACGTGGGGACTCGGCCCGACCGCACCGTCGCGGCTCATCGCAGCGTCATCGCGTCGAGGTAGCCGGCCACGTTGCGGCGGGTCTCTCGCACGGAGTCGCCCCCGAACTTCTCCAGCACGACGTCGGCGAGCACCAGGGCGACCATGGCCTCGGCCACGATGCCGGCGGCGGGCACCGCGCACACGTCGGAGCGCTGGTGGTTGGCCACCGCGGCCTCTCCGGTGGCCACGTCGATCGTCCGCAGGGCGCGCGGCACGGTGGCGATGGGCTTCATGGCCGCGCGGACGCGGAGGACCTCACCGGTCGACATGCCCCCCTCGGTCCCGCCGGAGCGTCCCGAGGTGCGCCGGATGCCCTCGTCGGTGCCGACGATCTCGTCGTGGGCCAACGAGCCCGGGTCGGCGGCCAGCGCGAAGCCGTCGCCGACCTCGACCCCCTTGATGGCCTGGATCCCCATCAGGGCCCCGGCCAGCCGGGCGTCCAGCCGTCGGTCCCAGTGCACGTGCGATCCCAGGCCCGGGGGCAGGCCGTGCACGACGACCTCCACGACGCCGCCCAGGGTGTCGCCGTCCTTGTGGGCGCCGTCGATCGCCGCCACCATCGCGGCGCTGGTCTCCGGGTCCAGGCAGCGGACGGGGTCGGCGTCGAGCGCCGCGACGTCCTCGGGGACGGGCACCGAGCCGACCGGGGAGGAGACCCGTCCCAGGCCGACCACGTGCGAGACCACCCGGGCCCCGCAGGCCTGCTCGAGGAAGGCCATCGCCACCGCGCCCAGGGCCACGCGCGCGGCGGTCTCCCGCGCCGAGGCGCGCTCGAGGATGGGCCGGGCCTCGTCGAAGGAGTACTTCTGCATGCCCACCAGGTCCGCGTGACCGGGCCGAGGACGGGTGAGCGCAGCGTTGCGGGCCAGCGCCTCGAGCTCGACTGGGTCCACCGGGTCGGCGGACATCACCGTCTCCCACTTGGGCCACTCGCTGTTCCCGATCCGTACCGCGACCGGACTGCCGAGCGTCTTCCCGTGCCGGAGCCCGCCGATGATCTCGACCTCGTCGGCCTCGAACTTCATCCGGGCGCCGCGCCCGTAGCCGAGTCGGCGACGGGTCAGCGCGTCCACGATGTCGCCCGAGGTCACCTCGACATGGGCCGGGAGTCCTTCGAGGACGGCGACCAGGGCAGGGCCGTGGGACTCGCCCGCAGTGAGCCAACGCAGCATGCGGCCAGTGTTCCACGCAGCCGGGTGACCACGCTCAGGAGTACCACCGCGACACCACCGGGCCGAGCACGACGCCGAGCACGGCGCCGACCAGCATGAACGGACCGAACGGGTAGGCCTTGCGGTCCACCACCCGCAGGGCGGAGAGCAGCAGGCCGCCGACCCCGCCCAGCGCGAACCCGGCGTAGATGCCGACCAGCAGCGACCCCCAGCCCAGGTAGCCCAGGGCGATGCCGAGCAGCCCGGAGAGCCGGACGTCGCCGTACCCCATCCCCCGGGGGTAGACGAACCACAGGGCGAAGAAGGTCCCTCCGGCCAGCACCCAGCCCAGCGCCGCTCCGGCCACCGGGCCCCGGTCCCCCTCGGCCCAGCCCGCGGCGAGCACCAGCACACCGACCACGAGGTAGGACGGCGCGATCAGTCGGGTGGGCAGCAGCCGGGTGTGCCAGTCAATCACGGCCAGAGCCACCCCCACCGGCGCCAGGTAGAGCAGGAAGCCCAGGGCCGGGGTCCAGCCCACGGCGCCGCCCAGCAGTCCCGCGACCAGCGCGGTGGCCACCGCCGTCCGGGCGCGCAACCCCCGCCGCCGGGCGAGGTCGACGTAGGTCGGCTTCGGCTCCTGCCTCCTCGGCGGGTGGTCGGCGTGGACGGTCTCGTCCACCTCGGTGGGATCGGGGTCCGGCCCCGGCTCGGGGACCCGCGCGATGATGGCCGGCACCAGCTGGCCGACCAGGGCGCCGTAGAGCGCACATCCCACCGCGGTGTCGAGGAACCAGGTCATCGACGCACCCTAGCCAGCCGGGCCCGGCTGGGCGGCGTGACGCAGAGTCTCCAGGTGCGGACGGCGACCGGTCATCAGCTCCACTTGGAGGAGGGCCTGATGCACCAGCAGGTCGATTCCGCTGACCAGGAGCTGTCCGCGCTCCACCGCCGAGGCCGCCAGCGGGGTGGGCCAGGGGTCGTAGACGACATCGAAGACCACCTCGGCCCCGGAACAGGCCGCCAGAGCGCGGGCGGTGTACGCGCCGGCGGGGACGGTGGAGACCAGCAGGGGCGCGACTGGCAGCGACCCGTCGACGAGGTCGGCGACCGAGTACAGCGTGACCTCGGGAGGGTGCCGGTGCCGGGCCACGGCCGCGAGGGTCGCCGCCGCCCGGTCCGGGCTCCGCACCACGAGGTCGACCCGGGCGCAGCCGAGGTCGGCCAGGGCGAAGAGCACCGAGGTCGCGGTCGCTCCCCCACCGACGACGGTCGCGGTGTCCACCGCCGCGTCGTGGCGTTCGCGGAGCGCGGCGACGACACCGGGGATGTCGGTGTTGTGGCCCACGCGCGCCCCGTCCTCGAGCACCACGGTGTTCGCCGCCCCCGAGTCACGGACCTCCTCGGACATCGCAGTGAGCAGAGGCAGCACGGTGCGCTTGAGCGGCATGGTCAGCGACAGCCCGCGCCAGGACCGGTCCCGCGAGTCGAGGAAGGCGGGCAGGTCCTCGACGGTGACGTCGTGGGCGTCGTACTCCCAGTCCAGCCCGAGCTCGGCGTACGCCGCGCCGTGGATCGCCGGCGACCGCGAGTGCACGACCGGGCTGCCGAGCACCGCGCACCTGGCGCGACTCAGCACCGGTCCGAGGTCTGGCACCAGGCCTGGAGCTCGCGGCGGTAGCGCAGGAAGTCCTCGTAGTTCTCGGCAAACTTCGTCTCGCCCGTGTCGAGGTTGACCGTCACATAGTAGACCCACGGTCCCGGGGTCGGGTCTGCGGCGGCCTCGATGGCCTTGTCCCCCGGCGACTCGATCGGTCCGGGCGGCAGGCCGGGGTAGCGCCGGGTGTTGTAGGGCGAGTCGACGTTGAGGTCCTCCTCGGTCAGCCCCAGGCCGAGGTCGCGGCCGAGCGCGTAGTTGACCGTGGCGTCGATCTGGAGGAGCCCGTCGGTCACGTCGGTCTCGAGCCGGTTGTAGATGACCCGGGCCACCTTGCCCCGGTCCTGGCTGCGGTTGGCCTCGGACTCGACCAGGCTGGCCACGATCATCAGCTCGCCGGAGGTGTAGCCGAGTCGCTTCGCGGCGGCGGCCAGGTCCGCCTCCTGCGCGGCCTGACGCCACCGGGTGACCATGGTGGACAGGATCGAGACGGGGGTGTCGTCGGGACGGATCTGGTACGTCGCCGGGAAGAGGTAGCCCTCGGCTCTGCCCTTGGCGTAGGGGGGGAGCCCAAGCTTGCCGGGCTTGCGCAGCGCGGCACGGAACTGCCGGGCGGAGAAGTCCGTCCCCTTGGCCAGGGCGGAGACCACCTGCGGGACGCGGAGGCCCTCGGGGATGGTCACGGCACTCTGCAGCAGGTTGCTCGGCTCGACCAGCACGGCCAGAGCCTCCGAGGCGGCCATCTCTCGGCGGAGCTCATAGAACCCGACCTGGATGCCGACCGAGTCCGGGTCCTCGCGCGCCGCCTCGGTGAAGGCCTCGGTGCTGGCCACCACGCCCTTGGCGAGGAGGGTGCCGGCGATGTCCGCGGAGGTGTCCCCGGCCTGGACCTCGACCAGGACCGAGCCCTTGCCGGGCCCGGAGAAGTCCTCGGCCTGCACGAAGCGGCCCTCGAGGGCGCTCATCCCCGCGGTGACGAGGACGTAGCCACCACCCACGAGCACCGCGAGCGCGACCAGGACGGCCAGACAGCCCATGCCTGCGCGGGTGTAGTTGCGACGCGTACGCCGCTTCCGTTCCCCCTCCAGCTCCAGCCCGACGTCACTCACCGGTCTGCTCCCCCCTTCGCTGTCCCTGTGGCGCGTCCCGACCGGGGGTCCCCCGGAGGCGGGACCACCCGCTCCCCTGCGGGAGCCCCCGTGCTGCGCTCGGTGTCGAGTGCATTCTGCAGGATGACCACGGCAGCAGCCTGGTCGACCACGGCGCGCCGCCGTTTCCCGTTCCGTCCCTGGGCCCGCAAGGTGGCCTCCGCGCTGACCGTGCTGAGCCGTTCGTCGACCAGCCGGACCGGGACGGGGCCGAGCGCGGTGACGAGCTCGAGGGCGAAGACCCGGGTCTTCGCCGCCGCGGGGCCTTCACGTCCCGACAGGCTGCGCGGCAGGCCGAGCACAACCTCGACCGCCTCCTCCGCCTCCACCAGCGCGCGTAGTCGGGCCAGGTCGCCGGCTCCCCGCGGGACCGTCTCGACCGGCGTGGCGATCAGTCCGGACGGGTCGGACCGGGCCACCCCGATCCGGACGTCGCCGAGGTCGACGCCCAGTCGTACCCCTCGACGGCTCATCGGGTGGTCGCGAGCCTGCCGACCTCGTGCTCCACGTCGCTGAGCGCCTGGCCCACCGCGGACAGGTCTGCTCCGCCGCCCTGGGCGACGTCGTCCTTGCCACCCCCGCTGCCCCCGAGCGCGGCCGTGGCCGTGCGCACCAGGGTGCTGGCCGAAAGGCCCCAGGCCCGGGCGGCGTCGTTGAGCGCCACCACGACCGCCGCGCGGTCCTGGGCGGTGCCCACCAGCGCGACCACCGCGGGCTCACCGGCCGCCATCCGTCCACGGACGTCGAGAGCCAACGTGCGGACGTCCCCGGCCCCGGCTCCGTCGAGGCGCTCGGCGACCAGCCGGACGCCGTAGACGTCCCGGGCGTGCTCGGCCAGCGCGCCGGCGCCCGCCAGCACCTGGGCCACGCGGGCCTTGTCGAGCTCCTTCTCGGCCGCGCGGAGCCGCTCGAGGAGGTCGTTGACCCGCTCGGGCAGCTCCTCGGGGCGCGCCTTGAGGGCCTCGCTGAGCTGGGCGACCAGGACGTGCTCGCGCGCCAGGAACCGGTAGGCGTCGCCGCCGACCAATGCCTCCACCCGGCGTACGCCGGACCCGATCGAGGACTCGCCGAGCAGCTTGACCACGCCGAGCTGCCCGGAGCGGCCCGCGTGCGTGCCGCCGCACAGCTCGCGAGCCCAGTCACCGACCGAGATCACCCGGACCTGGTCGCCGTACTTCTCGCCGAAGAGCGCCATCGCCCCGGAGCGCACCGCCTCCTCCTGGGTCATCGTCTCCGCGTGCACCGCGAGGTCGGCCAGCACCAGGTCGTTGACCCGGGCCTCCACGTCGGCCATCGCCGAGACCGGGACCGCGCCGGTGGCGGAGAAGTCGAACCGGAAGCGTCCCGGGGCGTTCTCCGAGCCGGCCTGGGTCGCCGTCTCCCCCAGCGCCTCCCGGAACGCCTTGTGCACCATGTGCGTCGCGGTGTGGGCGCGGCTGATCGACCGACGCCGCTCGATGTCGACGAGCGCCTGGGCCTGAGCACCCACGCTGACCTCGCCGGCGAGCACCCGCACGGTGTGCACGATCAGTCCCGTGGTCGGGGCCTGGACGTCGAGGACCTCCAGGCGGCCCCCGTCGGCCAGCTCGATCACGCCCTGGTCGGCGAGCTGCCCGCCGCCCTCGGCGTAGAAGGGGGTCCGGTCCAGGACGACCTCGACCTCCTCGCCCAGGCCGGCCGAGGTCAGCAGGTCGCCGTCGCGCCGTCCGACGATGCCGGTCACCGACGCCTCGGTGACGACTTCGCCGTACCCGGTGAACCGCACCGGGGCGCTCATCGTGTCGGTCACCGCGCGGTAGGCCCCGACCTCGGCGTGCTGCCCCTTCTTGGCCCGCGCGTCGGCTTTGGCCCGGTCCCGCTGCTCGCCCATCAGGCGTCGGAAGCCCTGCTCGTCGACGGCGAGGCCCTGCTCGGCGGCCATCTCGAGGGTCAGGTCGATCGGGAAGCCATAGGTGTCGTGCAACGCGAAGGCCTGTGCGCCCGGGAGTCGGGTGGCGCCCTGGTCCTTGGTCTGCTGGGCGGCCAGGTCGAAGATCGTCGTGCCGGTGCGCAGCGTCTGCCGGAACGCCTCCTCCTCGGCGTAGGCGATCGTGCTGATCCGCTCCCAGCTGCGCTCCAGCTCGGGGTAGGAGGCGACCATCCTCTGCTGGCTGACCGGGAGGAGCTCGGGCAGGATCGGGTCCTCGACGCCGAGCAGGCGCATCGAGCGCACCGCGCGGCGCAGCAGCCGGCGCAACACGTAGCCGCGGGCTTCGTTGCCCGGCGTGACCCCGTCACTGATCAGCATCAGCGCACTGCGGACGTGGTCGGCGACGACCCGGAAGCGGACGTCGTCGACGTGACCGTCGGCGCCGCCGGCCCCGTAGGCGCGTCCGGAGAGCTCCGCGGCCTTCTCGATCACCGGGAAGATCTCGTCGATCTCGTAGAGGTTGTCCTTGCCCTGGAGCAGGTAGGCCACCCGCTCCAGACCCATCCCGGTGTCGATGTTCTTCGCCGGAAGGGGTCCGCGGACGTCGAAGTCGGACTTGCTGCGCACGGCGCTGAGCTCGTCGGACATGAAGACGAGATTCCAGAACTCCAGGTAGCGGTCACCGGCGGCCCAGTCCCGGTCGGCCCCGAACTCGGGGCCGCGGTCGATCAGGATCTCGCGACAGGGTCCGCCCGGCCCCGGCACGCCCATCGACCAGTAGTTCTCCGCCTTGTCCAGCCGGACGATCCGCTCATCAGGCAGCCCGGTGACCCGGCGCCAGAGCTCGACGGCCTCGGCGTCGTCCTCGTAGACGCTGGGGTAGAGCTTGTCCTCGGGCAGCCCGTACCCGCCATCGGCCTGGGACCTGGTGACCAGCTCCCAGGCGAGCGTGATGGCGCCCTCCTTGAAGTAGTCGCCGAAGGAGAAGTTGCCACACATCTGGAAGAACGTGAGGTGCCGACTGGTCTTGCCGACCTCCTCGATGTCGAGGGTCCGGACGCACTTCTGCACGCTCACCGCGCGGTCGTAGGGCGCCTTCTCCTGGCCCAGGAGGTAGGGCTTGAACGGCACCATGCCGGCGTTGACGAACAGCAGGTTGGGGTCGTCGAGCATCAGGGACGCCGAGGGCACCACCTGGTGACTCCCCCAGGCGGAGTCGGCCACGAAGTGCGCCAGGAACCGGCGGCGTACCTCTGCGGTGTCCATCAGTGGGTGCTCTCTCTCGTCATCGGGCTCGTCATCGGGCTCGTGCTCGGGTCGGTCACGGGCTCGGGCTGTCGTGGGTCAGGAGTCCCGGCGGGGGTCGGGGTGGTGCCGGCTTCCAGGGCGGTCTGCCGCTCGGAGGCCAGGCCGAGGCGCTCGCGCAGGTCGGTCTCCTTCTCCTCGCGTCCGGCCCGGACCTCGTCGGTGAACAGCCGTACGCCGACCGCCAGCCCGGAGAGCCGGTCGGCCAGCCCCTCGGGGGTGAGGACCTCGGCGGCGCGACGGGCGCGGGCCACCGCATAGACGCCGACCCCGGCTCCGGCGACGAACCACGCTCCGCGGCTCATGCCGCGTCCCGGTCGGGTCGGGGGGAGCTGCGCAGGTGCCGCTTGGCCTCCTTCGCCTCCCGTCGGCGCTCGCGGCGAGCTCGGCGCACCTCACGGCGCATCTCGAAGCCGATCCGGTTGCGGTTCTCCGCGGACAGCGCCCGGCGTACTCCGTGGCCCAGGGAGAGCACCGTGACCAGCGACTCGCCCGCCGCCTGCGAGGCGAAGGCACCTGCGCTCAGCGGCGCGGTCGGTCCTGCCGGTCCCACAAGAGTCCCGGGCGGGTCGGCCGACCCGGCACCCGGTGCGGGCAGGACGCCCGGCGACGACGGTGCGGTGGTGATCACGAACTCGCACTCCGCGGATGCCCTGGCTGCTGACCTCGCCGTCGGCTCCGCAGCAGGAGGACCCTCGTCGAGCCGCTCCAGGCGTCGGGTCATCGCGGCCAGCTCGGACCGTTGCGTCTCGAGCTCGGTGCGCCACCGGCGCTGGGCTCGCCACTGCACCACCAGCGTCGTGGCCAGCAGCGCGGTCAGGACCGCGCACAGCACGGCCACGGCGGTGGCGGCTCGGGGGTCCATGGGAGGGGACCTTACCCTGCGGGGGGACGGCCTCCACCGTCCCGGGGCTGGCCCCGGATCAGTCGCCGGACCCGCTCCCACCGCTCCTTGACGGCTGCCTCGGCGCCCAGTGCGGTGGGCCGGTAGTACTCCTCGTCGGCGACCACGTCGGGCGCGTACTGCTGGGTGGCGATCGCGAAGGGCTCGTCGTGCGCGTAGCGGTAGCCGCTGCCGTGGCCCAGCTTCTTCGCGCCCCCGTAGTGGGCGTCGCGCAGGTGCGAGGGCACGGCGCCGATCTTGCCCGCCCGGACGTCCGCGGACGCCGCCTCGATGCCCACCGTCACCGCGTTCGACTTCGGCGCCAGGGCCAGGGCGATGGTCGCCTGGGCCAGCGTCAACCGCCCCTCCGGCATCCCGATCAGCGCAACCGCCTGGGCCGCCGCGACCGCCGTGGTCAGTGCCGTCGGGTCGGCCAGCCCGATGTCCTCGCTGGCCAAGATGACCAGTCGCCGGGCGATGAACCGCGGGTCCTCCCCGGCCAGGGTCATCCGGGCCAGGTAGTGCAGCGCCGCGTCGGCGTCCGAGCCGCGCACCGACTTGATGAAGGCGCTGACCACGTCGTAGTGCTGGTCGCCCTGACGGTCGTAGCGCACCGCGGCCCGGTCCACCGCCGTCTCTGCGGTGGCCAGGTCGACCCGTCCCGGGGAGCCGGTGGAGACCTGAGCGGCACCGGCGGCGGCCTCCAGGTAGGTCAGGGCCCGTCGCGCGTCCCCGTCGGCCAGCCGGACCAGGTGCTCACGCGCGTCCTCGTCGAGGTCCACCTCGCCGGCCAGCCCTCGCTCGTCACTCAGCGCGCTCCCGATCACCCCGCGGACGTCCTCGTCGGTCAACGGCTCCAGGGTCAGCAGCAGCGAGCGGGAGAGCAGCGGCGAGATCACCGAAAAGAACGGATTCTCGGTGGTGGCGGCCACCAACGTCACCCAGCGGTTCTCCACCCCGGGGAGCAGCGCGTCCTGCTGCGCCTTGGTGAAGCGGTGCACCTCGTCGACGAAGAGCACGGTCTCGGGGCCGCCCCGGTTGAGCAGGATCCGCGCCCCGTCGATGGCGGCACGGACGTCCTTGACCCCCGCGGTCACCGCCGAGACCTCGACGAAGCGGCGGCTGGTCTGCTGGGAGACGATGGAGGCGATCGTCGTCTTCCCGGTCCCCGGCGGCCCCCACAGCAGCAGCGACATCGGCTGGTCGCCCTCGACCAGCCGGCGCAGCGGCGCTCCGGGGGCGAGCAGGTGCTGCTGGCCGACCAGCTCGCCGAGAGTGCGCGGACGCATCCGGACCGCCAGCGGAGCCGAGGAGTGCGTGTTGCCCTCCAGGCTCCCGCCGGAACCCGAACCAGGGCGGGTCTCCTGCGACGCGGTCGTGCCGATGTCGAAGAGGCCGTCCATCCACCCAGCCTAGGGCGGGGCGCTACCGGCTCGGGTAGTCGGACCCGTGGCCGGGGTTGGCCTCGGGGTCCTCGTGCGAGCCGTGCTGGCCCGAAGGCTCCTGGCCGGGACGGGTGTAGAGGCCACCGGTGTTCGCGGTGTTGTGGGTGCCGGTCGGGTTGTCCTGGTTGAGCTGCCGGGACTGCGAGGAGTGCGTGGACAGCTCCGTCCAGGTGTCGGCGTAGCCGGGCTTGTTGAGGTCCTCGGAGGTCTCCTCGGCCCCGTGGACCGAGTTGCCGTCCCGGTCGACCCCGAGCGCGCTGAGTGTGATCGGCGTCTCCGGCGACTCGCCGTACGGCGCGGCGAAGTGGCAGGCCACCTTGTGGCGCTTGCCGATCTGGAGCAGCGGCGGCTCCGCTTTGGCGCAGATGTCCTGGGCCATCCAGCAGCGGGTGCGGAACCGGCAGCCCGACGGGGGGTTCACCGGGCTCGGCACGTCTCCCTCGAGGCGGATGCGCTCACGCCGACCGCCCTGGGCCGCCTGCTTCACGTCCGGCGCCGCGCTGAGCAGCGCCTGGGTGTACGGGTGGTGGGGGTGGTTGTAGAGCGTCTCCCGGTCACCGATCTCGACGATCTTGCCCAGGTACATCACGGCGATCTCGGGGCAGAAGTGCCGCACGATGGCCAGGTCATGGGCGATGAAGAGGAAAGCGATCCCGAACTCCTTCTGCACCTCCTGCAGCAGGTTGACCACCTGGGCCTGAATCGAGACGTCGAGCGCGGAGACCGGCTCGTCGGCGACCAGCAGCTTGGGCTGGAGAGCCAAGGCGCGGGCGATGCCGATCCGCTGGCGCTGACCTCCGGAGAACTCGTTGGGGTAGCGGTTGTAGTGCTCGGGGTTCAGCCCGACGACCTTGAGCAGCTCTTGGACCCGGTCCAGGGTCTTGTCCTCGGGCACCATCTTGTGCACCCGCAGCGGGGTGCCCACGATCGCGCCGACCGTGTGCCGCGGATTCAGCGAGCTGTACGGGTCCTGGAAGAT
>JBBPYL010000167.1:0-2745 GCA_038199935.1 Propionibacteriales bacterium | reverse complement strand
TGGGCAAGTCCACCTCCACCAACGCGTTGGTCACGTCCCTGCGTGCGGCGGGGCGACGGGTGGGCGTCCTCGCGGTGGACCCCTCCTCGCCGTTCTCCGGCGGCGCCCTGCTCGGCGACCGGGTGCGGATGCAGGACCACGCGCTCGACCCCGAGGTGTACATCCGCTCGATGGCGTCGCGGGGGCACCTCGGCGGACTGTCCTGGTCCACGCCCCAGGCGCTGCGCGTCCTGGACGCCGCCGGCTGCGACGTGGTGCTGGTCGAGACGGTCGGGGTGGGGCAGAGCGAGGTCGAGGTCGCCGGTCTGGCCGACACCACGATCGTGCTGCTGGCCCCCGGCATGGGCGACGGGATCCAGGCCGCGAAGGCGGGGATCCTGGAGGTGGGGGACCTCTACGTGGTCAACAAGGCCGACCGGGACGGAGCCGACCAGCTGCGGCGCGAGCTGCGCACGATGCTCTCGCTCTCGCCGCGCGCCCCCGGGGACTGGCGTCCGCCGATCATCACCACGGTGGCCCAGACCGGTCAGGGCGTGGACGACGTCGTCGCCCGCCTCGAGGAGCACCGGGAGTGGATGGTCGCGGGCGGCGAGCTGGCCCGGCGGCGACGCCGGCGAGCCCGCGACGAGATCGAGGCCATCGCGGTCGCCAGCCTCCGGTCACGCTGGGGTGACGTGCACGCGCACTCCGGCCTCGACGCACTCGCCGAGCAGGTGGCCACCGGAGCCTCTGACCCCTACACCGCCTCGGACACGCTGCTCACGGAGTTCACCGGGTCCGAGCGCTGACCTGGTCGGCTCAGCGGCCCGCGGCCTCGGCGATCCCGCGCCACACCTCGGCCAGCACGTCCTGCGGCTGGGCCCCGGAGACGACGAGTCCCAGGCCCGAGTCGGGGGCGTAGGCCCCGATGGACCGGGAGCCGTTCGACCCGGGCCGGACGAACCCCTGGTCGTCGAGGGCGACCTTCTCGATGGTGACCAGGGGGGCGCTGAGATCGAGGGCCGGATAGGGGCGCAGCTCCCTGGGGTCGGTGATCACGGCGACGCGGACGCCGGCAAGCCGGCAGAGCAGCCGCGCGGTCAGGACTGAGGCCCCGACGGTCGCCCGCTCCACCTGGCCCTCGTACTCGCTCCGGGCGAAGCCGCAGACGCGGTCGGCATGCGTTCGGCTCAGTCGGCCGGCGCCGCTGCCCAGCCCCAGCGCGAGGGGCCGCCGCAGCCCGGCCAGGGACGGGGTGTTCGTGAAGCGTGCCGTCGAGCGCCGGGTCTCGAAGAGCCGCACCGGAGCGGTGACGTCGCAGGCGTCGGCCACGTCGGTGCCGACCGGAAGCCCCGTGGTCGCGACCGCGAGCGAGGCCCGGGCGGCTCGTGGTCCGGGGACGGCCGCGGCGTCGTCCCAGGCGCGCACCAGTCGGGTCAGTCCCGGGGAGGCGGACACCTCTGCGACGAGCCGAGCCGCCTCCACGGCGTCGGCGTCCGCACCGCGACGACTGGAGGCGGTGGCCTCGGGGTCGGCCACCGGCCAGGCGGTGAGGTCCTCCACCACAGCGCAGGCGTCGGCCGGTCGCGGTGTCGCCTCCGGGCTGTCGGCTCCGTCAGTGCTGTCGAGGCTCGGCGAGGCGGTGGACGGCTCTCCCTCGGTCGGTGAGGCTCCGGTGCTGGCCGGCGTGTCCGCGGCGCTACCCGGGTCCTCGGACCCGCTGCAGGCGGAGACGAGCAGGAGGCCAGCCACGCACGCCACCGACGAGATCCTCACGCGGACACCAGTCATGGCTTCCTCCTCGACCCACCCGGTGCCGGGTCGGCATTCGTCGTCATACCCCGCCCGACCCCGAGAAAACGGTGGACTCCGGCGGTGTCCGGTAGGCCACGTGCGGTCGCAACGGATGCCCGGCCGGAAGGCCGGGGTGCTCGAAGTCACTGTGCCGCACCAGCCCGAGTCTTTCCATCACCGCCTGCGACGCCGTGTTGGTATGCGCGGTGAGCGACCAGATCCGTCGCAGCCGCAGACGCCCCAGGCCGGCCTCGAGCGCCGCCGTCCCCGCCTCGGTCGCATAGCCGTGGCCCCAGGCCTCGCGCGCGAGCCGCCACCCAACCTCGTAGTCGCCGCGCTGCCGGGAACACCCGGCGGCATCGGGCTCAGGCCGGTGAACCCGATGAAGGACCCGGTGGAGAGGACCTCGACGGCCCACAGACCGAACCCCTCGGCGTCGAAGTGCGCGTCGATTCGGTCCACCAGGGCGTCGCTGTCGACGCGGCGCAGGGGGCTGGGGAAGTGAGCCATCACCTCCGGATCCGCGTTCAGTGCGGCGAACCGTCCCCGGTCGGCCGTACGCCAACGACGCAGCAGCAGCCGCTCGGTGGGGTCCCGTACCCGTCGACCATCGTCGGGCTCACCGACCCAACCGGGCCGCGAGGTAGGGCGCGGTGACGCTCTCGGGACTCGCGGCGACCTCGGTCGGCGACCCCTGGGCGACCAGCCGACCACCCTCGTCGCCGCCCCCGGGTCCCAGGTCGATCACGTGGTCGACCCCGGCCACCACGTCGAGGTCGTGCTCGACCACGACCACGGTGCTGCCCTGGTCGACCAGACCGTGCAGGAGACGGGTCAGCAGCGCCACGTCCACCGGGTGCAGGCCCGACGTGGGCTCGTCGAGCAGGTACAGCGTGTGGCCCCGACGAGCCCGTTGGAGCTCCGAGGCCAGCTTGATCCTCTGCGCCTCGCCGCCGGACAGCTCGGTGGCGG
>JBBPYL010000166.1:0-6660 GCA_038199935.1 Propionibacteriales bacterium | reverse complement strand
CGTCCCCAGCTCGGTTTCGGTGACGGCGACGAGACGACGGTGCTCTCGCGCGGCCCCAGCGGGAACCGGACGATCAGCTACTACTTCCGGACTCGCTTCACCGTGGACCGACTGCCGACCTCCACCCAGCTCCAGTTGCTCGCCGACGACGGAGCGGTCGTGTACCTCAACGGTGTCGAGGTCGTGCGGGACAACATGCCCGGTGGCGCGATGACGAACGGCACCCGCGCCCCCAGTGGGCGCAGCGGGTCGGCCGAGAACGCGCTGCGCGAGTTCAGCGTGCCGGTGTCCGCCCTGCGGATCGGCAGCAACACCCTCGCGGTCGAGGTCCACCAGAACTCGTCCTCATCCTCCGACCTCGGGCTCGATGTGAACCTCTTCGGACAGGTCCCGGGCTGAGCCCGCGGGCCCAAGGCCACGGCCCCGGGTGGCTTCTGACGGCGTCACTCGGTTTGATTCCGGCCTTCTCGGGCACACGCTCGCCATGAGTACTTCGATTCCACCTCCCTCCTCGCCGCCGACGGACTCGACGGAGCCGACGCTCGGCGCCCTCGTCCACGACCTCACCCAGCAGACCTCCGCTCTCGTGCGGGGCGAGGTCGAGCTGGCGAAGGCGGAGCTCGCGGCCAAGGGCAAGGCCGCCGGCGTCGGTGCCGGGCTGTTCGGTGCTGCCGGACTGCTGGCGTTCTACGGCGGAGCGGTGCTCATCGCTGCGGTCGTGCTCCTGCTGGCCCTCGTCCTCCCGGCGTGGGCGGCTGCGCTCATCGTCGCCGCCGTGCTCTTCGTGGCCGCGGCGCTGGCCGGGGTCAAGGGCAAGGGCAAGGTCACCGAGGCCGCCCCCGCCACGCCGGAGCGCGCCGTGGCTGGGCTCAAGCAGGACGTCGACACCCTTAAGGGGGGGCACGCATGAGCGACACTACGATCGCGTCGCACGAGCAGGAGGTCGAGCGCAACCGAGAGCAACTGGCCGACACCGTCGACGCCCTGCAGGCCAAGCTGGACGTGAAGTCCCAGGCCCGGGCCAGACTGGCCCGGGCGCGGGACCGGTCGACCACGGACGCCGGCACGCCGCGTCCCGAGGTGCTGGCGGCGGTCGGCCTCGTGGTCGTGGCTGTTGTCGCCCTTGTCTGGTGGCGCCGCCGCTGAGGCTGGTCCCGTGGCCGGAACATCCGGGGCGCCGCATCCGTTGAGGGGACAAGGGTGCGTAGTCTGAGGACTGCGGCCCAGGGGGCTCTCCAGGGTGGAGCGCCCCAGGCCTCCAGGGAGGAGACCCGACATGAAGAGCAGCAATCCCGTCTTCTCGCGTTCCGCCGGGTTCAACGGACGGACCGCGGCGGGCACCAGCAGCGGAATGAGCTACCCGGGAGCGGGAGCACCCTCGTACTCCTCGTCGTACGGCAGCGGATCCGGCGCCCCGACCGACTACGCGCCGCAGTCGACCCGGCCGATGACCATCGACTCGGTAGTCCAGAAGACTGGTCTCACCCTTGGCGTGGTCGTGCTCGTCGCGGCGGCGACGTGGTTACTCACCGGTCCGGTCGACAGCGACTCCGCGGTCCGCACATTGTACCTGCTCTCGATGGTGGGTGCGTTCGCCGGATTCGGCCTGGCGATGGTGAACTCCTTCAAGAAGGTGGTCTCGCCGCCGCTGGTGCTCGCCTACGCCGGGGTCGAGGGTGTCTTCGTCGGTGCCTTCAGCAAGGCGATGGAAGCCCGCTTCGGCGGTGCGGACGGCGGCCTGGTCCTCGGCGCCGTGCTCGGCACCTTCGCCGCGGTGGCCGGTACGCTGGCCGCCTACAAGTTCTTCAACATCCGGGTGTCGCCCAAGTTCCGCAAGTGGACCGTGGCCGCCCTGATGGGCTTCGTCGCCGTCTCGCTGCTCGACGTCCTGCTCAGCTTCTTCAAGGCGGACATCGGTATCAACGGCTTCGGTGGGCTGGGGCTCCTCATGAGCGTCGTCGGCCTCGGGCTCGGCGTGCTGATGCTGATCCTCGACTTCGACTTCGTCGAGCGCGGCATCGAGGCGCAGCTGCCGGAGGTGGAGTCGTGGCGTGCGGCGTTCGGGCTGACCGTGACCATCATCTGGATCTACATCGAGCTGTTGAGGATCCTGGCCATCCTGCGCGGGAGCGACTGACCCCTCCGCATTCGTCGGACCCACACTCGTCGACTCGGCGGGTCCGTGGCGGGTCAGGTGGGGGACGAGGCCGGTGTCGCCGACTGCTCGGTGGCCAGCGGGGCGGTGGCGTCCGCTTCTGGCTGACGGCGCCGACGCCGGATCTGGGCCCACCGGCCGCCGGCCCCTCGGTTGTTCCCGCCGACCTGGGTCCCGTCGATCTCCGTGCCGGGAAGCTTGGCCGCCGCGACCGCCGCCTGGGCCACCGGTAGCACGGTCTCACCGCGGAAGGCGACCGGCAGGCGCTCGTCGTCGGGGACGATGCCGACCGCGGCCAGCACCGAGGGCAGCAGGGCCGCGGCCATGCTGGTGTATCCGGCGGCGGAGGGGTGGAACCCGTCAGGCCCGAACAGCAGCCCCGGGGTCGCCGCGAACTCCGGCCCCAGGATCGACCCCATCGACACCGTCCTCCCGCCGGACTCGACCACGGCGATGGTCTGCGCGGCGGCGAGTCGTCGCGACCACAGCCTGGCCACCTGCCGCAGCGGCGGGGCGATCGGCTCGATGGTGCCCAGGTCTGGGCAGGTGCCGACGACGACCTGGACCCCGCCGGCGCGCAGGCGCCGGACCCCCTCGGCCAGCAGCCGGACCGACTCCGAGGGGAGCCGGGCGTGCGTGACGTCGTTCGCCCCCACCATCATCACCGCGACGTGCGGCTCGATGGCCAGCGCGCGGTCGATCTGCTCGGCCAGGTCACGGGTCTGGGCGCCGACCTTGGCGAAGGAGCGCAGGTAGACCCGCCGCTCGGCCGCCTCGACCAAGCCGGAGGCCAGGTGCGCCCCCGGCGTCTCCTGCACCGAGCCGACGCCGTAGCCCGCAGCCGAGGAGTCCCCGAGCAGGGCCACCTTCAGTGCGGGTCCGCCCTGGTGGTGGCCGTACCAGCCGGTTGCGCTGGGGGGGACCTGGTCGGCGTTGCCGATGGCCCGTCGCGCCAACCCCGCCTCGGCCCGCAGGACGCCGTACAGGGAGGCGCCGGCCAGGGACAGCCCGCCGCCGCCGTACGCCGCGGCTGCCGCCAGTTTTCGCGCTGCCGCTGCCTTCCCCACGCGTCGCAGTCTAAGGGCGAGCCCTAAACTCACGACGTGGACTACGTGAACTCACTGCTGGAGCTGGTCGGCAACACCCCGCTGCTACGACTGACCAAGGCGATCGACGGCGCGGGCCCGTTGGTGCTGGCCAAGGTCGAGTACCTCAATCCGGGCGGTTCGGTGAAGGACCGGATCGCGCTGCGGATGGTGGAGGCGGCCGAGGCCTCCGGCGAGCTCAGCCCCGGCGGGACGATCGTGGAGCCCACCTCCGGCAACACCGGCGTGGGTCTGGCCATGGTGGCCCAGGCCAAGGGCTACCAGACCGTCTTCGTCTGCCCGGACAAGGTCAGCGAGGACAAGCGCAACGTGCTGCGGGCGTACGGCGCGGAGGTGGTCGTGTGCCCCACCGCGGTCGCGCCGGAGCACCCGGACTCCTACTACAGCGTCTCGGACCGGCTGGTCACCGAGATCGAGGGGGCCTGGAAGCCGAACCAGTACGCCAACCCCTACAACCCGATCTCGCACTACGAGACCACCGGGCCGGAGATCTGGGCCCAGACCGAGGGCCGGATCACCCACTTCGTCTGCGGCGTGGGGACCGGCGGCACGATCAGCGGGACGGGTCGCTACCTCAAGGAGCAGAACCCCGACGTGCAGGTGATCGGCGCCGACCCGGCCGGGTCGGTCTACTCCGGAGGCTCGGGCCGGCCCTACCTCGTCGAGGGTGTGGGGGAGGACTTCTGGCCCGCCACCTACGACCGCGACATCGCGGACCGCATCATCGAGGTCTCCGACGCCGACTCCTTTGCGATGACGCGGCGCCTGGCCCGCGAGGAGGCGTTGCTGGTCGGCGGCTCGTGCGGGATGGCCACGGTGGCGGCCGCGCGACTGGCCCACGAGCTGGACAACACCCCCGAGGGCGAGGACGCGGTGATCGTCGTCCTGCTGCCCGACTCCGGCCGCGGCTACCTCGCCAAGGTCTTCAACGACCAGTGGCTCAGTCAGTACGGCTTCCTCCCCGCGACCGGTGCGGAGACGGTCGGCGGCGTGCTGCGCGGCAAGAGCGGCACCCTGCCCGACCTGGTGCACACGCACCCCTCGGAGACGATCGCGGAGGCGGTGCACATCCTGCGCGAGTACGGCGTCTCTCAGATGCCCGTGGTTCGCGCGGAGCCGCCGGTGGTGGCCGCCGAGGTAGCCGGCTCGGTCTCGGAGCGCAAGCTGCTCGACGCCCTGTTCTCCGGCCGCGCGGCGTTGGTCGATCCGGTCGAGGACCACATGGACGCACCGCTGCCCAGCATCGGGGCGGGGGAGCCCGTCTCGGACGCGGTCGCTGCCCTGGAGGGTGCGGACGCGCTCCTGGTCCAGGACGACGGCAAGCCGATCGGCGTCGTCACCCGCCAGGACCTGCTCGCCTTCCTGGCCGGGCCGACCGCCGGCTGAGGCCTCGACCCGCGATGGTGCCGAATCGGCGATTCAGAGTTACTGTTCTCGGGGTTACTTTCCCCCCTGCTGTGGTAAGGGACGTAGCAGTAACGTGTCATCATTCGAATCTGGGAGATTTCATGCGCTCATTTCGCGGGTCGCTGCGTGCCGTGTCCGTCCTCGCCACAGCGGCTGCTGTCATCGCCGTTCCCGTCTCCACCGCCGGCGCGGCCGAGACCTCGAACTCGGATGAGGTGAACGTCATCGCCGGTTCGTCGCGAGGCGTGGTGACGGGCCAGTCCAGTTTCCGGACCTGGGGCCAGACCGGCGTGAAGATCGGTGTCAGCGCGATCTCCGGTGGCTCTGTCTCCGTGGTCGACGGCCCCGGTGGTTATTTGCCCGCGGCGATCCAGTTCCCGCGTTACGTCTCCTCAGGCAGCTATCCTCGCGCGGTGGTCAACGTGACCCCGACGTCCGGCTCCGCCATGAGTCCTCGCCTGCGCGACTTCGAGTGGGGCTCCGTCTTCAGGCTGGACGCGTCGTCTTCGGGTCGCTGGTTCGACAACGGCGACAACGTCTTCCAGCGCGGGCTTTCCTCCGAGCGGTCGATGTTCAAGCTCGAGGTGGACGGCGGGTTCCCGTCCTGCACGCTCAAGGGGTCGGTCGGCCAGGTGATCGCTCGCGCCAACACTCCCATCGCCCGCGATGCGTGGTACTACGCCAAGTGCTCGCGCGTAGGCAATCGCGTCTCGGTCGACGTCTACCGGTACGGCGGATCGCAGGTTGCGCACACCAGCGCCTACGGTGCCACCGGGAACGTGGACTTCGCCTCGACCCGACCAGCCACCGTCGGAGGCAAGACCTGGGCGTCGGGGAACGTGGCCTGGACCGCCACCGACCAGTTCAACGGACTCATCGCCCGCGCGTTCGCCCGCAGCGACGGCTGATCCTCCTGTCCCGCGTCGCCGGCCCGCACGCCTAGCGGATCCGCCGGGCGATCGAGGGAACTTCGGGAACGTCGGCGTGCAGGAGCCCGGCGAGGGCCTCGACGCCGTCGACCAGACGTGGACCCGGCCGGGCAAACGAGGCGTTGGCGTCGACGGCCCACACCTCGGTGTCGGCGGGCAGCTCACCCGAGGCGACGACGAGGCGAGCCAACGCTGCGCACTCCTCGAGGCCGTAGCCGCAGGGCGCGCACACCACCACGTCGGGCTCGCTGGCACGGACGTCGGCCCAGGTGATGCGGAACGACGTCTCGCCGGGAGCACCCAGCACGTTCTGGCCCCCGGCGAGGGTGACCATCTCCGGCACCCAGTGACCCGGGGCGAAGGGTGGGTCGGTCCACTCCAGCACGAGAGTCCGGGGTCTCGGCCGGTCTGCGACCTGACGACCGACGCGCTCGAGACGCGCTCGCAACGAGGCGACGAGTGCGGCGGCCGCGGACTCGCGCGCGGTCGCCTCACCCAGGGTGAGGACGGAGACCAGGACCTCCTCGAGGGTGTGCGGGTCGATGGTCAGGACCTCGGCGGTGCATCCGAGGTGCGCCAGCGCCTCGTCGACGACCATGACGTCAACGGCGCAGACCGCGCACAGGTCCTGGGTGACGACCAGCTCCGCGTCGAGTCCGGCCAGTGCTCCGGCGTCGAGGTGGTAGAGGTCGTCACCGCGGTGTAGCGCCTGGACCACGAAGGCGTCGATCTCGGCGGCGGTGAGCCCCTCGGGCAGGGCGCTGGTGGACACGATCGTCCGTTCCCGGGCCTGGGGTGGGTGGTCGCACTCGAAGGTGACACCCACGACGTCCTCCCCGGCCCCGAGGTCGAAGAGGATCTCGGTCGTCGAGGGCAGCAGCGAGACGATGCGCATACGCCGATACTGCCACTCGACCACACCGTCGCTCATGGTTAGGTGACTCGGTGGAGGACCCGTCGCTGTGGCTGCTCGTGCTCCTTGGCCTGGCCGGGCTCACCGCGGGCTTCGTGGACGCCGTGGTCGGGGGTGGTGGCCTCGTCCAGCTGCCCGCCCTGCTGCTCG
>JBBPYL010000165.1:0-3293 GCA_038199935.1 Propionibacteriales bacterium | reverse complement strand
CCGGCTGGACCACGTCCGAGCCGTGACCCCCGAGCGCACCTAGGAGCGTCCGACGTAGAAGTCGACCAGGCGGCCGGCGCCCGGGCCCAGCTCTGCCCACGGCACCTCGACCTCGTAGACGGCCAGGGCCCCGGCGGCGAAACCGCCCAGCAGGCCGGTGACCGCGGTCGGGTCGCCGTCCCCGTCGTCGAGCAGAGTGCCGAGACTGGTGACCGTCGGGTTGTGGCCCACCCAGGCCAGGGTGCGGATCCCCGGGTCGATCCCCTGCAGCGGCTCGAGGGTCTCCTCGGCGTCACCGTGGTAGAGCACGTCCTCCACCTGCTCACGAGGTCGCGCGGCCAGCCCCTCCTGCATCGCCTGCCAGGTCATCCTGGTCCGGACCGCGCTGGAGACCACCGCGAGCTCGGGGACCCAGCCGCGCGCCGCCAGGTGACGCCCTGCGTCCTGACAGTCGGCCACCCCGCGGGGCGTGAGCTCACGGTCGCGGTCCGAGGCTCCGTAGGGCTCGGCCTTGCCGTGTCGCATCACCACGAGGCGTCGAAGGTCCGTCACGAGGACAACTCTCGCACCCCGTAGGCTGCCGCGCATGCCGAACGAGCCAGAACTCCTGCCCTCGCCCCTCGGCACCAAGGAGCAGTCTCCCGGCCCCGGTCCCCTCCTCGCCATCGGTGGTGCCGAGGACAAGCTGGGCCGCCGTACCGTCCTGACCGAGTTCGTCGCCCTGGCCGGTGGTGAGCGGGCCAAGATCGCCGTCATCCCGACCGCGTCGTCGCTGGGACCGGAGATCATTGAGGTCTACGACGCGCTGTTCCGCAAGCTCGGCGCGGCCGAGGTGGTCGCCGCACGACCGGAGAGCCGCGCCGAGGCCGAGGACCCCGAGATGGTTCGCCGGCTCGACGACGTCACCGGCATCTTCATGACCGGCGGCAACCAGCTCAAGCTATCGGCCATCGTCAACGGCACAGCCTTCGGTGACGCCATCCTGGCCGCGCGGCAGCGCGGGGTGGTGGTGGCCGGGACCAGCGCGGGGGCCAGCATTCAGTCCTCGCACATGGTCGCCTTCGGCACCGGTGGCTCCACCCCCAAGCAGAGGATGACCCAGCTCGCCGCGGGACTCGGTCTGATCCGCGACGTAGTCATCGACCAGCACTTCGGTCAGCGCAACCGCTACGGGCGGCTGCTGATGCTGGTGGCGCAGAGTCCCGGACTGCTCGGCATCGGCATCGACGAGGACACCGCCGCCCTGGTCACCTGCGAGGACGGTCACGAGTTGCTGCGCGTCCTCGGCCGTGGCGTGGTGACCGTGTTCGACGGACGCCAGGTCGTCTCCAACGCGTTCGAGGCCCGGCGTACGGCGCCGCTGCTGGCCTCCGGAGTGGTCCTGCACGTCCTGCCGCACGGGGCGGTGTTCGACCTCACCGACAAGGTCCTGGTCGTCGCGGACCCCTTGTTCGACCCCGACGAGGCGGCCGAACTGGCGGTGGCGGGCCGGGACCTGCGACGGTTGGCCCGCGACATCGCCGCTGATGACGCCTCCCCCACCGTCCTGCGCCGCCGACGCGCCCGGCGGCACCCCGAAGGAGATCCGTCGTGAGCCCAGCGCTCAGCCCCTCCCCCGACCTCACCGCCCTGGAGACCCGCGTCTACCGAGGGGCCAACATCTGGTCCTACGAGCAGGCGATCCACCTGGTGGTCGACCTCGGCTCGCTCGAGCACTTCCCGACCAACCTGCTGCCCGGGTTCACCGAGGAGCTGCTGGGTTATCTGCCAGGCCTGCGTGAGCACTCCTGCTCCCGCGGCCGACGGGGCGGGTTCGTGGAGCGTCTGCGGGAGGGCACCTGGCTCGGCCACGTCGCCGAGCACGTCGCCCTGGCGCTCCAGCAGGTCGTCGGCCACGACATCCGGCGCGGAAAGACCCGGCAGGTCAAGGGGCAGCCCGGGAAGTACAACATCATCTACGGCTACGTCGAGGAGCAGGTCGGCCTGGCCGCCGCCCGGCTCGCAGTGCGGCTGGTCAACCACCTCGTCGACTCCGACCCCGACCTGGACTGGGCGCAGGAGCTGGAGTCGTTCATCCTTCGCGCCGAGCGCACCGCCTTCGGGCCGTCGACCCAGGCCATCATCGACGAGGCCTCCTCGCGCGACATCCCGTGGATCCGGCTCAACCAGCACTCCCTGGTCCAGCTCGGTCAAGGCGTCCACCAGGAGCGGATCCGGGCGACGATGACCTCGGCCACCAGCGCCATCGCCGTCGACGTCGCCTCCGACAAGGACCTGACCACCCGGCTGCTCGGCGCCGCGGGCCTCCCGGTGCCCAAGCAGGACTCGGTGCGCACCGCCGACCAGGCGGTCTCGGTCGCGAAGCGGATCGGCTTCCCGGTCGTGGTCAAGCCGCTGGACGGCAACCACGGGCGCGGAGTCTGTCTGGACGTCCAGGACGAGGACGACGTCCGTGAGGCCTTCGTCATCGCGCAGGGCCAGTCCCGGCGCGGGACGGTCATCGTCGAGTCCTACATCACCGGCAAGGACTACCGCTGCCTGATCATCGACGGCCGGCTGGCCGCGGTGGCCGAGCGGGTGCCGGCCCACGTCGTGGGCGACGGCACCAGCACCGTCGAGCAGCTGGTCGACCTCACCAACGCCGACCCTCGTCGCGGGGTGGGGCACGAGAAGGTGCTCACCCGGATCCGAGTCGACGACGCGGCTCTGGCGCTCCTCGCCGAGCAGGGGTACGCCCTGGGCGACGTGCCGCCGGCCGGCGAGATGGTCAAGCTCACCCTCACCGGCAACATGTCGACCGGCGGCATCTCCATCGACCGGACCTTCGAGGCCCATCCCGAGAACGTCGAGATCGCCGAGGAGGCCGCCCGGATGGTCGGGCTCGACATCGCGGGCATCGACTTCATCTGCCCCGACATCACTGAGCCGGTCCGCGAGACGGGGGGCGCGATCTGTGAGGTCAACGCGGCCCCCGGCTTCCGGATGCACACCCACCCGACCATCGGCGACCCGCAGTTCATCTCCAAGCCCGTGGTCGACATGCTCTTCCCCCCCGGGACCCCGAGCCGAATCCCGATCGTGGCGGTGACCGGCACCAACGGCAAGACCACCACGGCCCGGATGATCTCGCACATCTTCAAGGGGATGGGGCGCAAGGTGGGGATGACCTCCACCGACGGCGTCGTGATCGACGAGCGGCTGGTCATCCGGGCCGACGCGTCGGGCCCCAAGTCGGCGCGGATGGTCCTGCAGAACCCCCGGGTCGACTTCGCGGTCTTCGAGGTGGCCCGCGG
>JBBPYL010000164.1:0-15527 GCA_038199935.1 Propionibacteriales bacterium | reverse complement strand
GCAACAGGTCTCTGCTCGAACGATCCATCACGATCCAACCTGCCCCTGTCTCTGGAACGAGTCAAGGGATTGTTGACACGCCGGCAGTGACGGACAGGTGGCGGCGGTCACAATCACGCCGCGACGTCGTCGGTTTGACAGGCTGTGCGGTCCAAGGAGACCTGGCGCCGTACGCAATGGCCGGATGCCAACAGCGCCAACGGGGTGCTGCGCCGGAAGGGGATCGTCTTACGGAACGTCCGGATCTGCCGCTGACGTGTGCGAGTGGGGGTGCCGACTCCTGCCTCGAGTGTTACGACGCGTGTTGCCCAGAACCAGCGTCATCCCGCTGCCTCTGCGACGGGGGCAGGCCGACGATAGCCCGAGCGGAGCTGATGGGAGCGGTCGTCGTAGGTTCGTCGCTCCGTGGGTCTCGACGCCGCTGCTCTGTAGTCTTCCACGATGTCCCTGCTGGATCGCATCTCGATCGACCCCGAGGTCGTCCATGGGCGCCCTGCCATCCGAGGCACTCGGATGCGGATCGCTGACGTCCTCTCGCTGCTCGCGGAAGGCGCGGACGAGGCTGAGATCCTGGAGGACTATCCCTACCTGGCTGCGGAGGACATCAGGGCATGTCTGGCCTACGCCGCGGCGCAGGCAGACCACGCCATCGTGGTTGCTTCGTAATCGATGCGGTTCCTGGTCGACGCGCAGTTGCCACCGGCTCTCGTGGGCCTGCTGCGCGAGCACGGACGCATGGCTGAGCACGTCGCCGAGATCGGTCCGGCCGACGCACCGAACCGTGACATCTGGCGATACGCGCTGGATTACCAATCCGTGATCGTAACGAAGGACGAAGACTTCGCCGACATGGTCGCTACCGGTCGTGAGGCGCCCGCCGTCGTCTGGGTCCGCACCGGAAACACCCGCCGGGCGGCGTTGCTGGCATGGTGTGAACCGCTCATCGGGCAGATCGTCGAGATGGTGAATTCGGGTGACCTGCTCATCGAACTTCGCTAGGTGATCTCGCGACCCCTTTCGCATCGACGGTGAGCGTCCTCGTGCCGTTGCCCATGAACTCGGAGACCACGGCCTGGGACGTTCGGCAGAACGATCGCATTCGAGCGGCGATGGAAGCCGGTGGTCCGGTCTGGTGCCGTGACTGACCCACGATGACGAGCCCGTGAACGACTCCTTGGGTCGTGGGTTCGAGCCCCACCCGCCCCACCAGGTGTACGGCCGCCTCACGTCGTCGTGGAGGCAGGTGCGCGGCGGCACAAGGGTGGCTGTGCGCGATTGTGGCGGTCGGTGCGGGCGGTGCGGTCGGTGCGGGCGGCCCGGAGGGTCAGGCGGCGAGCAGGCGCAGGGCGTCGACCCGGTTCGGCGAGGATGTGGGGTCGGTGCCGACGTGGGCTCCGGCCACCGGGACCACCATCACCTCGTCGACGTCGTACGTCGCCGCGAGCTCGGCCACCTGGGCCCGGGCACTGTCCCGGTCGCCGATCACCCAACGGCCGGCCATCGCGTCGACCATCTCCTGCTGAGGCACGGAGAGGGCGACCTTCTCGGCCTCCTCCACGAGCACCTGCGGACCCAACGGCTGACCGGTACGCAGCGCCAGCATCATCTGGAGCTGGGGGAGGGCCCGGAGTCTCGCCTCCGACTCGGTGGGGGCCACGGAGACGTTGACGGTGAGGAAGGTCCGAGGCGCGGCCAGCTGCTCGGAGGGCTGGAACGTCGAGCGGTAGAGCTCGAGAGCCTCCGCCGTTCCCGAGCCGGAGAAGTGGTGCGCGAAGACGTAGGGCAGACCGCGCGAGGCGGCGAGCCGGGCCGAATAGTCCGAGGAGCCGAGCAGCCACACCGGCGCCACGCTGGTCGCCTCGGGTGTCGCGCGCAGCACCTGCTGACGGCCCTGCACCGAGACGCCGACCCCCTCCCTGGCCATCATCGCCTGGACGTCCTCGACGTACTGGGGGAAGCGGGACACCGCGTCCTCCCCGACGCCACCCGCGCCGTGCCGGAGCGCGAAGCCGGTCACCGGGTCGGTGCCCGGAGCCCGGCCGATGCCGAGGTCCACCCGGCCGGGGTAGGCCGCCTCGAGCAGCGCGAACTGCTCGGCCACGACCAGGGGCGCGTGGTTGGGCAGCATCACCCCGCCCGAACCGACGCGCAGCCGGGAGGTGACCGCCCCGAGCATCGCGATCAGCACCGGGGGGTTGGTCGAGGCGACGGCCGGCATGTTGTGGTGCTCGGCCACCCAGTACCGGTGGTAGCCGAGGTCGTCGGCGGCGCGGGCCAGCTCGCGCATCGCGGCCAGCGCGTCGCCGGAGCTCTGGTCGGACCGGACCGGGACCAGGTCGAGGACGGACAGGGTCAGACCGGAGAGACCAGAAGGGCCAGAGGCAGACGCGTTCGAGGGGGAGAGGCTCACGGTTGGTGGCAACCTCCTCCCGGGTCCGGCTATTCCGGTCTGGGCCCGGCATGCGGTGCGCGCACAGCACCTCCGGGGGTCACCTCGGCGTCGCCTTGGAGCGCGGCCTTCAGGCTGGGGGTGGCCTGGAGAGCGAGGATGTCCGCAGGCATCTCGATCCCCGCCTCGTCGAGTGCGTTCTTGGCCGTGGTGATGGCCCGGGAGAGGGCGACCGCGGTCTCGTGCTGGTCCGGGCCGCACCAGATCCGGACGTCGATGTCGACCGTGGAGGCTCCGAGGTCCATCACCAGCGCCTCCGGGGCCGGCTTCTGGTCCACCCGCTCGAGGACCGCCAGGCTGCGCTCGATCACCTCGCACGCCAGCGCGGCGTCGTTCTCGTAGGCGATGCCGATGACGAAGGAGATCCGCCGGCTCGCGTAGTGGGTGCTCACGGTGATGACGTTCTTGTAGACGTCCCGGTTAGGCACCAGGACCAGCTGCCCGTCGAACGTCTTGATCCGGGTCTCCCGGATGGTGATCGCCTCGACCGTCCCGGACTGCTCGACCACGGTGATCTGGTCCCCGGAGCGGAACGGCTGACGCAGCAGCAGCAGGACTCCGGAGAGGAGGTTCTCCAAGATGTCGCGGAAGGCGAAGCCGATAGCGACTGAGAAGAAGCCGAGGCCGCCGAGCAGGTCCACCGGCTTGACCGAGGGCAGCACGACGACCACGGCGGCGAGCACCAGCGTGGTCAGCACCATCCAGCCGGCGAGCATGCTCATCACCTGGGCGAAGCTGGGCGTACGACGCCGGACGAGCACGCCGTGCAGGACCCACCGGACCAGCCGCGAGAGCAGGTAGCCGATGACCACGAGCGCCGCGGCTAGCGCCAACCGGGGGAGGGCGTCGGTGAAGGCGTCGCCTACCCGGGCGGGGAGGTCATCCATCGGTGCGTACCCGGCGCGAGGTCACTGGTAGCCGCACTCGGCCGCGTCCGGCAGGGGAGCCAGGGTGCGCTGCGCGCTGCGCAGGAGGTAGGTGGGCTTGTCGCAGGGAGCGCCGACCAGGACGTAGTCGGCCTCGATGATCTGGGCCAGCTCGCCGGAGTCGTCGAGGCCCCAGGTGTTGACGTCAATCCACTCCACGATCCAGGTCGGCGCGTCGGGGCCGCGCATGATCGTCAGCAGGTCCTCGAGGTCCGGGTCCAGGGTGCGGGTGAGCAGGCTCCATAAGTACGGGTAGGAGCTGGTCCGGTCCGCGCTGTAGACGATGTTGGCCTTGCCCCAGGTCACGAACGCGGTGTCGGCCGGCTCGGCGCTGTCGTCGATCCAGTGGCCGACCGCGGCCTCGTTCAGCGGGGTGCCGAGCAGCGGCTTGTAGATGCCCATCCAGGTCGCCACCACCGCGGAGACCACGGCGATCGCCACGCCGGCGCGCAGGGTGATCGCCGCCCGGCCGCCGGACGGGATGAGCATCGCGGCGCCCAGGGCCAGCGCCGGCATCGGCTGGAGCAGGTAGTCGGCCCACCAGTCGCCCCCCGCCTTCATGCTCAGCACCCACAGGCCGAGCATCGCCACCAGCGCCCACCAGGCCGGGTACAGGGCGCGATCGCGCCGGACCCGGGGGTAGCCGGCCACCAGTCCTGCCGCCAGGACGAAGACCCCGGTGAGCAGGGCGATGAGCATCAGGACCTGGAAGCGGCGCTCGGGGGCCCCGGTGTCCTGCCCGACGATGCCATTGGCGATCGCGCGGTAGGCCACCATCTGGAACCACAGTTGCGACCAGGTCAGCCAGGTCGTCGCGATGGCCACGGCGAGCGCGGCCAGGACCAGCAGCCCCCCGACCAGCCCGCCCACGAAGAGCCGGACGGCGTCGGCGCCGGCCAACGTCCGGGCCCGCCAGGAGCCGATGATGACGATGGTCGCGAAGAGGAGGCCCTCGGCGAAGCTCTGGACGACCAGCAGCGGCAGGGTGCCCATCACCCCGGCGCCGACGGCGAACAGCCAGCGGCGAGGCTCCCGGACCGCCCGCAGGACCAGCCCGCAGCAGGTGACCACGAAGACGGCCCCGACCAGCCGCTCGTTCATCCCCTCGGAGGAGAACGCGTAGGTCGAGCTGTACGACGCGGCGACCAGCGCGGCCCAGCGCGCACCCGCGGGACCACGCAGCAGATGACCGACCCATCCGGACCCGAGGACCATCAGGACCGCGAAGATGCAGGCCAGGATGCGCAGCCCGAGGGCGCCGCCCATGACGTCTCCGAGCACGAAGAGCAGGACGAGCATGATCCCGCGGCCGACGAAGAAGTCGCCGTAGAGGAACGGACCCTGCGACCAGTGCTGGGCGATGATCATCAGCCCGGCCTCGTCGGGGACCAGCGGCTCGGTCAGGTAGGGCAGCCGCAGCGCGACGGTGAACACCGCGCAGAGCCCGACGAAGAGCGGGACCCCGAGCGTGCGACGGGAGGGTGAGGAGCCGGAGGGCTGCTCGGGGCCGACGGGGCCCTCGCCGGTGCGCGTGCCCCTGACCGTTCCCGCGCTCACCCGACCAGCTCCTCTGCACCGACGACGACAGCGGCAAGGATAGGTGGTCGGCGGCGTTGTCACGCCCCGGGCGCCCCGGGCGGGCGATACTTGTCGCCGCAGGCACCCGGATGCAGCAGACGAGGCAGATGAGCGCGATGGCCAGGGACGGCGACGAGGAGTCGACGACGCGTCGCGCCCGCGGGCTCGGCGGCACGCTCGGCGTGACCCTGCTCGGCGCGCTGCTGCCCGGTGCCGGCCTGGTCTGGACCCGCCGACGCCGGCTGGGCTACCTCCTCGGCCTGACCACGCTCGCGCTGGCTGGCGTGGGGACCTGGTACGTCGTGCGTGACCCGGGGGTCCTGCTGAGAGTCGCTGTCGACCCGACCCGGTTGAAGGTCGCGGCCGTCGTTCTCGGGTGCGGACTCCTGGCCTGGGCGGCGCTCGTCGCGACGACGTACGCCCTGGTCCGCCCGCACCACCGCCCCCGCTGGCACAGCGCGGTGGGCTACGTCGTCGTGGTTGCGCTGTGCACGGCCGTGGCCGCTCCGGTGGTGCTCAGCGCGCGGTACGCCCTGGTCCAGGCCGACCTGGTCGAGGAGGTCTTCGCCGACACGGAGAGCGCGACGGTCCCCGAGGAGGCCACCGCAGAGGACCCATGGGCCGGTCAGGAGCGGGTGAACCTGCTCCTGCTGGGCGGGGACGGCGGGGTGAACCGGATCGGGGTGCGCACGGACTCGATGATCCTGGTCAGCATGAACACCCGGACGGGCCGGACCACGCTGTTCAGCCTGCCGCGCAACCTGGCCCGCGCCCAGTTCCCGGTCGGCAGCCCGCTGCACGAGGCCTACCCTGACGGGTTCACCGGGGTCGGCGATCCCGGCAATTTCATCCTCAACGCCGTCTACTCCCAGGTCCCGGCGCTGAACCCGGGCATCCTCGGCCGCAGCGACAACGAGGGGGCGGACGCGCTCAAGCTGGCGGTCGGCGGGAGTCTGGGCCTCACCGTCGACTACTACCTGCTGGTCAACCTCCAGGGCTTCCGCCGGATCGTCGACGCGATGGGCGGGGTGAGCGTGAACATCAACGAGCCGATCCCGGTCGGCGGCAACACCGACCTCCAGATCCCCCCTGAGCGCTACCTCCAGCCCGGACCCGACCAGCGTCTCGACGGCTTCGAGGCCCTGTGGTACTCCCGCGGTCGTTACGGCTCCGACGACTACCGGCGGATGGAGCGGCAGCGGTGCATGGTCGACGCGATCATCAACGAGGCGCGGCCGGTGAACCTGATCCGCCGCTACCAGGGTCTGGCCGCGGCCGGGAAGCGGATCGTCCGCACCGACATCCCGCGGGCGCTGCTGCCGGCCTTTGTCGAGCTCAGCCTCGCGGTGAAGGACGCCAAGGTCACCTCGGTGGCGTTCGTGTCCTCGGAGCGCTTCCTGCCCGGTGACCCCGACTTCGCGTGGATGCGGGAGGTCGTCCGCCGGGCGCTCGTCCCCCCCTCCGGTGCCGGAGGTCCCCGAGGGGCCCGGTCCGGAGCGAGCCCGAGCGCGAGCCCGACGCCTGGGGCATCCCCCTCGGCCGACCCGGGGACGCCGGTCGAGGCCGAGGACATCTGCGGCTACGACCCCGTGTCCTGACCCGGGTCCACCCGACACGCCAGAGGCGGGCCGACCCGAAGGTCGACCCGCCCCTGGTTCAGTGGTGTGCTGGCTCGTGCCGGCGGGGCTCCGAGGTCAGCGGATGACGGCGCGGAAGTTCTTCCGACCGTCGACGACCAGCCCGGTGGACCGCCCGCGCTGCGGGTTGTCGATCAGGCGACCCCGGTTGTTGTAGACCTCCAGACCGACGACGACGTCGTCGTTGCGCGGCGCGCTCTTCACGCTGTCCAGGATCTGGTCGAAGGTCTGGTCGCGACCGTTGTCGTACTCGTCGTAGTAGAAGTAGTCGTCGTTGTAGTAGCTGTTTCCCCCGGTGATCCGTACCCGGGCGTAGCGACCGGCGGCGTCCTGCGGGATGCGCAGGGCCTGGACGACCTTCTTGGTGCCCGAGTCGGGCGACTCGACCGTGATCCGGAAGGGCTTGCGCGATCCGGCGCGCAGCGGCAGGCGGTTCTTCTTGCTGATCGTCGTCCACGTGCCCTTGACCTTCATCTCCGTCTTCTTGATGACGTAGTGGTCGTAGCTGCGGGTCAGGTCCGCGTTGTAGTCGACGTTGTCGATGGTGATGTCCTCGACCCCGTTGTACTCCAGCAGGTAGAGGGCGTCGATGACGTCGAGGACGGACTCGAAGGTGATGTCGTACTCACTGGCGTAGACGTCGCGCAGGGAGATGCTGAACGGCCTGCCGTCCTCCCGGGTGCCCGAGACGCTCCAGTCGACGTTGGCCCCGCCCTTCCCGTAGCCGTCGAAGACCCGGCCCTCGTTGGCCAGGATGTGCGCGAAGGCGATGTCGGGCATGTACTCGGGGACGGTCACCTTGGTCTCGCCGTCGCGGACCCGGCTCTCCGCGCTGATCCGCGAGGTGATCTGGCCCGTCGCCGGGCCCGCTCCCTCGTCGCCCTTGATGCCGGCGAGCCGGTCCTGCGTGATGGTGCCCACCGGCTCGGCGGCGATGTTGGCCACCTTGAAGCCGCCGAAGACCGGGTCCTCCTGGACGTAGATCGCGTCGGCGGCGTGCAAGGAGAGGGTGGAGGGGCCGCTGTGCAGCATCGGGTGACCGAAGCCCAGCACCTCGTTGCCGCAGACCGCCGTCACCGTGCCGACGCCGGCGGCGGTGATGTCGCCGTAGGACAGGGCCGCGGCCACGTTGCCGCCCGCGACCAGGGTGGTGTCGAAGTTTGCGGCTGCGGCGGCGTTGCCGACCCCGGCCAGACGCATCCCGGTCAGGTCGATCTTGAGCTTCTTGGCCACGGCCTTGACGCGGGCCTGCGGCAGTCCGGCCAGACCGAAGGGGAGCTTCAGCTGGCTCATGCCCTGGTCGGCCTGGGCGCGGGTGAGAGTGCCGTCCTGGACCAAACGATCCTTGAGCTTGCCGTCGAGCTCGGCGTGCAGCGAGGGGTGGAGCCGGTTGGCCGGAGCGCTGGCCAGCAGGTCCTGCATGTCCCCGGCGGGGGTCACCCCCGCGACCGGTGAGGGTCCGAAGGAGAGCGCGTAGGAGACGGCGCCGATCAGGGTGCCGTCCGCGGCGTAGACCGGCGAGCCGGACATCCCGGCCCAGATCCCGACCCGGTCGACCTCAGCGGAGCTGAGCCGGACCAGGATCATGTCGAGCCCCGGCGCGATGCCGTCGTTGAGCACCCCGAGCACCTCCCCGGTGAAGGGCTCCGGGGTGGTGCCCTGGGAGACCGTCAGACCGTCGACGGACTGGCCGGCGGCGAGGCTGGAGATCGGCGTGGCGCTGGGGCACTGGTCCGTCGGCGCGGAGACGGCCGGCGAGCCCGCTCCGGCGACGGCGAGTGCGACGGCGCTGGCCACCGCCGCGCCGGTGAGCTTGGTGGAACGACTGCCCATGGTGGGCAGGGAGGGTCGATTCATGTCTTTCTCCTGATGCTCCGCCGAGCCCCCGTGGCACCGGCGTGTGCTGATCTTGCACCCTGCTCAGGAGAATGTCATGAGTAGGAGTACTCGGGTTTTCCGCGTCGCCGTTCGCCCCCAACGGTTGGCTCTGTTGCCAGACTGTTTCGCGAGGAAACAATTTCGTATCTCCCCGAGCGGCCGACGAGGTGGCAAGGCGAGCACCTTCGAGGCCGGGCATGAGCCTCTCCCGGCGCGTGAGGTCCGGCTCGGCCGGACCACACCCGTACCCCGCCTCGACGCGCCGCGTACGCACCCCCTCTGGGGGCGGAGATCCGGCTGCAGCCCGGGGACAGCACCGAGCTGAGCCTGGAACCGGCCTTCGAGTACTGCGTGCTCGCGGCCCAGGGCGGGGCCGAGGTCGCCGGGTGCTGGTCCCCGAGCGGGAGGACTGGAACGGTGCGTGGGTGGCCTGGCCTACCACGGATCCGGTGGGATCGACGCCGTTTCGTGATCGATTCCGACGGTCTGGTCCTGCCATACTCCGGGCGTGACTTCGGCGATGACGACGCCACCGATGCCGGTCTCCATCCGGCTCCGTGGTCTCCGCAAGAACTTCGGGCCGGTGCACGCCGTGGACGGGGTGGATCTGGAGATCCGCGACGGGGAGTTCTTCTCGATGCTCGGCCCCTCGGGATCGGGCAAGACCACCGTGCTCCGGCTGATCGCCGGCTTCGAGCGGCCCACGGCCGGCCGGGTGGACCTCGACGGCGTCGACGTCACCGGGACGCCGCCCTTCGCGCGGGACGTGAACACGGTCTTCCAGGATTACGCCCTCTTCCCGCACATGAGCGTCCAGCAGAACGTGGAGTACGGCCTACGGGTCACAAAGGTGCCGCGGGCGGAGCGGACGGAGCGGGCCGTCGCTGCGCTGGAGAGCGTCCGGCTCACCTCGTACGGCGACCGCCGTCCCCACCAGCTCTCCGGGGGGCAGCGCCAGCGGGTGGCCCTGGCCCGCGCCCTGGTCAACCGACCCCGGGTGCTGCTGCTCGACGAGCCCTTGGGAGCGCTGGACCTCAAGCTGCGTCGGGAGATGCAGATCGAGCTCAAGGAGATCCAGCGCGAGGTCGGGATCACCTTCGTGTTCGTCACCCACGACCAGGAGGAGGCCCTCACCCTAAGCGACCGCATCGCGGTCTTCCACCAGGGGCGCGTCGAGCAGGTCGCCACGCCGGTCGACCTCTACGAGCACCCGGCGACGACGTTCGTGGCTGGCTTCGTGGGCACCTCCAACCTGCTCGAGGACGACGTGGCGGCACGGGTCTTCGGCCGGTCGGGACCCTTCAGCATCCGGCCGGAGAAACTCCGGCTGCACGCCCGGGACGAGCCGGACCCGAGCGCGGAGCAGGACCGGGACGGTGTCATGAGCCTCACGGGCACCGTGACCGACGTGGTCTACCTCGGGTCGGCCACCCACACGATCGTCGACCTCGCCGACGGTGGGCGGCTCAGCGTGATGCAGCAGAACCTCGAGAGCACCCCGCACGGCGCGCTCGCGCGCCGTGGGGAACAGGTACGGCTCAGCTTCGCCCGCGAGCACGTCGTCGACCTCGGCGGCGTCCCGACGACACCGGTGGGGTCCTAGGCACAACCATGGAGGAGAACCGATGAACCTGCTCAGACCACGCACCAGCCTGACCGTCGCGGCCAGCGCGTGCGCACTCGCCCTCGGGCTGACCGCCTGCGGCGGCGCGGACCAGGAGTCCGGCGGGGGCGGAGGTGGAGGTGGCGCCCAGGGCTCCGGCTTCACCGCTCCCGACGTGCCGATGAAGGAGTCGCTGGGCGACATGGAGGGCCAGGTAAACATCCTGGCCTGGCCCGGCTACGCGGAGGACGGCAGCACCGACACGGCGGTGGACTGGGTCAGCTCGTACGAGAAGGAGACTGGCTGCCAGGCCAACGTGAAGTACTTCGGGACCTCCGACGAGGCGGTCAACCTGATGAAGACCGGGGACTACGACGTGGTCTCGGCCTCCGGCGACGCGTCCCTGCGGCTGATCGCCGCCGGCGACGTGGCCCCGGTGAACACCGACCTGCTCACCAACTACGCCGACCTGACCGACTTCCTTAAGGACCGCGACTGGAACTCGGTGGACGGCCAGATGTACGGCGTGCCGCACGGGTGGGGGGCCAACCTGCTGATGTGGCGCACCGACAAGCTCTCCGAGGCGCCGACGAGCTGGTCGGCGGTCTTCGAGCCGTCCGAGGAGACCCAGGGCAGCGTCACGGCGTACGACTCGCCGATCTACATCGCCGACGCGGCGCTGTACCTGATGAACACCCAGCCGGACCTGGGCATCGAGAACCCCTATGCCCTCGACGAGGACCAGCTCGCCGCCGCGGTGGACCTGCTCAAGAAGCAGAGGTCGGGGGTCTCGGAGTACTGGTCGGACTACCTCAAGGAGATCCAGGCGTTCACCACCGGCGACTCGACGGTGGGCACCACCTGGCAGGTCATCGCCAACGTGCTGGAGGGCGAGAAGGTCAAGGTCGAGGCGGTGCTGCCCGACGAGGGCTCCACCGGCTGGTCGGACACCTGGATGGTGGCGGCCGACTCGGCGAACTCCAACTGCGCCTACGCCTGGATGGACCACATCACCAGCCCCACGGCCAACGCGGCCGTCGCGGAGTACTTCGGTGAGGCACCCTCGAACAGCCTGGCCTGTGAGGAGACCTCCGACCCCGGCTTCTGCGACACCTACCACGCCGGTGACGCGGCCTACGCGGACAAGATCTGGTTCTGGAACACCCCGATCGAGGAGTGCCTGGACGGTCGGACCGACGCCACCTGCACCGATTACGGCCGGTGGACCCAGGCGTGGACCGAGGTCAAGGGCTGAGCTTGTCGGGACTCCTGCAACGCCGTCCGGGGCTCCGGGTCGGGCTGCTCCTCACGCCACCGATGCTGTGGCTGGGGGTGGCCTACCTCGGGGCCCTGGCGGCGTTGTTCCTGACCGCCTTCTGGGGGCAGAACTCCTTCACCGGTGAGATCGAGCGCGTGCCGACCCTGGAGAACTTTCGCCAGCTGCTCACGATCGACGTCTACCGCACCATCACCCTGCGCACGTTGGGCACCGCCGTGCTGGTCACCGTGCTGGACGCCCTGCTGGCGCTGCCCATCGCCTTCTTCATGGCCAAGGTGGCCTCCTCGCGCACCCAGCGGGTGCTGGTCATCGCCGTGCTGATGCCGCTGTGGGCGTCGTACCTGGTCAAGGCCTACGCCTGGCGAGGGATGCTCTCCCAGGGCGGGCTACTGGACTGGGTGCTCACCCCGTTCGGTCTGGGCTCGCCCGGCTACGGCCTGGCCGCGACCGTGGTCACGCTCGCCTACCTCTGGCTGCCCTACATGATCCTGCCCGTGTACGCCGGGCTCGAGCGTCTGCCGGACTCGTTGCTGGAGGCCTCGGCGGACCTCGGAGCACCCATCGGTGTGACCGTGCGGCGGGTCGTGCTGCCGATCGTATTCCCCGCCCTGGTCGCCGGGTCGATCTTCACCTTCTCGTTGAGCATGGGCGACTACATCGCGGTCAAGATCGTCGGCGGCACCAACCAGATGCTCGGCAACGTGGTCTACGACAGCGTGGGCGCCGCGAACAACCTGCCCTTCGGCGCCGCGGTGGCCACCGTGCCGGTCGTGGTCATGCTCGTCTACCTGGCCGCGGTCCGTCGTACCGGCGCCCTGGAGAACCTGTGAGCTCGCCGATGGGGGTCTCCCGCCCGCTGCGTCTCGCCCTGCTGGGCTTCACCGGCCTCGTCCTGGTCGTGGTCTACGTCCCCCTCGGGCTGGTGGTGCTGAACTCCTTCAACAGCAGCCGCACCTTCGCCTGGCCGCCGCCGGACCTGACCCTGCGGTGGTGGCAGCTGGCCGCTGCATCCCAGGGGGCCCGCAACGCGCTGTGGGTCAGTGTCCAGGTGGCCTGCCTGGCCACCGTGGTCGCGCTCGTGCTGGGCACGATGGCTGCCCTCGCCCTCCAGCGGACCCGCTTCTTCGGCCGCAACGTGGTCTCGTTGCTGATCATCCTGCCCATCGCGCTGCCCGGCATCGTCACGGGACTGGCCCTGAACAACGGCTTCCGGACGATCCTGGGCATCGACCTCGGCTTCGCCACGATCGTGGTGGCCCACGCGACCTTCTGCATCGTCACGGTGTTCAACAACGTCCAGGCCCGGCTCCGGCGGATGGGGGGCAACCTGGAGCAGGCCTCGATGGACCTCGGCGCGGGGACCTTCACCACCTTCCGGCTGGTCACCTTCCCGATGCTGCGCTCGGCGCTGCTGGCCGGAGGGCTGCTCGCCTTCGCGCTCTCCTTCGACGAGATCATCGTGACCACCTTCACCGCCGGCCCGCAGCAGCAGACCCTGCCGATCTGGATCTTCAACAACCTCTTCCGCCCTAACCAGGCGCCGGTGGTCAACGTGGTCGCCGCAGTCCTGGTCCTCGTCTCGATCGTGCCGATCTACGCCGCCCAGCGGCTCTCCGGCTCGGCCGACCAGGGGATGTCCGGCACGCGCTGAGCCTGAGAACGGGGTGAATTGTGGGGTTCTTGTGGCGCAGGTGGCTCCCGGTGCGTCACACTGGGGGCGCAGGGCCGACAACTTCACATCACCGCGTGCGCAGGCCAGGGCCTCCGTGATCGGGCGAGACCGCTGGGGAAGGCGTATCTCGACGCCGGATCCAAAGGAGGCCACGGTGACTGCACGCATCTCGACCAGGGGCGTTCTCTACGTCCACGCTGCGCCGTCCGCGCTGTGCCCGCACATCGAATGGGCCGCGGCCGGTGTGCTCGGCCATGCCGTCGACCTGGAGTGGACCCCACAAGGGGCCCAGGCCGGCGCCTACCGGGCGGAGCTTTCCTGGTCCGCCGACCTCGGGACGGCGGCCGCGCTCGCCTCGGCCCTGCGCGGCTGGAACCACCTGCGCTTCGAGGTCACCGAGGAGCCCACCGGGTCGACCGAGGGCGCCCGATTCTCCTACACCCCCGACCTCGGCGTCTTCCACGCCGTCACCGGTCTGCACGGCGACATCATGATCCCCGAGGACCGGATCAAGGCCGCGGTCGTGAAGGCGGCCCTCGGCGACACGACGCTGCTCCTGGAGATCGACAAGCTCCTCGGCAAGCCCTGGGACGACGAGCTGGAGACCTTCCGGCACGCCGGCGACGGCGCGCCGGTGCGGTGGCTGCACCAGGTCGTCTGAGGTCCGCCCCGCCCCGCACGTGTGTCCTGCTGCCCCCGACGCCTCCCAGGCCGGGGGCAGCAGGCTTGTCCGGCCGCCGGGGGCCCACGCCGCCGGTCAGCGGCTGTCCCGGGAGCGGGACTGGCTGGCCCGGGCCGGGTACGTCGTGCTGCACACCGACTACCGCAACCACGCCGGGTCCGCGAGCGACCCGGCGCCCGAGCGATCCGCGCCGGGGCGCTCTCGATGCGCCGGACCACCGCGTTCTTCGGTCGCCACCTCAGCGACTCAGCCGTAGGCTCGCTCCCGTGGCGCGCTACTTCGACGTGCATCCGCACGACCCGCAGCCGCGGGCGGTCTCCCAGGTCGCGGCGATGATCCGCGACGGCGGGCTGGTCGCCTACCCGACGGACTCCTCCTACGCCGTGGGCTGGGCGCTGGACAACCCGGCCGGGGCCGAGCGGCTGCGCCGGATCCGCTCGCTGGACGACCAGCACCACTTCACCCTGGTCTGCGCGGACTTCTCCCAGCTCGGCCAGCTGGTGCAGCTGAGCAATGCCGCCTTCCGGGCGGTCAAGGCGGCCACCCCGGGGCCGTACACCTTCATCCTGCCCGCCACGCGCGAGGTGCCACGCCGGCTCTCGCACCCGAAGAAGCGGACCGTGGGCGTGCGGATCCCGGACCACCGCGTCGTCTCCGCGCTGCTGCGCGAGCTGGGGGAGCCCCTGGTCTCCAGCACCCTGCTGCTGCCTGGTGAGGAGGAGCCGTTGACCGAGGGCTGGCTGATCAAGGAGCAGCTCGACCACGTCCTCGACGGCGTGGTCGACGCGGGGGAGTGCGGCCGCGAGCCGACCACGGTGGTCGACTGGTCCGACGCCGTCCCCGAGGTAGTGCGGGTCGGTGCTGGCGACCCGACTCGGTTCGAGAGCGAGCGCGGGTAACCGCAGCGCCTGACCTACAGCGGGATGTTGCCGTGGGCGCCGCGCTGGACCAGGCCCGCGTCGAGGATCGCCCGGGCCAGAGCCGTGCGGGTGTCCCCGGGCTCCACGACCTCGTCGACGACGCCGATCTCGACCGCCTTGTCCACGCCGCCGGCCAGCTTCTCGTGCTCGGCCGCGAGCTCGGCCTCGACCTGGGGCCGGATGTCGGGAGAGACCTCGAGCAGCTTGCGCCGGTGCAGGACGCGGATGGCGGCGACCGCCCCCATCACCGCCACCTCGGCGCCGGGCCACGCGAAGACCTTGGTCGCGCCCAGGGAGCGGGCGTTCATGGCGATGTACGCGCCGCCGTAGGTCTTGCGGGTCACCAGGGTCACCCGGGGCACGACTGCCTCGCCGAAGGCGTGCAGCAGCTTGGCACCGCGGCGTACGACGCCGTCCCACTCCTGGCCCACACCGGGCAGGTAGCCGGGCACGTCGACCACGACGATGAGCGGGACGCCGAACGCGTCGCACATCCGCACGAAGCGCGAGGCCTTCTCCGCCGACAGCGAGTCCAGGCAGCCCCCCAGACGCAGCGGGTTGTTGGCGATCACACCGACCGAGCGGCCGCCGAAGCGCCCCAGGGTGGTGACGATGTTCGGGGCCCAGCGCGCGTGCAGCTCCTGGGTGGTGCCCTCGTCGAGGATGGCCTCGACCAGCGGGTGCACGTCGTAGGCGCGCTTCTTCGACTCCGGGAGCATCGCGGAGAGGTCGACGTCCTGGATCTTCTTCAGCTCCAAGGTGCCCTGGGCGCCGAGCAGGCAGGCGAGGGTCCGGGCCCGCTGGAGCGCGTCGGCCTCACTGTCGGCGAGCACGTGCACCACTCCCGAACGTCGCCCGTGCGGCTCGGGTCCGCCGAGACGGAGCATGTCGACGTCCTCGCCG